>JALRIV010000031.1 GCA_023255275.1 Crocinitomicaceae bacterium | reverse complement strand
TGCAGTACCTTTTGGTATATGAGAGAGGAAGCCGCAGGATCACCGAACGAATCCAAAAGTGCAAATAAGTAAAAGTCGAAAGCCCTGAAACAAAAAATATCTTCTGAAGCGCCATCCTTTCGACAATGAAATATACAGCCTTGACTTTTTTGTTTCGTTTTTGTGTCAAGACAAAAATGAAATTAAAAGAATAAATATTAAATTTAACTAATGATTTTTACCACTCAAAACATAAAAAAACGCGAAGTATACCGATATATGTTCCAAGGGCAGGAGGCAGATCACGAAATCAAAGGTGAAGGAAACTCCATCAACTACAAATACCGCATGCACGACCCGAGAATAGGTAGGTTCTTTGCGGTGGATCCATTGGCGCCGAAGTATCCGTATTACACACCATATGCATTTTCGGGGAATCAAGTAATTCACATGGTTGAATTGGAAGGTTTAGAACCGGCTATAAAGAAGGTTGGTACTGAAACTAGATCCATTGAAGGCGTTAAAGATTTTTCTTATCAAGTGGATGTATTCAAGCCTAATCCATCTCTTAGAGTAGATTTAAATCAAAGTGGTTTTTCTGATTTAGCTGAAGGCGACCCAATATATGTAAATGATGAATTGCTTGTTAATCATTGTGGCATAGTAAATTTTAAGGGGGAAATATACGGTGATGGATTATATCCTGTTGATGAATATGTAAAATTTGCAATTTCACCTGAACCTGGACCTTATTTTAACCCTAGTGAACTTGAAGGTAAACGTTGGGGGTATAATATAAATTTCCAACCAGAATTTTATCCTTATTCAGTTATTAATTCCGGTGTTTACACAGGAATAGATAAAAATTCTGGGGAAGGGGAAGTATTAACATATTTTAAAAAAGAAGATTATTTTTATTTAGGGCCTTCCTCTCCAGCATTACAACATTCTAACCCCTTTCTTGAGGAAAAAAGTTCAGAAGCATTTTTAGAAATTAGAGAAAAAATAGTCAATTCAATAAAAGAGGAGAAATTAATAATTTCATTACAAAAAAAAACAATTGATGAAATTTGTATAGATGTTTATACTCAAAATAAGGAACAAAATCACAAAATTGCTTGTAATGTTATGAATTCAAAATTCTCTAAAAATGTTCCAAAGCAAATTAAAATTAGATTTTTTGCTAAAATAATGGATGGAGATATTGAAAGAATAAAGATTTTTAATGGTGTCAAAAAAAGTAATAAATAAAACATAAATTTAACGGATGATTTTTACTCCCCGCTCCGAAGAATTTGCAATTCTAGGGAAAATCTAAGTATTTTTCAAACTCTCAATTTTCGCATTTAACTAATGATAAACCAAACGTTTTACTAAATTTACCTCATGATCCCCACCACTCAAAAAATAAAAAAACGCGAAGTATACCGATTTTCATCCCAACGTGCCAACATCTGAAATAGTATAGCAATAAAAATATTTTTCCAAACACAGGTTGTGTATAACTTGATGCTCAAAAACTGGAAATTTTAGGGTATTTTTTTTATGTTTAATAAAAAATAGCCCTATGCCTAAAAAACAAAAAATCTTCGTTTTGGACACCTCTGTGCTCCTGCACGACTTCGAAGCCATCACTAGTTTTGAAAATAACCATGTGGCAATTCCGATTACGGTTTTAGAAGAATTAGATAAGTTTAAATTGGGAAACGACACCAAGAATTTTTCCGCTCGGGAAGTGATTCGTTTCATCGATCGACTTTCTTCAGAAGGGAATTTACAAAAGTGGATATCACTAGGTAAAGGAAAAGGGGATTTCAAGGTGGTATTGGAAAATAATCCAAAAACACTAAACGCGGAGGAAATTTACGCTCAAGGAAAAAATGATCATAAAATCATCAATGCGGCACTTTGCCTGAAAGAAAGTGAAAAAAACAAAGAGGTCATTCTCATTACGAAGGATATCAATTTGCGGATCAAAGCAAAGGCATTGGGAATTCCCGCAGAAGATTACTTGACAGGAATTGTAAAAAACAGTGAGTTAGATACAGTCAGTTCTTATGTCATTGAAGGGGTAGATTCGGAACATATCCGTCATCTTTTCACCAGAGGAAAAATTGAAGAGCAAGCCATTCTTGGTGATCAAAAAATTAAAAATGGCTACTACATTTTAAAAAATGGAAAAACCTCATCGCTTGCCACTTACAACCATCTAACAGATGAAATTGAACGCATCGAAAAAGAATTTGTTTACGGTATAAAACCTAAAAATGCAGAACAGGCTTTCGCTTTCCATGCTTTAATGAATCCCCATGTCAAATTGGTGGCTTTACAAGGGGTGGCCGGTACGGGTAAAACGCTACTTGCGTTGGCTGCCGCTCTAGAACAAAACAAGCAGTTTCATCAAGTGATTTTGGCGAGGCCAATTGTGCCGCTATCTAATAAGGAAATTGGATTTCTTCCAGGTGATGCAAATGATAAAATTTCTCCATACATGGAACCATTATGGGATAATTTAAAATTTATTAAATCTCAATTTGGCGAAAACGAAAAGAAGCATAAAGCCATTATGGAAATGGAGGCCGATGGTAAAATTGTGATTACTCCACTGGCGTTTATTCGCGGTAGGTCGCTTTCTAACATCATGTTTATCATTGATGAAGCTCAAAATCTTACGCCTCATGAGGTAAAAACCATCATTACGCGCGCTGGAGAAAATACTAAAATCATTTTTACCGGAGATGTGCACCAAATTGACACCCCTTATTTGGATGAAAATTCAAATGGATTGGCCTATTTAGTCGATCGGTTAAAAGGACAAGAATTATTTGCACACATCAAATTGGAAAAAGGTGAGCGAAGTGAACTGGCGAATCTTGCAAACGATTTATTGTAACTGTTTTCAATTCGGAAAATCAGACTTTTCAGATTTAGTTCTTTATCTCATTGCCTTGAGTTGACCTTAATTGCCTTTTATTTTATTGATTTCTTCTGACAGAATGGGAATATTATTTTGAATTATTCCCCAGATCATTTCAGGCTCTACGGAATCATATGCATGCGAAATGATATTTCTAAGGCCAATAATATGCTTTGCAGACGTGATTTGAATTGCTGGTTCAATTTCAATTATTTTTCGAATTGCTTCCCCTATAATTTCTAAATCTCGTTCAACTGCTCTTTGGAGAATAATGTCTGATTGAAATGAATTGAAATTGTTACTAGTTTTAGCTTTGATAATTTCTATTTCTTCAATTATACTTTGAATGTCTAGAAGAAACTTTAGAATTTTAGGCTGCATACAAGTCTACTTTTGAACGGTCAATTTCTTCAATTAATATTGGGTTTTTGAGTGATTTTCTCGATACCAAATCAATTTTTTTTCCTATTAATTTTTCCAATTGTTCTAAAAACGAAAAGTAATTGTCTGCGTATTCTAACACATCTATTTCATCCGAGAATTGTACTAAAAAGTCAACGTCACTATTTTCATGCATGGCACCTTTTGCAGCCGATCCAAACAAAGCAATAGACATTACCCTATGCGTTTTGCAAAGAGCAATAATATCATTCATTCTATCTTCTATTAACTTTATCATTTCTTTCAAAGATAATTCTTTTTTTTGGAAGTTCCTTGGAGTAGTACTTATGGCCTCTACTTAGTTCATTTCAGCTAGAAGCACCACTTGAGGATCCCAAACAACAGCCTTTATTTTTTTATCGCATGTCCATTTGATTTGTGTTGACTTCGTGTGAATGGGAACGTATTTTAATTCCTTTGTACCATCTTCATAATGCACCATGATTTCAAGCGGCAATTCGAAGATATAGTTTGTCAATTGATCTACGTTAATTTTTAAACTCTTTCCGGCAATTATGGATTTACATTTCAATTTTGGATTTTCTCCAACACGAAGCCATTGGTGTTGAAATGTGGCTAACCCTTGATTCGTGTGTGTTTGCATGATGTGAAAAAAATCAGCCGTATTTGCATTTCCAAAACGAAACGTGTTAAAATAATCCAAAACCCCCTCCATAAAAATGGAATCCCCCAACTGATGGCGCAACATGTGCAACACCCAAGCACCCTTTTGGTACGAATTGGCATTTAACAATTCCATTAATTTTGTCGTGACGGTATCCTTCAGCGGTAATTTAGATTTTTCAACATACGACAATACTAAATTTCGATCTTTTATCCATCGAGGTTGATTAGCCTCTTGACCGACCTTCTTTTCAAAATAATACGAAGTGAAAAACGTTGCGAATCCTTCGCTTAGCCATAAATCAGACCAATCTTTTTCTGAAGCACAATTTCCAAACCATTGATGAACAATTTCGTGAGCAATTAAGCCTTCCATACTTCGTTTCCCATCAATCGCATTTTCATCGTAAAAAATACACGAAGCGTTTTCCATTCCTCCAAACATGGTGGTCGACTGAACATTCGCTAATTTTTCGAAGGGATAAGCTCCGAATAATTGGATGTAAAAATCCAAAATCGGTCCTGCCAATCTCAAATCATAAAATCCAGCCTCTTCATTTTGAGGATATACCCAAGAACTTACTTCCACCCCGTGATCGTTTGTATACGTATCTACTTTAAAATCCGCTGCCCCAAAAACCATCACTTTGGTAGGAAGCAACAAATCCGATTGATACGATGTCATTTTAATGCCTTGCTCATCAACTTGCTCATAAATCTTTTTCCCATTCGCGATGATAGTATAATGCTGAGGTGCCTTGATGTCAAATTGTATTTTCGCTTTGTCTGAAGGATGATCTACACAAGCCATCCAATGCTGTGCCCTGTTAGGCCAATTGTCAGCAAAAAATGTACGCGATTTAAATTTATTTTCGGAAATGATCAATCCATTTTTAGGAATCCCGCTGTAGCGAATTTGAACCCAATTGGTATCGCCAAGAAGAAACGCAGGGGTAAACAGAATGAGTTGATTGTCGCCATGCTGAAAACCTACTTCTTGACCATTAATGGTTACTTTGGAAACGGTCATGCCTCTGTTATCCTGGTTGTCCGCTAGATTTAATCGAAAATAGGATTCCTTTTGTTGATAGATTACCTCAATGTCCTCTACTACTTGAATGCGATTAGTTGTGTCGTTGATTCGAATATTGAGATGATAACTTAAGACATCAAAAGCGGGTTTTGACTGACTGTAAATCGTATAATAAAAAATGAAACATAAAAAGAATAAGACCAGCTTTTTCATCATCAAACAAAGTTAGGATAAATTAATACGAAAATACGAAAACTTAAATAGAAAATCTGCGTATGAGGTAGTTATGGAAATGATTTTGAAAAAATTAAATGGCGATTCCTCATGGCTATGGAGTTATCAAGGGCAACATTGGTTGATAGATCCATGGTTGATGGATGCGCAGGTTGACTTGGCACCTTGGTTCAGCAAACAACATCATGTAGACACACTATTTCCGATTGAAGATTTGCCAAAACTATCAGGTATTTTTATTTCGCTGCCATTTACGGATCATTGTCATCAACAAACTTTAGAACGTTTACCGAATGATGTCCCAATTTATGCCTCCAAAACCATTCTAACCAAAATTAAAAAATGGAATCTTAAAAATCCACTACAACCGTTATCCGAATTTCCTTATCCCGTTGTACAACTCAAGCCTAAATCTCCATTAGACTTGGTGCATTATGGCTACCAATTTGAATTTGATCATCATCGATTGTTTTATGCGCCACACGGTTATCAATGCAAGAACTCGGAAAAAATACAATCGGACCTATTAATTACCACACAAACGGAATATCAACTGCCATTTTGGTTGGGAGGTAAAATCAATCTTGGACTTCACGCGGCGCTCAAGCTTGCAAATCAAATCGGGGCAACACTCATTTTTGCTACCCACGATGAACAAAAATTAGAACAAGGTCTTGTGTCTAAATTCTCACGAAAAAAGTACGCGAACGATCCTCGTCTCATTGCACTTCCCGTCGGCGAAACTTACGCATTAAACCCAATGCCCTAACATGAAACAGCTACTATTTCTCCTTTTCTTTACACCATTCGTATTATTTGCACAAGCGTCAATCCAAGGACAATACCATGCCAAAGAAAAACAATTTGAGACCATAGATGGGAATCGAATCAATATTCATAATTCTGGAATTGGTATTTACACGGGTCAAGAAGGATTAAAGGGTTTAATCGATTCCACCGGTACAATCATTCTTCGTCCAAGTTATGATGAAATAGATCATTTTTTAAATGGATTAGCAAGAGTTTCGATCACCATAGATTTCGTAGACTATTATGGGATGATCGATCTACAAGGCAAAGAAATTATTTCTGTTGAATTTGAAGATATCGCCGCTTTTTTCGATCGATCGGTACAAAATTCACCCATCATTGTAGTAGGCAAAGGACATCAATATGGTGCTTTCAATCATTTGGGTGAAATGATCACACCTTTGCAATATGACTTTATTCATCCTTTTTACAGTGGAAGGGCATTGGTTAAAAAAAATGCAAGGTATGGATATTTAAATAGCGCTGGAAAAGAGAGCATTCCGCCAAATTTCGATCATGCAAAAGATTTTTCAGGACCTTTTGCCATCGTGCAAAAAGATGGAAAATGGGGCTTCATCCAAACAGATGGAAAAATTTGGATTGAGTTAAAATATGACGAGGTAAATAATTTCCTAAATAACCAAGCTAGAGTGAAATTCAATGGATTGTATGGCGTCATCGATACGCTTGACCAAATAGTTGTCCCTTTTCAATACGAAAGTATTGGTTACTATTACCAAGGTTTGGCGAACATCAAGAAAAACGGAAAATATGGGTTTATGGATGAAAAAGGCACAGAACGTATCCTTCCACAATACGACTGGGCAGGTAATTTTCATGAAGGGAAAGTAAATGTTAAAATCAATGAAAAGTGGGGCTTTATCGATTCTACCGGTCGACCTATTACCCCTTTCATTTACGAAGCTGCGGCCGATTTTCATCAGGGTTGGGCGAGCGTCAAACGGCAAAATTTATACGGTAAAATTAACGCAAAAGGGGAAGAAATCATCTTATGTAATTACACCGGGATTGATGCTTTTTACGAAGGAATAGCGAAGGTTGTTATGACAGGCATAAATCAAAGTAGAAAATTTGGTTTTGTAAATGACCAAGGCAAAGAAATTCTCCCCTGCGATTTTGAAGGGGCGAATCGCTTTCAAGAGGGAAGAGCTTGTGTTAAAAAGAATGGGAAATGGGGCTTTGTTGATACTGCTGGGAAAATGGTCATTCCCTGCGAATATGATCGTGAATCCATGTTCCAAAATGGACAAGTGACCTTGACCAAAAATCAAACCAGCGTTGTACTTGATCTAAATGGAAATCGAATTCGATAATCAAGCCATTTACCTTTCGGAAAAAAGTTTATTGCATCGCACAAATTATCCGCGATTTTTTAACCTAAGTAATACATTTTGTTTAACTTTGCCATTCCATAAACGTGCACAAAATAATGGATAAAGTATCATATGTAGGCAATGCAGATGTAACTGCAATTGACCATTTGTATAAATCGTATCAACAAGACCCAGAAAGTGTTGATATTGGTTGGAAAAAATTCTTCGAAGGATTTGAATTTGCTCAAATGAATTTTGAAGAAGGGGGTATTCCAGAAAACTTTCAAAAAGAGTTTAAAGTTCTTAACTTAATCAACGGCTACAGAAGTAGGGGTCATTTGTTCACCAAAACAAATCCTGTTCGCGACCGCAGAAAATATGAGCCAACACTAGACCTAGCTAATTTTGGGTTAGAAGAGAGTGATTTAGGCTTGACTTTCCAAGCGGGAAATGAAGTTGGTATTGGTGCGGCAACTTTGAAAGATATTGTTGATCATCTTGAACAAACCTATTGCCAATCGATTGGAATCGAGTACATGTACATGCGTGAGCCTAATCGAATTGATTGGTTCAAAAATAAAATCGAATTAAAAAACAGACCTACTTTCGACAAAAATCGCAAGATAGAAATCTATAAAAAGCTAAATCAAGCTACTAATTTTGAATCGTTTTTAGGTAAAAAGTTCGTAGGGCAAAAACGTTTCTCCATTGAAGGAGGTGAAGCTTTAATTCCTGCTTTAGACACGTTGATCAAAAAAGGATCTGATTTGGGAGTGGAATACTTCGTCATGGGTATGGCCCACCGAGGTCGTTTAAATACCTTGACCAATATTTTTGAAAAACGACCGCAAGATATTTTCTCTGAGTTCGAAGGAAAAGAATTTGAATCGGAAGGCGTTTTTGATGGAGATGTAAAATACCACCAAGGATTTACATCGCACATTACCTTAGCGAGTGGGAAACAAGTAGGTTTGACCTTAGCGCCAAACCCTTCACACCTAGAAGCTGTAAATACTGTAGTAGAAGGTATTGCGCGTGCAAAGGTTGATCATATTTTGAAAGACGAAAGCAAAATTTGTCCGGTTTTAATTCACGGTGATGCAGCGGTTGCAGGTCAAGGTATCGTTTACGAAACGATTCAAATGGCGCAATTAGACGGTTACAGAGCCGGAGGGACAGTGCACATTGTCGTAAATAACCAAGTTGGTTTTACCACGAATTATTTAGACGCACGTTCTTCAACGTATTGTACCGATGTGGCTAAAACGACCTTATGTCCAGTTTTCCATGTAAACGGTGATGATATTGAAGCGGTTACGCAAACCATTGAAATCGCCATGGAATACCGTCAACAATTCAACAGAGATATTTTCATTGATTTATTGTGCTACCGTAAATACGGACACAACGAAGGTGATGAACCTAAATTTACCCAGCCTCATTTGTATAATTTAATTGCGAAACACCCAAATCCGAAAGACATTTACTTTAAACAGTTAGAGGCTGAAGGAGTTTTAAGCAAAGAGGATGCAAAAAAATTAGAAGATGAATTCAATGCGTATTTGGAAGATGAATTCAATTCTTCTCGTCAAAAAGACAAAGCATTGGTGTACGATTTCTTGAGCCAAACTTGGGAAGGATACCGTCATGGAAATGCTAAAGATTTTGAAAAATCGATTGACACTGGAGTAGACAAAAAGAAATTATTAGACTTAGGGATTAAGCTTTCTACCTTACCTGAAGGAAAAAAATATTTTAGAAAAATTGCGAAGATCTTTGAAGACAGAATGAATGCCATTAAAGAAGATCGTTTAGATTGGGGTTCTGCTGAGATGTTGGCATATGCTACATTGTTAGAAGAGGGTCACTCTGTAAGAATTTCAGGACAAGATGTTGAGCGTGGAACATTCTCTCACCGTCATGCGGTTGTTAAAACAGAGGATACCGAAGAAGAGATCATTACCTTAAATCATTTGTCGGATAAACAAGCACCATTTACCGTTTACAATTCATTATTGTCTGAATACGGGGTATTAGGATTTGAATACGGTTACTCATTGGCACATCCAAAAGGATTGACCATCTGGGAAGCACAATTTGGAGATTTCTCTAACGGTGCTCAAATTATGATTGACCAATACATTTCTTGTGGAGAAGATAAATGGAACAACCAAAATGGTATCGTACTATTATTGCCACACGGATACGAAGGACAAGGTGCTGAGCATTCATCTGCTCGAATGGAGCGTTTCTTGCAACAATGCGCGGATAACAACATGCAAATTGTCAATACGTCAACCCCAGCCAATCATTTCCATTTGTTGAGAAGACAATTGAAAAGAGAATTTAGAAAACCTTTAGTGGTATTCTCTCCTAAAATGTTGTTGCGTTATCCTAGCGCAGTTTCTTCATTAGATGAAATGGCAAAAGGTGGTTTCCAAGAAGTCATTGATGACCCGAAAGCAAATGCGAAACAAGTAGATACGGTTGTTTTCTGTTCTGGAAAATTCTATTACGAAATGTCAGAAAAAGCAGCTGAATTAGGTATTGATAATTATGCATTCGTTCGATTAGAGCAGTTGTATCCTTTACCGAAAAATCAAATGGATGCCATTTTAGCAAAATATAAAAATGCGAAAAACATCCTTTGGGCGCAAGAAGAACCCGCAAATATGGGAGCGTGGACTTACATTGCTATGCAATTGAGACATTTACCATTAATTGGTATTACCCGAAATGCATCCGCTGCAGCTGCAGAAGGTTCGAAAAAATTACACGAAAAACGTTTAAAACAATTGTTTGCTGATTTATTTCAGTTCGCAAAAGTGAAAGCATAAATTCATTAACGACAAAAATATCAAGCTATGTCAGTTTTAGAAATGAAAGTACCAAGTCCAGGTGAATCTATCTCAGAAGTAGAAATCGCAACTTGGTTAGTATCTGATGGTGATTACGTAGAAAAAGACCAAGCAATAGCCGAGGTTGATTCCGATAAAGCAACTTTAGAATTACCTGCTGAAGAAAGTGGAATTATTTCACTTAAAGCAGAAGAAGGTGATGTGGTAAAAGTAGGTCAAGTGGTTTGCTTGATTGATACCAGTGCTGCAAAACCTGAAGGTGCTGCTGCACCAAAAGTTGCAGAAGTAAAAGAGGACGTAAAAGCACCGGTAGTTGAAAAATCAGCTGCACCAAATCCAGACCCAGTTAAGACATCTTACGCGAATGGCACACCATCTGTTGCTGCAGCGAAAATCATGTCTGAAAACAATATTCCGGCGAGCAAAGTGAACGCAACGGGCAGAGATGGAAGAATCACGAAACAGGATGTTTTAGCAGCTTTATCTGGAGGTTTTTCAAGCAACGATATTCAAGGTTGGGGTGGAACAAGAAACCAAAACAGAGAGAAAATGTCGATGTTGCGTCGTAAAATTGCAGAGCGTTTAGTTTCTGTAAAAAACGAAACAGCCATGTTGACTACTTTCAATGAAGTAGATATGAAACCTATCATGGATTTAAGAGCAAAATACAAAGATGCTTTTGCGAAACACCATGAAGTGAATTTAGGGTTCATGTCTTTCTTTACCAAAGCAGTTACAGAAGCTTTAAATATTTTCCCTGCGGTAAATGCACAAATTGATGGGAACGAAGTCATTTTCCATGACTATGCAGACATTGGTATTGCGGTGTCTTCTCCAAAAGGGTTGATGGTACCGGTGGTTCGCAACGCTGAGCAAATGTCGTTGGCGGATATTGAAAGAGAAATCAAACGTTTAGCGATCAAAGCTAGAGATGGAAAAATCACACCAGACGACATGACTGGAGGTACCTTTACCATTACCAATGGGGGTGTTTTTGGATCGATGTTATCTACACCAATTATCAATCCACCACAATCAGCGATTTTAGGAATGCACAATATCGTTGAGCGTCCGGTAGCCATTAACGGAAAGGTTGAAATTAGACCAATCATGTATGTGGCATTATCTTATGACCATAGAATTATTGATGGTAAAGAATCTGTTGGATTCTTAGTGAAAGTAAAAGAAATGTTAGAAAACCCAGAAAGAATGCTATTTGGAGCGAAAGATCCACATGCGGTATTATTAGGGTTGTAAGAATCATCATCTATAAAAAGAAAAAGGCGTTGAATTCAACGCCTTTTTTAGTTCATAAAAAAACCACTCCTTTTGGAAGTGGTTTTTAACCTAAAATTGAAACGACTATTACTATGCTTCTTTAATATCTTTTTTCAGTGTCAGTGGTAAGCTAGGTTTTAAGCCTTTGCTTATGATTCAAATATACATGCATTTTTCTCACAACGAAACCATTTTTCCCATAAATGGAAAAAAATACCATGAAGTTCGCAAGGTGAAATAAGTATAAGTACGTAATTCGGTGGAACAGGCCTATATTTTCGTCTTAAATTTGGAAATAAACGGTGAATAAATAAAAAAACCACTCCTTTTGGAAGTGGTTTTAAACCTAAATTGAAACGACTATTACTATGCTTCTTTAATATCTTTTTTCAGTGTTAGTGGTTAGGTTGGGTGATTAAGCCCTCGCTTATGATTCAAATGTAATAGCATTTTTCTCATCTCAACACACTATTTCCCAGAAATGGAAAAAAATATATTGAAAGACGTAAACAAGCCTATGTATAAACACTTAAAAATGATGTTTTTTCTTATTTCAGGATGGAAATTCTTTGCAATTCAGGTCAAACCATTCCATTTTAGGGAAATACTTTTGGAAGGAATTTTACCGAACTTTTAGGTACAAAAAAACCGCTATTGAAAATCAATAACGGTTCAATAAAACAGCAATTTATATTAATTGCGATATAAAGTTTGCTTCACCGCTTTAATTAATCGCTCTACATTTGGCAAAGCCTCATCAATTAACGTTGGCGAAAATGCGAATGGGGTATCAGTTTGCGTAACACGCATCACTGGTGCATCCAAATAGTCAAAAGCATAACGTTGTAAATGGTAAGAAATTTCAGACGAAATAGAAGCCAATGGCCAAGATTCCTCTAAAACTACGCAACGATTTGTTTTCTTAACCGATTCAACCACGCAAGCGTAATCAATCGGGCGTATCGTTCTCAAATCTATAATTTCCAATTCAATGCCTTCTTTTGCTAAAAGTTCTGCTGCTTCGAAAGCAACTTTCATGATTTTCCCAAAAGAAACAATCGTTACGTCTTTACCTTTGCGTTTCACATCAGCAACTCCGATTGGAATGATGTACTCTCCTTCTGGAATATCTCCTTTGTCTCCGTACATTTTTTCCGACTCTAAAAATACCACCGGATCGTTATCGCGAATGGCAGCTTTTAAAAGTCCTTTAGCATCATAAGGATTAGATGGCGTGATTACTTTTAATCCTGGAACGTGCGCATAAAAAGCTTCAAAACTTTGGGAGTGGGTTGCCGCCAACTGTCCTGCGGTTCCGTTACCTCCTCTAAATACAATCGGACAAGAGTATTGCCCTCCTGACATTTGCAACATTTTTGCGGCAGAGTTAATGATTTGATCGGCTGCTAAAATGGCAAAATTCCAAGTCATAAATTCAACAATTGGACGTAAACCATTCATTGATGCGCCTACAGCTATCCCTGCAAAACCTAACTCAGCAATAGGAGTGTCAATGACTCTTTTTGGACCAAATTCATCCAACATGCCTTGAGACACTTTATAGGCCCCATTGTATTCGGCTACCTCTTCACCCATTAAAAAAACATTTTCATCACGGCGCATTTCCTCGCTCATGGCTTCTCTAAGGGCTTCTCTAAATTGTACGTTTCTCATAAATCAACGTTCTGCTAATTAATACAAAGGCCAAAAATAATAAAATAATAAGTAGTTCCTTTCATTTTCAACAACTTCTTTTCAAGTTTAGCGCGTTAAAAGTTCAAGTTTTAATTCCAGATGGACTTCATTAATAGAAATTATATTCTTATTTTTGTTTCCATTAATATAAATTTTAAACATGAAAATCCTTGTTTGTATAAGTAAAGCGCCCGATACCACTTCAAAAATAGCATTTACAGATGGCAATACGAAGTTTGATGAAAATGGCGTACAATATATTGTGAATCCTTACGATGAATGGTATGCATTGGTGAGAGCATTAGAAATTAAAGAAACTTCTGGGGGACAGGTAACCATCATTACGGTGGGATCTGCTGCAGATGAAGCGATTATTCGTAAAGCATTGGCGATTGGTGCAGATGAAGCAGTTCGTATTGATGCGGATCCGAAAGATGCTTATTATACAGCTACTCAAATTGCGGAGTATGCAAAAACAAATGGATTTGATCTCATTTTAACTGGTAAAGAAACCATTAATTACAACGGTTCTCAAGTGGCTGGTATGATTGCTGCTTCACTTGATTTTCCATTAGTTTCATTGGCAAGCAAATTAGAAGTAAACGGATCTACGTTAACCCTAGAAAAAGAAGCTACTAATGGATTGCAAATTGTGGAAGTGAGCTTACCTGCTGTTGTTTCTTGCGCGAAAGGAATGGCGGAACAACGTATTCCAAACATGAGAGGAATTATGGCGGCTCGAACTAAACCATTAACTGTCATTCCTGCAGTTGCTGTAGAAGAAATGACAAGCTATGTTGGTTATGAAATGCCTGCTGCAAAATCTGCTTGTAAAATGTTAACTGCAGATCAAATGGATGAGTTAGTTTCCTTGTTACACAACGAGGCAAAAGTAATCTAATTTAAAGTAAAGAACATGTCAGTTTTAGTATATATCAATAGCCAAAATGGTTTACATAAAGCAGCTTTAGAAGCTGTTACTTATGGTAAAAAATTAGGAGAAGTTACCGTAATCACCAACGGACAAGCCGATGCATCCTTATTAGCATCACTTGGCGCATACGGAGCAAGCAAAGTATTAGTTGATCGCAGCGTACAAAGCGATGATGATCAACAATTGAGCAATGTAATTAGTGCTGCAGTTACCGCTACAGGAGCAACTACCATCGTGTTTTCGCACGATTTAATTGCTAAAGCAGTAGCTCCTCGTTTATCAGTTAAATTGAAAGCCGGTTTGGTGTCAGGTGCGATTGCACTTCCAGCAGCAGATGGAACAGTTAAAGTAAACGTTTTTTCAGGAAAAGCATTTGGAGTAGTTAAAGTAAATAGTGCATCGCGTATTATTTCTTTACTGCCGAATTCTATTCAACCTGAAGAAGTTGGAGGAACTGCTACTGTTGAAGATTTTAATGGTCAAGCGGGTGAAGCGAAAGTTACCTTAAAAAATACCATCAAACCAGAAGGAGATATTCCATTACCAGAGGCTGAGTTAGTAGTTTCTGCAGGTCGTGGACTTAAAGGACCAGAGAATTGGGGTATGGTTGAAGACTTAGCGAAAGCGTTAGGAGCTGCCACTGCATGTTCTCGTCCAGTTGCAGATATTGGTTGGAGACCTCATCACGAGCATGTTGGACAAACCGGTGTTGCCATTCGTCCCAACTTATACATCGCTGCGGGAATTTCAGGAGCGATTCAGCATTTAGCTGGGGTAAATGGTTCAAAAGTAATTGTAGTCATCAATACCGATGCAGAAGCTCCTTTCTTCAAAGCCGCTGATTATGGGATTGTTGGAGATGCTTTTGAAGTATTGCCTAAATTAACCGAGGCCGTTAAAAAATTCAAAGCCTCTCATTAATTTTTTAAATAAATTCAGTAAGTTTGTAGGGGAAGTAATGCTTCCCCTTTTTTAATTTTTATACCATCTGCGTCATTTTTCTATGCAAAAGATTGAACTTGAAATATCCGGATTATCCTACAGTCAAACCCAAAGTGGGGCATATGCTCTTGTGTTAGTTGAAAAAGGCGGTAAGCGTCAGTTACCTATCATTATTGGTGGATTCGAAGCTCAAGCAATTGCCATTGAATTAGAAAAAATGACTCCTACCCGACCCTTAACGCACGACTTGTTTAAAAATTTCGCGGTTGCGCTTGGGGTAAGCGTTAAAGAAGTGGTGATTTACAACCTAAGTGAAGGAATCTTTTATGCTAAAATTGTTTGCTTAAGCGCAGATGGAAAACTCATTGAAATTGATGCTAGAACTTCCGATGCTATTGCGGTTGGAATTCGTTTCAAAGCCCCAATTTTTACCTTAGAAAGTATCTTATCAAGTGCAGGTATTTTGTTGGATGAAAACGATATTCAAGAAGATTTAGCCAACCAAGAAATTGCTTCCGTTGAATCTCAAGAATCATTAAGTTCCCTATCCCTAGAGGAATTAAATGATCGTATGAATGAAGCGATTGCCAATGAGGATTATGAAGAAGCTTCGAAATTAAGAGACGAAATCAATCGTCGATCTTGAGGTAAACTTACATGAAAATTGATCTCCTAAAAGAAAAAATTTTTCAAGTTAATTCAACTGAAGCTTTTAACCAATTAGCGCTTCAAATCTTTCAACACCAATACCAACATGTTCCTGTTTACCGCAATTGGGTAGATCTATTGAATCGTCCAGCACCTAATCATTTCACAGAAATTCCCTTTTTGCCGATTGCTTTTTTCAAATCCCAACTTGTCCTTGAAAAGGATAAAACCGCAGAAACTACTTTTTTAAGCTCGGGAACTACACAAATGACTCGGTCGAAACATGCTGTCGCCGATTTGAGTTTGTATGAAACATCCTTTACTCAAGCCTTTCGCTATTTTTTTGGAGATCCCGATGCTTACCTTGTTATTGCATTGTTGCCCAACTACCTTCAACAAGGAGATTCCAGTTTGGTTTACATGGTTCAACAACTGATGGCCTTGACAAATCATCGGCTTTCCGATTTTTATTTGGAACAACCGAATCGTATTGAAGCAGCATATCTTCAAGGAAAAAAAGAAGGTAAAAAGGTCATATTATTCGGTGTTTCTTATGCGCTAATGGACTTAGCAGACCAAGGGATTAACCTTAGCGATGCCATTGTGGTTGAAACTGGAGGCATGAAAGGACGCAGAAAAGAAATGGATAAACAAGCCTTACATGATTACTTGAAAAAAGGACTTGGAAATCCAACGATTTCTTCCGAATATGGAATGACAGAATTATTATCGCAAGGGTATAGCATGCAAGATGGAATTTTTCAGACCCCACCATGGATGAAGGTCATCCTGCGACAAACCAATGATCCTTTAAATCTGAATGTTCCGATGGGGAAAACGGGAGGTGTAAACGTGATCGATTTGGCTAACATTCACAGCTGCTCCTTCATTGCAACAGATGATCTGGGTAAAATGCATGAAGAAGGATTTACCCTGCAAGGTCGTTTTGATCAGTCAGACATCCGAGGTTGTAATTTAATGGTGTTTTAAAATAGATTTTGTGAAAAAATAGAAAACCCATACATTTATAAAAAAATAAATATGACGATTCAAACCCTTTTTATATTAATCGCCATTGGCATCTTTGCAGGATTATTAAGTGGGCTTGTTGGTGTTGGTGGAGGCGTAATCATAGTTCCTGCCTTAATCTATTTTTTAGGATTAACGCAACACCAAGCCATTGGAACCAGTTTATTCATTTTGCTTTTACCTGTCGGGATTTTGGCGGTATTGAATTATTACAAAGCTGAAAACATCAACTTTGCATTTGGCACGGTGATCGCCATTGCCTTTGTTGTTGGGGGTTATTTTGGGTCTAAACTTTCCCTAAAATTATCCTCTGACATGGTGAAAATCATCTTTGGATTTTTCTTGTTGTATGTCGCGATCAAGGTGTTGTATACCGGTTTCAGTAACTATTTACACAAATAATGGCAGATCGAGCTAGATTAATCATTAATTTTGACTAGATGATAAAGGATCAAATACGCCAAGAAAGTGCAGCTTTATTCGAAAAAGTGAAAGCTTATCGCGAACACATGCATCGTTTTCCAGAACTTTCTTTTCAAGAAGAAGAAACCATGCAATTTGTGTCCAATACTTTGACAGTATTAGGCATTGATCA
>JALRIV010000030.1 GCA_023255275.1 Crocinitomicaceae bacterium | reverse complement strand
TGTACTGATAGATGTTTTTCTTAAACTGATCGTAAAATAAAAAGTAGATAGTAGCTCCGAAAACGCCATGAATGATCGTGGTAAGTAAGATCTTCGAAAAATCTTCAAATCCGATGAGAAATAAAGTGAAGTTCACGATTTGTAAAACCAAGGTGAAGAAACCAGCCATTATTTTATTGCGATCCTTGGTATGATTCATTTTTACATACAAATAAGTAATGTTTGCCGTGAAAAATAACAGTTGAACAACCAACACAAAATAAAATTCATGGGTAAACTCAAGGATTAATATGTTTTGGAATACATTGAAGATAAAAGCAATCGTTAAGAAGAAAAAAGGAACGAAAAGTATAGATAAACTCTTTCGTAAACTGATGTGAATAAAGAGCAGTATACCTGAGGTTAAAAGCAGTAATTCGTCAATGACTAATGGGGTGTTGAAATAAAAAATCGGTATAAAAACCGAAAGTTGAAAAACAAAGGAAATGAATCGCGTTACATTTTCTTTAAATTTCACTTTGGGAGCTTGAAAACGAATTTTCAAATGAATCAGTAAACTAATCAAAATTCCCGCCAATACAATAAAATTAATGAAGGTTTCATGATCAAAATAAAAGGAAATGACCGTTAGTTTACTTCGATAAGTTTCATTTACCGCATGCGAAAAATTTTGCTTTTTAACATTTGATTTTATTTTTTTAGAAAATATTTGATGGATGGCATGCACAATCTTTTCTTTAACTTTTTCTTTTTGTTCAATACATTGGGTTTGGATTTCAATAAGAATTAATTCATTTCGAAGATAGGTCTTCATGTTTTTTTTCAAGGTAGATTCAATCTTATGAAAATCCTTTTTAAGATCAGAGGATAAATCAGGGAATTTTCCTTCAAACTTTTTATCGAAAACATGACTTTTATGAATCAAGTTGAGTGAGTCTAACGTTTCTTTCAGGTCATCTAAGGCTCCTTGTGTTTTTTTAATTTTGATTTCAATTTGATTTTCTTCTTCCTGAAAACTTTTGTAAAGAGATCTTAGAAAATTGAAATTAAAATGTGCCGTATTTAATTGTCGGTAATAGTAATTTAAATGGTCGGCATGTTGTTTTAGGGCATAAACACTTTGCTGATCATCGCTTAAATCTTGCAATTTTAAAGATGCTTGAATGATATTTAATTCTGATTTTAAGCTGTTAATTCGGGAGATGACTTCCAAATCATTTAATCCATTTTGACTCGCAGGTTGTTGAGCACCTAATCGAAATTGGATTAAGCAAAGAAGAAGGATCAATACGAATTGTATGTTTTTCAGCATTTGTTGTGATTCATGATGAATAAATGTACAATATTTTTAACATTTATGGCTTTGAATATTGATAATTTGAGAAAAATTTCTTCTGCTTAACATCAATGTACTGGTTTAAAAATTTTAGTTGAATGTAAATGTATTCAGATTTGGACAGGTATATAGAAGTCAATTCATCAAAGTTGAAATATTCTTCCATATAGATTTTGTTGATTTTATAGAGTTTTAACCTGAATTTCTCTTGATTTTCGATGCTCACTTTGTTTAGACGATTTGTTCTTTTATTCAAATACAAGTTCGTTTTGCATTTTCCTAAAATTTTTAAATCTTTTGGCAAGTTATTTTTAACGTAATGGAATGAAACAACCAATAGCGAATCGTTATCCGTTTCTATTTTCCAGCTGTGGTAATCGATTTTTATTTTTCGAATCAGTTTAATTCGTTTTTTATCTTTTAAAAATTGTTTAATTTCTTTTTGACTCGGAGGATTTTGATTGATTGAAATCAATTCCCATTCATCGTTTTTTGGAGAATAACTAGATAAACTGGTCGTTGTTTTGGTATTTTCAACCGAAGATTCAATGGTAGTTTCCTCTTGATACTGGAATTTTTTCAAACCATTTTCAAACAAGTGCGTGATATGATATTCATCTAAATGAAAGGGTTTGATTTTTTCCAAGATGAGTTCTTTTTGTCCAAAAAGTTGACAAAACGGAAACCATACCAATCCCATAATGATGATCTTTGCACGCATTATTATTCTATTTTTTGACAACGATAAACAAATGCAGGAGGGAAGTTAATGGCGGTGAAATCGATGCTCATTTCCTTGAAAAAACTACGTAAAAGTTTTTTGGATTGTAAACTGTATTGAAATTGAATGTATTGTCCATTAATTCTTAGCGCGTCATGAGCAGCTTGCAAAATGGAGGTTCTCAAAGCATTTGGGAAATTAGATAAGGGCAAGGAGGATACAATGACATCCACCTGACCAAATTCATGTTCAGCTAAGAATTGATTGAGGTTTTCAGCTGATTCATGTAGGATTTTCACTCTTGAATCGGTTATTTTTTCACAAAGCGATTGGTAAAAAGAGGGATTCAATTCAAACACGTATAATATGGCGTCATCTTGCATTTTTTCAAGTATACGCTTGGTGAAAACACCTGTTCCAGGTCCTAATTCTATGATGATCTTGGTCGTTTTAAAATCAATCGACTCAAGCATTTTTGCTGCCAGGTATTTGGAGCTTGGACTCATCGCTCCAACCATTTTTTTCTCTTTCCAAAAATGAGTTAAGAAGGTTTTTCTATTTGGCATCCTTAATTTTTTACAATTAATTTCCCATGGTTAACTATGGCTTTTACGGCACCTTTTAATTCCTTCAAATGAAATGGATTATTTACAATTTTGGCATTTACATGTGTTTGATTAAACAGGTGTTTTTCTTCCGGGTCAAAAGCTGTTAGGTCAGCGTTATTGCCTATTTCAATTGGATTTTCTTTTACATTTAATACGTGTCGATTATTTATGGCTAGTGCACGAATAACTATGTCTAAATCAAATTCAGGGGCATTTTGTAAAGCACCGAATAGCGAGGGAAGGATTGCTTGTCCAAATTTAGCATGATCGAATTCAACCTCTTTTTCGTCCGTATCTGCCGGACGATGGTCTGAAACAATGCAATCGATTGCACCATTTTTTAATCCTTCCCAAAGGGCTTTGCGATCTTCTTCTCTTCTTAACGTAGGGTAAACTTTGAAGTTAGCATCAAAGTCTAAAACCATTTTTTCGTTGAAAATCAAATGGGTTGCGTGGGTATCTGCGGTAATAGATAACTTGTTATTTTTGGCTTTTTCGATCAATTCCACACTTTCTTTACAGGAAACTCCAGTGACATGCAAGGAGCCTCCAGTGTATTCTAATAATCTGATATTTTTCTCTAAATCTATGATTTCTGAAACTCTAGGATCAGCTTTTAATCCAGTTCTAGTAGAAGCTTCGCCTTCATTGACCATCCCTTCATTCGATAAGGCATTGTTTTTTGATAATGCCATAATCGTTCCATTAAAGTTTTTGGAATATAACAAGGCACGATAAGCAATTCCGGCATTTAAAGGTTTGGTATCATCTGAAAAAACTTGGACGCCAGATTGATGCATGTCGTACATTTCAGAAAGATTTTCTCCTTTCAATTGTTCGGTAACAGCCCCAATAACATGGAGTTGCACGGCATGGTTTTCTGATTTGCGCAAGGCATATTCAACCTGCGTTTTCCCATCGATTACAGGATGGGTAGAAGGAAGTATAGCGACATGGGTATAACCTCCAAAAGCTGCAGCATCTAGGCCGCCTGAAATGGTTTCTTTATGTTCCTCTCCTGGATCGGAAAAGTGAGCTTTAAAATCTACCCAACCTTGAGATAGGTGAAGATTTTCTGCTGTGATTACCTCATCGGCCTCTACTTGACATTGATCTTCAATCAGAGTAATAATGCCATCCTCAATAAACACATCTTTTGTTTTTCCGTGAAAAGATGAGCTGGGGTCTACAATTTGGGCTTTTTTAATTAAAATTTTCATACGAACTATGCTTTCCAGATTTTTATTAAAACCATTTCCGTGATTACAAATATAAGGCTAAATACAATAAAATATTTCCAATAGGGAAAAGGTTTTGAAGAATTGATATCAGCTAGTAATTGAGATGGGTTTTGTTGACTGATTTTAAAGTTTTCAATCCCTAGGGAACGAAGTTCTTCTTGAAGTGCTTCAGGTTCGTAAAAGGTCATTTCACTCTCGGAACGATCGTAATTGATCGATATACATCCAATATTTCCTTTTTGATCGATGTCGTAATGGTTTGCCTTGAAATTGAACATATATTCGATATTGTTTAACAAGAGGGTCGTTTGAAAACTGTTGGAAGTGAAAGAAGGAATGATTTCTATATCCTGAGATTTCAATTTGATAGGATCCTCTGAAGGCTTAAGTTCGTACAAGGGATATTTTGTATTTTTCCCAATGACTGCAAATAGAGGTGGTTTTTTTTGACCTAAGAAGGCACTTCTAAGCATAATTGAAGGGTATAAGGCTTGCTTGATAAAGTCCGAATTTTCGTCAATGATACCTGTGAATAAAAAACAAGTAGGATAAAGGGTTGACTTAACCATCAAATTTTGTCCATTTTGCAAGCCTATTAATGGCATACAATTGCTGTAACCTTTCGTTCGGTATATTTTTTGGGATACAGGAATGCGAATATTTTTTTTTCGTTCTTGAAAAACACCCTCAAAAAAAGCATCACGGTATTGAATGGTATTGATCCAATTTCCTTCTGTTAGTTGGTTTCCGATTACAGGTAATTTTAACGCGTTTAAAAAGGTATTTATGGATGCGGGGGAATTGGTGTTTCCTGGTAAGATAAATATACCACCTCCTTGATGGGTATGCACCAAAAGTTGTTCTTTCAAGCCCTCAGATATTTCTGTAATTCCATTTAGAAAAATCATGTCTTTTCCTACAATTTGATTGAAGGTAAGTCGAGATTGGTCTACGAGTAGGGTATTAAAACTCGCTTCCAATTTTAAAATATCAACCAAGTGATTTTGATTTTGCATGGCGTCAATGACCAAAATGTTTAATTGGGATTTTACTTCATAATTGAAATAAAACACATCGTCCCAGAACAATTGTTGATCGTTTATTTTCACGATTCCTTTTTTCATTCCAGGTTTTGAATCTCGGTATTCAAATTGACAAATGGTATCTTTATTGGCTTCAATACTGGCAAATAATTCCCTTTTTTGTGTATTGATATCCAACTGAACCACTGCATTTTCTATTTTTTCATCCGATTGGTTTTTAATACGAATATTCAAAACGTTTGTAGAATTGATGGTGTACGAAGGTGTACTGAACCATAAAGAATCAATGGATAGGTTATTTTTCTTTTCTGCTCTGCTTTGAATGAAATGATACTTTTCAGTTGGATAAGAAAGGGTAGGGGTACTGCTTGAATTTATTTTTTGAAAATCACTGAAATAAATGAAATCAATCGCTCCTATTTTTGTATTTTCTGCATCAATTTTTTGTAATTGTCGATTTTGCCATGCAATGACTTCCTGAATGGATTTTCTTGCTGAAGAATAGTCGATTTTCTCCAAATAATTTAGTGCTTGAGTTTTATTGTGTAAGTGTTGTTCTATACCATTTAAGTGATTGGTGTTTACAAAGAATAATTGATTTGGATGAGCTTTTTTAATAAACTGACGCGCTTGGTCTTTGGCTGATGGCAGTAGTTCCCCTTCAGTTCCTCTAGCACTCATTGAGAATGAATTATCTACATAAATGCTGATGATACGTTGGCCTTTATTTTGTTTGTTTACAGCAGGGAAATACGGTTTTGCAAAGGCTAAAATGACACCTAGAAAAGCAAGTAATCTAAAAATCAACAGCAGAAGATGCTTCAGTTTAGAAGTAGTTTTTTGTGCTTCTTCAATTTTTTTAACAAAAAATAAACTGGAAAAATAAAAGGTGCGATGCTTTTTGAAATGGTAAAAATGAACAATGATTGGAATCGCTAAAGCGAACAAGGCCCATAATGCATTTGGATTAGCAAATTTCATACTTCAAATTTAAGAAAATTAATGAGGACTTGGAATATTGTTCAAAACAATTTATAACACCAATTCGAAAGTTTTAAAGCGCCTTATTTACCCCTAATCCGAACAAAGCAAAATCATACTTAACAGGATCGTTAGGGTCCAATTTTCTTAAATTTTGCATCAATTCCTCCAAACTTTTCCAATCATCTTGCTTGCGTTCTAACAAACCAAGTTTTCGGGAAACGGTTGATGTATGCACGTCTAAAGGAAGCATCAATTGAGGAATGGTTTTCGGGTCCCAAATCCCCAAATCTACTCCTCTGGAGGCACTTCGCGTCATCCACCTTAAAAACATATTGATCCTTTTACAAGCTGAGTTTTTGAGCGGATCCGAAAGATGTTTACGACTACGGTTTTCGTGGGTAGTTTCTAAAAATAAGGTTCTAAAACCATGAATTCGGTCTTTAGTCTGCTCTCCTTTGGAAAAAGCATGTTCTAAATCTCCTTGTTGATAGATGTGGTTTAAGGCTCGGAAAAAAAAATCTAAGTCTGCGGTTTGAAAGGTGCGATGAATAAATTTAAATTCTTTTTGAGAGGAGTAGTTTTGAATATACTGGTAGGGTTCGTATTGCATGATTTGCAATAGTTTTTCTCCACTTTTAAGAATGTTTTTTCGATTTCCCCAAGAAATAGTCGCCATGATGAATCCAATGATTTCTATGTCTTCCTTTTTAGTAAAATGTTTGGGAAATTGAATCGGATCCTCTTCAATAAAAGCGGGTGTTTCATACTCTTGGGCTTTAAAATCCAAGAACGCTTTCAATTCATTAAAATCCATCAGTTAGGAAAACACCGTCTTTCATGGTTAATTTTCGATCTGCAATAGAAGCAAGTTGTTCGTTATGGGTGACAATCACGAACGTTTGGTTCCATTCCTTTCTGAGTTGAAAAAATAATTCATGTAGCTCATTCGCATTTTTAGAATCCAAATTTCCAGAAGGTTCATCGGCAAAAACGATGGCTGGATTATTAATCATTGATCGACAAACCGATACGCGTTGTTGTTCACCTCCAGATAATTCACTCGGCTTATGATTTGCGCGGTCTTCAAGTCCTACAGTATGTAAAAGTTGTAAGGCCATTTTTTTGGCTTCTTTCATAGATTTACCATTGATTAATGCTGGTAAAGCAATGTTCTCAATGGCTGTAAATTCTGGCAACAACTGATGAAATTGAAAGATGAATCCGATGTTTTCATTGCGAAACTGAGAAAGCTTTTTTTGACTCAGTTGAAAAGGGTTAATTTGGTTAATCCATAACTCACCGCGATCAGGCTGGTCTAAGGTTCCTAATATCTGTAAAAGGGTTGTTTTTCCTGCTCCAGATGATCCAACGATGGAAATGATTTCTCCTTTTTCGATCGATAAATCTACGCCTTTGAGAACGGGTAATTCTCCATAATTTTTGAAAATTTGCGTTGCTTTAAGCATCATTTTTTCATATTTAAGGTATGACCCATTTTGTCCCTTTTTGTTTTCAAATACGCTTCATTGTGTTCATTCGATTCAATTTCCAAGGGAACATTTTCAATGATTTCTAATCCGTATCCAATTAATCCTTTACGTTTAGTTGGGTTGTTCGACATTAAGCGCATTTTGGAAATTCCTAAATCCCTTAAAATTTGAGCTCCAATTCCATAGTCACGTTGGTCGCCTTTAAAGCCTAATTTTAAATTAGCCTCAACGGTGTCTAAACCATCTTCTTGAAGTTTATAGGCCTTCAGTTTATTGATTAAACCGATACCTCTACCTTCTTGATTCATGTACAAAATCACTCCTTTACCTTCTTTTTCAATGGTTAACATGGCTTTGTGGAGCTGAGGCCCACAATCGCATCTGCATGAACCAAAGACATCCCCTGTAATACAAGAGGAATGCACCCTAACCAAAATGGGTTCATCTTTTTCCCAAGTTCCTTTGACAAGGGCTAAATGCTCTTGATCGGTAATGGTATCTCGATAAGCGTGCAATTGAAAATCGCCCATTGTAGTTGGTAATTTTACATCTACTAAGCGCTCAATTAACGAGTCATTTTTAATTCGGTATTCAATTAAATCAGCAATGGAGATGATTTTCAGTTGAAAACGCTCTGCAATTTCAATCAATTGAGGCAATCTCGCCATTGAGCCGTCTTCATTTAGAATTTCAACAATAACCCCCGCAGGCTCAAATCCAGCTAACCTGGATAGGTCAATAGCAGCTTCTGTATGACCAGCTCTACGCAATACACCGCCTTTTTTTGCGCGAAGTGGGAATATGTGTCCAGGTTTACCTAATTCTTCTTTATGTATGGTCGGATCGATTAATGCTTTAATGGTTTTTGAACGATCACTAGCCGAAATACCAGTTGTGCACCCATGCCCAATTAAATCCACAGATACAGTAAATGGAGTTTCATAAGCTGCGGAATTTGAACGAACCATTAAGTCAAGTCCTAATTCATCACATCGATCTTCAACCAAAGGTGCGCAAATCAAACCTCTACCATGAGTAGCCATAAAATTCACAATTTCAGGAGTAATGTTTCTTGCAGCAGTTAAAAAATCACCTTCATTTTCGCGATCTTCATCATCTACTACAATGATTACCTTTCCATCTTGAATATCTTGAATGGCCTCTTCTATACTATTGAGTTTAAATGTCATGAACAATTAATTTTTTGCAAAAATACCGATTTTTATTAACTATTTTAGGAAAATCTTCATTAAACGAAGGTTGATTTCTTTCCAATTGTATTTTTCTTTAACCCAACTTTTGGCGGCTTGGGCAATCTCCTCTCGAATGCTTTCTTTCTCTAACAACCTAACAATGTTTTCTTGAAATTGTTCCGGCGTATTCGCTACAATAATCGTTTTGTTTGGAGTTGCCAAAATGCCATTGTTCGCTAGGTTGGTGGTAATGCATGGTATACCCAAAGCCATTGCTTCTAGTAATTTGTTTTGCATTCCCGTTCCATTGGTCATTGGAGCAATAAATATTTTCCCACTTAAATAAGCATCTTTGATATCGTCCATCCATCCTGAAAGTGATACTTGCTTGTGTTTTTTGACCCTAGCTTTCAATTCTGAACTTGGGTTCGCACCTGCAATCAATATTTTTAAGGATGGGTTCCATTTTGTGATATGATCTAAGATATAGTTCGCTGCTTTGATGTTAGGCGCATAACTTAAATTACCAACAAAAACCAAATCATACAATTTTTTAGTGGATTTCTCCACATGAAAAAAGGATTCATCTATACCGTTAGGCACGACTTCAATTTTTTCAAAATCAGGATGAATGATAAAATGTTTATCTTGTTCTGAAATGATTAATTTATGTTCAAAATAATCAAAAATAGTTCGTTCGTATTTGCGTAACCGTTTAGCTTCACTGCTATAAATTATTTTTTTTAGGCCTTTCAGTTCTTTAGCTCTTCGATCCATTCCCTTCGAAAGGGCATCCATGTAATCAATCGTCTTCGGACACTCGTGATAATCTTTCACATATTCGCTTGTACGCACCAATTGCGAAAAAATATGATCCGGTTTTATTTTTTCAATCTCGTGTTGCATTCTTAAGGCATGACGAAAGGAATAAAAGTATCCAATTTGAAAAGGTTTTCCATTGAAAAGGCAGCGGGTTAATTGAAATAAAATCGTCCAAATGGGTAAAAAATAGACGTGAATTTCTTTGCAGTAAGGTTTAAGTTCTGCTATTTGCTGGTTATTTACTTTTTTATCCGAAAGCGACATCAGGTAAATATCGTAGAAGGGGGCTAGTTCTTTAATTTGATAATAGGCCCTGAGTTTATCTCCTTTTTCAAGTGGAAAAGGGAATCTTGAAACGATATAGACGAGTTTCGGTTTAGCCATTTAATGTTTTGTTGAGTATGGAATAAACGTGTGATTTCGAATGGTTTTTTTCAATGTAATCGTATCCTTTTTGAATCAATTGTTCTAAGACTTCTGGATGCCCCATCATTCTTTTTAATTGATTGACCTGTTGCTGCAATTCATTCTCAACCATCATTTGATCTTCTAAATCAATTCCTTTGGCACCTTCAGTAGTCGTTAATACAGGAATTCCATTGGCCAATGCTTCTAATATTTTTATCCGAACTCCGGATGAAATCGAAATCGGTGATACTAAAATACCATGGTCTTGGTAAAAAGAGATGTAATCAACTACAAATCCATGTTGGGAAATCTCAGGTCTCAAGTTTTGTTTCTGACTGTGTGATCCCGCTAAATGCAATTTTGCATCGGGAACCGAAAGCAGCAACTCAGGGAATAACACATGGATTAAATAATGGACGGCATCGATATTGGGCTGCCAATTCATTGAGCCAAGGTGACAAATGGATTTTGGGTTCACCGGTTTTGTTCGTTTATTTACCTGGAGGTGTATCGGTAAATAAATTTGTGGTGTGTTTGAAAAGGATTCGAAGGTTTGTTTATCTTCTTTGGATAAGACAAAGTTGATTTTAGCCTTTTCAATGGTACTTAATTCGACCTTTTTTAAATCTTTAGCCAGTTTTTTTAGGATTATTTTTTTCACACCATTTTTTTCGAAGGTTGCATATTGGTCCCATAATTGAAATTCGACGTTATGTGATCGAACTGCAAAAGGAATTTTTCCTTCAAAAAGTGGAAGGTAGGAAGCTAAAAAAATAGATTCCAAAATGATCAAATCATAGTGCTGTTGCTTCAATCGTTTTTTCAATGATGCGTTGTGCTCTAAGTCAAAAAAACGATGGACATTGTAGGAAGTATTTTTTTTAAATAGGGTATTGATGATAAATGGAAAAAATTGAATCTTGGTATTTACGAAATATTGCGTCAGATTTAAAGAAGGAAAATGTTTTTTGAATAGCGCTTGATCTCCTTGATGTTTGGGTGTTTGGAATTCAATGACATCAATTTCATGTTCGGTTGCACTTAAAACCTCTAAAAAATTTTTCATGGCAAAACATCCGCCATCAATCACCGGAAAAATAGGTTTGGGAGTTAAGTAAAGTATCTTCATTTTTTTCGCAATCGACTGAAAAGTTTAACCCAACTCTCTTTGTTGAAAACGGGTGCATCATTTGCCGCAGCTCTTAAAACAAACCAAGCGATTGGTGTGAGTAAAAAGGAGGCGAACCACATACCGATAAAGGGGCTTACAACGCCAGAATTTGCTAAACTGTCGCCAATACTGATGAGTACAAAGTAAACCATAAAAAGTAAGGCAGCGATCACAACAGGGGCGCCAAAACCACCCTTGCGCACAATGGCTCCCAGCGGAGCCCCAATAAAAAATAATACGATGATGGCATAGGTCAATGCGAATTTGCGATGAAATTCAATCCAGTACTTGTTATTGTTATAATCAACGGCTTGGTTGTAATTGATTTGACTTTGTAAGGTTTCATTTTTTCGACGCAGACGAGATTGCGCACCTACGATGGCATTTTGTTTCTCAATTTGACTTAATTCATTGAAATGAACAATTGATTTCGAATTTGTTTTTGCTGAATCGCTGATCAATGCTTTTTGGAAATACATTAAATCCAAAATAGACCCTGTGACAAAATTTACATTGGCTTCCTTTTTCTCTTTCAATAAGGAATCAATCGCATAATTGATTTGAAAAACGTTCAGCATTTCGTGTTCATTTTTGAACATATCATCTCTGGATCGATTCATTGAAAATCCGGATAAATCAATCTTATAGGTTGCCGTTTCAAAATTGGTTCTTCTGCTCGGGTGGTTGTTGTTTCCGCTACTTACTAATTTACCATTTTCATCAAAATTTGGAGTTTGGGTCGCCATTTCTTCCGACATAAATCCATCCTTTAATTCGAAATATAGGTATTTATTATTCACCGATTTGTACACACGTCCTTTCTTTGCACGAATCGTTTTGAGAGCATTCTGATCGGTATGGTCGTGTATGATAATGTCTTGAAATTTATCATTTTGGATCGATTTGATTTTGATCGCGTATCCATCTAAATCCTGGTTGTAGGAGCCAGGTGTTAAAATCGACGCAATTTTGGTATTTTGAATATCAAAAATTAAGGAATGCCATTTTAAATTGGAGATGGGAATGATGTAATTTGCAAAATAAAAGGTGAAGAGGGCAATACAGAAAACCACAACCGTTAGCGGTTTAAGAATCCGATATAACGACAGTCCAGAGGATTTTAAGGCGGTTAATTCATTGTTTTCCGACAAATTACCGAATGTCATGATACTTGATAATAAGATAGCCAAAGGCAAAGCCAAAGGAATTAAACTTGCGGATACATAAAACAGTAATTCTAGGATCACCCATACAGACAACCCTTTTCCCATCAGGTCATCGATGTATATCCAAAAGAACTGCATCACTAAAATGAACATCGAAATGAACAAAGTAACGATGAAAGGTCCTATAAAAGAACGAATACTAAATACGTATAATCGTTTCAAGAAAACAAATTTTTATTCCTACAAAAATAGGAATAAGAATGGAAAAAACTTAGATTTTATGAACCAAGTGTTCTTTTTAAATCCGCAACTGCATGTTCCCAAACTAAGATAGACTCTTCCATTTCATCTTCTTCTGAAAAATCAATGATTTTCAAGGTGATTTCTTTGGTCATTTGGTTGGTTTCAATGGACATTTCAAAGTAACAATCTGTACATGTGTTTTCCTCATCAATCCATTGGAAACGAATGTATTTCCCCGGTTTAGAACTGATTAAATGAGCACTTTGCTCGCTTCCTTCCCAATAGAAGGTGTACGTATTATCATTGATTTTTACATCGTCAGCGAACCACTCACTTAATCCACTCGCAGTAAACAATCTGTTTTCAAGTACTTTTGAAGATCCCCTCAATAGAAATTCTAATTCTATTTTTTCCAATGTGGTCGTAGCTACCATAGTTTGTCGATTTGTCGTTTAGGCGAATATACCATTATTTTCCACTTTTGCCAAACGGTACATGTTAGCCCAGTTGATAAAGTTGGGCTATGAAACGAAACAAATGATCGACAAAATTCACTCTATATAGCGTATTTAAAAGGAATAACACATTGTTAAATACTTGTTCAAAACTATTTTTTTATTTGAATTATTTTTAAGATATTTATCAAAAATCATAATATGAAAAAGATAAATTTTTGGACTTTAATCGTTTTTACGATGTTATTTTTTGGGAAATCATTTTCTCAAAGTGTTGTAGGTAAGTGGATTACTATTGATGATGAAACGAAAAAGAAAAAGTCTGTCGTAGAATTATACAAATCTGACGGCAAGCTTTATGGGAAAATTGTTTCATTGTATCCAAGAGAGGGAAGAGAGGAAAATCCAGTATGTAAAAAATGTACTGATGATCGTAAAAATAAACCTTTGGTAGGTTTACAAATTGTAAGAGGTTTGGTTTGGGATGGATCTGAATGGGAAGATGGCACCATCGTTGATCCTGAAAACGGGAAAGTTTACACCGTAAAAATATGGAGAGATGAAGATAACCCGGATCGATTAAATGTGAGAGGTTACATAGGTATCTTTTTCAGAACCCAACAATGGGTAAAATATGAGGATTAAAAAACATTTTTGGTTTCAGTTTGTTTTATTTTTGTAAAACAAATTGAAACTGAAATGAAACATTTAATTTTCCTCACATTTATCGGCTTTATATTTGCTTCTATTGCACAAAATGGTACTATTGAGGGTGTAGTTCTGAATGAAGTAAACAATCAACCTGTTCCATTTGCCAAAGTGCAGTTAGTGAACGAAAACAAAGGTGCAATCACCGATGATCAGGGTTTTTTTAAAATTGGCAACCTTCTGCCCAATCAATATGCTGTTAAAGTTTCTTCTCCCGAGTTCAAAGAGAAAATCATTTCAGAAATTGAAGTTACTAATGCTCGAGTAGAGCGATTGACCATCTACTTAGAATATTTAGTGGTAGACAAAGAAGAGGTCAAAGTTATTGCAAGTCCTTTTAAAAAATCCACAGAATCTCCGGTTTCTTTAAAAACTCTTAGTGCCTCTGAGATTGAGCGTTTGCCGGGAGCGAATCGAGATGTAAGTAAGGTGCTGCAAAGTTTACCCGGCGTTGCTTCTCGTGCCACCTTTCGAAATGATATCATCATTCGTGGAGGATCCCCTGGAGAAAATAAATTCTATTTGGATGGTATAGAAGTTCCTAACATCAATCACTTTGCGACTCAAGGATCAAGTGGCGGACCTGTAGGATTGCTGAATGTCAACTTTATTAGAGAAGTTGATTTTTACTCAGGTGCATTTCCATCAAATAAAGCTAATGGTTTGTCTTCTGTGATTTCGTTCAAGCAAAAAGAAGGAAATAAAGACGGATTGATCACTAATTTCGCACTCGGTTCTTCAGATGTCGCCTTGACGTTTGATGGACCTTTAGGAAAGAAAGCAGATTTTATATTTTCAGTAAGAAGATCTTATCTTCAATTTTTATTTGCAGCCCTAAAACTTCCATTTTTACCCACTTACAATGATGCACAATTTAAATTTAATGTGGATATCAATAAAAAGAATAAGATTTCTTTTATTGGTTTAGGTGCATTGGACCAATTTGCTTTGAACGAAAAAGTGAATAACGGCATTAAAGATAGCTCAAGAATCGAGTACAATAATTATATACTTGGAAATATTCCCGTCCAAAATCAATGGAATTACACCCTTGGTGTGAACTGGTTACATTATACCAAAAAGGGATATCAAAATTTTATCCTAAGTCGCAATATGCTAAACAATACAGCTGAAAAGTATCAGGCCAATGTGGTAGCCGATTCAAATAAAATTTTAGATTATCAATCCTTTGAAGCTGAGAATAAATTTCGATTTGAAAATACTGTGTTTCTGGGTGGATTTAAATGGATGGTGGGCTTTGGATACGAGTATGCAAGGTACCATAATGAAACATTTAATAAGATTTTCAGTCAAGGGAATTTAATTACGATCAACTTTTCTTCAGATTTATTCTTGTCTAAATACGCAGTTTTTTCGCAGTTAAGTAGGGGGTTTTTCAATGAACGACTTAATCTTTCACTAGGAATTCGAAGCGATATTGCAGACTATTCAAAATATACCTTAAATCCATTAGACCAACTGTCTCCAATGTTTTCATTGAATTATAAATTAACGGAACGATGGTCGATCAATGGAAATGTTTCAAGGTTTCATCAATTACCGGCTTATACGATCTTAGGGTATCAAGATGCTACCGGCGAATTTGCGAATAAGAATAACAAGGTCAAATACCTACAGGCAGACCATTATGTGGTTGGTGTTTCTTATTTGTCAAAGTTTCAATCCCGTTTTTCTTTGGAAGGATTTTTCAAGAAATACAATCGTTACCCTTTCTCTTTGAAGGATTCTATTTCCTTAGCGAATATTGGTTCTGATTTCGGTGTGGTAGGTAATGAAGCGGTCACTTCAATCGGTAAAGGAAGATCTTATGGTTTAGAATTTTTATACCAACAGAAATTAATTAAAGGGTTCTATGCGTTATTAGCCTACACGTATGTGGTTTCGGAATTTGAAGATAAAAACAATCGACTGATTCCTTCTTCCTGGGATAATAGACATATTGTATCCTTGACCGGAGGTAAACGCTTTAAAAAAGGATGGGAACTTGGTTTTAGATGGTCTTTTTCAAGTGGATCTCCTTTTACGCCTTATGATGTAGCAACCTCAAGCTTAAAGCAAGTTTGGGATGTGAATGGACGAGGTGTTTTGGATTATAATCAATTAAATGGACAAAGAGAGTCTAATTTTCATCAATTGAATGTTCGGGTGGACAAGCGTTTTTACTTGAAGAAATTCTCTTTAGATTTTTATCTTGATATACAAAACTTGTACGCTTATAAAACGGCGGTATCACCAATATTGTTAGTGGAGAAAGATGCACAGGGGAATCCAATCACGGATCCGAATGATCCTAACCGATATAAAACGAAGTTAATTAAAAATACCTCTGGGATTGTGCAACCTACTTTGGGAATTATTGTTGAATTTGCCTACAAGAAAAAGGTTAAATAAAACTGAATTCAACTCGTCGGTTTTGCTGTTTTCCTTGAGGTGTATCGTTGGTGTCAATGGGTGAAGTTTCTCCTTTGAACTCAATCACCATTTTATCTTTAGATAGTCCTTGCGCTTCGAAAAATTGCTCGATGGATTTGGCGCGTTCCTTCGATAGATTTAGATTGTATTCATCGTTACCATCACCATCAGTATGCCCTGTGATTTTTATTCTTAAATCGGAATGTCCATCAATAATTTTGGACATTTTCATCAAATAGGGTTTAAATTCATCTAAAATGATGGATTCATCTGAGTTGAAATAGATGGTTTTGAATTGAAAGTTTTTTCTTTCCTCTTCGATTTTCATGGGGGCATAATAACCTTTCTGGTAGTTTAACAGAGCTTTATTAAGCCATGCACTTTGATTTGTTTTTTCCTTTGAAATCGTTCCTTCTGCTTTGAATAAAACAATTTTGAGTATCGGTTCTTTGCAATTAGTTGAAGTCCAATTTCCAATGAAATAGCCTGTGCTATCTTGATAATTTAAAACGCTTTGGTGAAAACAATATTTCAACCCCTTTTCCGCTTTTCCGCCAATATTTCCAAATTGAGTGATGTCCATTTGGTTGTTTTTTAGTTGGCCTTTGATTTTTTTCATCAAATAGGCAGTTGAATTGGGTATTTCTTCTCTGGATTCACCTTGAATACTGCCTTGGGTGTTTTTAAAGTCTAGATAAATGACCGTTGGATTTTGATTTTTTTGATTCACAATAAATCCTTTCCATAGCCCATCAAGCTTCATTTGCGCATAGGAAAATTGGGTACATATTATAAAAAGAAGTAGATAAAACAATTGTCGCATATGAAGTTAATCGTAAAAGAAGAAAAATTGTTGCCTTTTGGAAAGGAAATCGAACACTTTTAATTATTAAATGTTATATTTAATAAAAAAAGATATGAAAAATTTAATTTTCGGATTACTTGGACTAATGTTAATGGCAATGAACGGAGATTCAAAAACGGTATACGATTACCAAGTGAAAGACATCAACAATAAGACTTTTTCTTTTGCTGATTTGAAAGGGAAAAAAATTATGATTGTAAATACAGCATCTAAATGTGGGTTGACCCCTCAATATGAAGGTTTAGAGGCATTGTATCAAAAGTATAAAAGCCAAAATTTTGTAATTGTTGGTTTTCCGGCTAATGATTTTATGAGTCAAGAACCTGGAACTAATGAAGAGATTGCTTCTTTTTGTGCGAAAAATTATGGTGTAAGTTTTCCGATGATGTCAAAAATTTCTGTCAAAGGAAAGGATATGGCGCCTATTTACCATTACTTAACTGAAAAATCTTTAAACGGATTGGAGGATAGCAAAGTAAAATGGAATTTTCAAAAATACTTAATTGGTGAAAATGGTAAACTGGAAAAGGTTATTCCTCCCACTACAGAAACCAT
>JALRIV010000002.1 GCA_023255275.1 Crocinitomicaceae bacterium | reverse complement strand
ATTTATTGTCCACATCTTGAAATTGGGATAAATAACTGGTGTCTGTTAAGGATTTTAAGAATTTTACGAGATATCTTTTTTCTCGATCGGATAAATTTAAGTTCACTAGTTTTCTATGTTTATTAAAATGGGGTTTTGCCCCTTGATTGTAATGTTCAACTACAGCGTCTAAACTTTCGATACTTCCATCGTGCATGTAAGGTGCGGTCAGCGCGACATTTCTTAACGATGGAATTTTAAATTTACCAATGCTAGACGAATCACCCGTAATTCTGTATCGACCTTTATCTTCTCCATAATCTAGGTAAAGTCCATTGTTCTCAGCTTGATAAGTGGTGAAATGGGGAGCTGGGTGACAGCTAAAACAATTGGCTTTCCCCCTAAAAAGGTTTAATCCACGTAGTTCTTCCCGATCTAGCGCATTCTTTTTTCCATTTACATATTGATCATAACGGCTATTCTGTGAAATTAAAGATCTTTCAAAAGCTGAAATACTTCTGGTAAGAACCCATGGATCAAAATCGCGATTAAAAATCACCTTGGCAGATTGCTGATATTCAGAAACCTTTCTTAATTTTTGAATTAAGGCACCCATTTCTATTCCCATTTCAGTGGGTTCTTGTATGGGAACAATAACTTGTAATTCTAATGTTTTTAAATGAGCATCAAACATAACCGTTGGCAAATAGACACTATTCAACAAGGAAGGTGCATTACGGGTAGTTTTCTGATGGTAAACTCCATTACTGGTTTTAAGTCCATCGGTAAACGCTAAACGAGGCTGATGACAGGATGCACATGAGATTGAATTATCAATAGACAGACGTTTATCGAAAAAAAGCTTTCTTCCAAGTGCAATTTTTTCAGCCGACATTTCATTATCCTTTGGAATATTTTTCCATCCAAAATCTTGTAATTCGTGCGTTGAAACTTTACATTTTGAACACAAAAAAATGAAAAGTAAACCAACGAATAAAAATTTCTTCATCGATTAGAAAAGAATTTTCTTCATGTAAATCAATTTACCTTCAACGTTATGAATTGAAATCATCCATAATTCATTTTCAGTATGATTAATTTTGAATTCTCCTGAATTATTTGGGTTAACGAAATGACCCAATTGCTGACCATTCAAATTGACGATATTCCAACTGCTATTCGTAGGAACTTGATCATAAGTAATAACTACCTCTCGATTTATTTTTTGAAAAGTTAGATGATGATCTACATTCAATTGATCAAGAGAAGCCGTTAAGGGTTGCGTAAAAACAGCAAAGTTTAATGGATTGTTCATGACTTGTGCATTGATTCCTGTCTCACCATGCGCAATGCCTACCGTTTTTAAATTAACTCCTTTAATCCATTGATCTAAATTACATTCTAATTGCAAATCAATTTGATTTGGATTAGAGAGGTCGTGGTGCGTATTCAATTTCACTTCATGAAAATTTGCATTTCCTAAGGAATGTACTTCAAAAACGGTTTCAGGATTCTGGTCGTTATTGGCGTCAACCTTACCTCCTACTACCATGTGCATATAACCGGATGACCATCCCCAATACATGGAAGGAGATTGAAAACTAAGCGGGTGATTTGCATCATAAGTAGAAATATCTTGAGCAAGACTCCCACTTTGGGTATTGAATTCAGGAGCCACTCCTGCCCCAAACTGAATGGAATCAATTTGAATTACCGCATGTTGACCAAGATAAAGTACCGTATGATCCGGTTTGAGAATAAAAACGGTATCTGCAAACGAAAGGGTTTGCCCACCATCATGATACAACTTTAAATGGCTTAAGTAATAATTGAAATGTTGAAAAGCAACTTTATCACCTGATGCGCTGGTATAAATTTGGTCCAGCACAAAATCATTCGACAAAAATTTGGGTGCAATGGATAAAAAGATGTTTTTTTGAGCTTGTGTACTATGCACAACAATCAAAAAAAATAAAACTGTATATAATTGCTTCGTGAACATGAATCGTTATTTTTTTCTTGCAATATATAAAACATCATCGGGATGTAGACGATATTTTGCTAATAAATGAGCATCGTAATGTTTTTCTTTTTCGAAGGCAAAAACCTCAAAACCAGCCTTTTCAAGCCATTGAGGATAATCTCGACCAAATAAACGTACATGGTCTTTTTGCCAAAAATGCATTTCACGGTCTTCAGGGGTAACAATACTTGGATCTTCATAGGTCAATTCACGAGAAAAATCTTGTGGAACCTGCATAATTCCGAATCCTCCTGGCTTCATCACTCGATACAATTCTTTCATACATTGCATGGCATCATCTACATGTTCTAAAACGTGGTTGCAAAACACCACATCAAAACGATCATTTTCAAGTGGTATTTGATGCAAATCGAAATGTAAATCGGCGATAGGCGAAACCAAATCACCCGTTAAGTACTTTAAATTCGGCTGTTTTTTAAACCGTTGATGAAAACATTGTTCTGGTGCAATGTGCAACACCTCCAAATTCGGTGTCGTAAAGAAATCAGAGTGGTCTTTCAAATACAACCACATCAAGCGGTGACGTTCTAAGGTTAAATCATAAGGACATAGCACATTATCGCGATGGGCAACATCTGAACCGTATGACAAAAATTTTGAAAAAGATTTCTCACAAACGGGACAAGTAACTTGATCGCCTTTGTAAAGAATCGGTGCGACTAATTTGAAAGGATAACTTAATCGGATTAATACTGGTCGAGGTAAAGTATTAAGTATGTATTTATAAAGCTTCTTTAGCATAAACAAAAATAAAAAGAAATTTCGACAAATTTCAAACTCTAAAAATTAAAAAATCGTACTTTTGTTCAAAACAATCGGATTGAAAACTTTCCTTATTTGCTTTTTAATCGTCACCTTTCATTCCTTTTCACAAAAGGACACCTTGCCCTATAAAACATTTAAAAAGTGCTTGGTTTCCTATGTAGATGTCGGATATCGAAGTGCTCCATTCACTTTTTATTATCCGTTTTCTAAAGAAATCAACAAGCTTCAATACAAAAACAATTTTAAACCCATCGTTGGTTTTGGAGCCAGTTACAGTTGGATTTCGTTTCGTTTAAGTTTTTCTTTGCCTTTCAATATCAAATCGGAAGAAAAATTTGGAAAGTCTAAATTTGTCGACTTAGGCGTTGATTTTACCTTTAAAAAGACGTTTTGGGATATCGACGCCATGACCTCAACAGGCTATGCCATTTTAAATGCTAAAAACTGGAACGATTCCACGTTCAAAGGAAACACCAATTTAATCCGAGAAAAGACACAATTGAATTATTCTGGAATCAATATGTGGTACTTTCCGAACAAAGGATTTCGGATGCAATATTTTAGAGGGAGAAATGGTTATTATGAAAAACCTATCCTTACTTGGTATTTGAAAGCCTCTATGAATTTTTATGGCGTAAACAATGAAAGGGAACCAATCATTCCGAATCTTTTTATTGACAGCACCAATTCAAAAACTTCTTCTACCGCTATTGCTGGATTCGATCTTGGAGCAATTCCTGGTGTTGCCTATGTTAATCGAATTAAAAACTGGCAATTTGGCGCCATGTTCGGATTAGGAGCTATGACTCAAATCAAAACGTATGATTTCGACGGTACGCCAATAGCAAAATCAGGTTTTGTTGCCCGGTATGACATCAAAATAATTGGAGGATATACCAAAGAGAATTTTTTCGCGATGTTGGAAAGTCAATTTAACAACAAATCCATCGTGTACGATAATTTTAAATTCCGATTCTTTTACCATTCCATTAAATTGGCTGTTGGCTATCGTTTTCCAATTCAATTCAAACCTACGAAATTACTTCCGTAAATCCTGTTCTAAAATCTTTTAATGAGGTGATGTGCAAAGACAATTGTGACCAACCTAGGTAATTACTTAAATCATGGTATTGCACCTTTTTCCATTCCCCTTCTTTTTCAATAGAAACGAGTAAACGATTAAAAAAATCAACATGAATTTCATTCCCGATTTCTTTAATTTTTCTCACCAAGGAATCGATCGAACATCCTGAAGCCTCTGCCACATCTTCATCTGCAACTACGACCAAAATATGATCACCTATGACATGAAAATCACTCTTCAACGAAGTGCCATGAGCCGACCATTGAGGAAGAAACTGGGATAAGGATGCTTGCAAATCATTTTTTTGATCTTCATTCAAGAATTTATTTCCTGAAAAAATCCAAACTTTACTATTATCAGAAAAGGATTCGAACATCATATTATAAGTCTGCGGCATTCGCAATTAATTCGGCAACATCTAATACTTGAATCTCCGCTTCTTTATTGAAGTTTTTCACGCCATCCGTCATCATCGTATTACAAAAAGGACAACCGGTAGCAATGATTTCAGCATGAGTTTCAATAGCATCCTCAGTGCGTTCAATATTAATTTCTTTATTTCCTTTTTCTGCTTCCTTGAACATTTGAGCTCCACCTGCTCCACAACATAAACCTGTCGTTTTGCATCGTTTCATCTCCACCAATTCAGCATCTAATTTTTCGATTAACTCGCGAGGAGCTTCATAAACATCATTTGCCCTACCTAAGTAGCAAGGATCGTGGAATGTGATTTTTTTACCTTTAAATGTCGCTCCACCTTCCAATGCCAATTTTCCTGTATTGATAAGATCTTGGATTAATTGAGTATGATGAATCACTTCATAATTACCGCCCAATTCTGGGTATTCATTTTTAAGCGTATTAAAACAATGAGGGCAAGCGGTAACAATTTTTTTCACTTCGTAGCCATTGAGCACTTGGATATTCATCATGGCTTGCATCTGAAATGTAAATTCATTTCCAGCTCTTTTTGCAGGATCTCCAGAACAAGATTCTTCTGTCCCTAATACCGCAAAATTAACTTGACAATGATTTAAAATTTTAACCAATGCTTTGGTGATTTTTTTAGCTCGATCGTCAAAACTACCAGAACAACCCACCCAAAATAAAAGGTCTGGATTCTCTCCTTGCGCTAGCTTTTCAGCCATTGTTGGTACGTGTAAACTCATAACTTATCCAAAAACTTGTATGTTAACATTTTTCTCAACCATATCGTTGAATTTCCCTTCATATCTTGTCGCTCTAACGATATGGTTGTCAATCCAATGATAATTACCACCACGTGGTTTACCCATCAATAAACCATGATATCTGAAACCGTTTTCGTGTAACCATTTTTCGGTAACTTCACGATGCTCTTCTACTCTAGAAGTAAAAAAAGTGATTACATGCCCTTCATCAAACCATTTATTAACGGTTTCTAGTGCATCGGGATATAATGCTGCAGTAGCCATTCGTTCAGGTTCTTCATTTGGAATATCATCACAAACGGTACCGTCAATATCAATCAAATAATTTTTAATATGTTCCGGTAAAACAGGAGAAAGATGTTTTCCATTCTCCACCAATTCCTGCAACTCAAATTCAAAATTCTTACTCATCTTTCCAATTTAAACGATCATTTGGAGAAAATTGCCAAGGCGCACCATTATTCTCAATATTGGTTAACATCCCAGTCAATTCCACCGGCATTTTTGATTCTTCCATTACTAAATACCTCCTTAAATCAACAATGATGGAAAGAGGATCTATATTGATTGGGCATTCTTGAACACAAGCATTACATGAAGTACAAGCCCAAATTTCTTCTTCAGAGATGTAATCACCCAATAAGCTTTTACCATCTTGAAAATCCTTACCATTTTTTCGAACACCGGCACCATATTCTTCCAATCGATCGCGGGTTGCCATCATGATTTTTCTTGGAGATAACAATTTTCCTGTCATGTTAGCTGGACAAGAAGAGGTGCAACGTCCACATTCAGTACACGAGTAGGCATCTAATAAGTTTTTCCATGTTAAATCATTCACATCCTTGGCTCCAAATCGCTGAGGGACTGCCCCTTCCGGAGCAGCAGCATAAGGATCGGCATTTGGATCTAACATCAATTTAACCTCATTCGTTACCGATTCCAAATTGGTAAATTGCCCTTTAGGGTTTAAATTTGCATAAAAGGTATTTGGAAAAGCAAGAATGATGTGCAGATGCTTAGAATAAGGTAGATAGTTCAAAAAAGCAAACACCATGATGATGTGTCCCCACCAACCTATTTGCTCAAGGATATGTAACGTTTCTGTTGAGGAAATTCCACCAAAAAATAACGGACCAACAAATTGGGAAATTAAGAATCCATTCGATGCATTAGCCGTTAGGTTCAAACTCGCTTCATCTGCGCCATTCATCATGAAAATAAATGTTACTAAAACAATTTCCATGATTAAAATTAAGTTAGCATCTTGCTTTGGCCATCCTGCTAATTCTTTCATGGTCAATCTTGGCAATTTCAAAAGATTTCTCCGAGCCAAAAACGCGATTGTTCCAATTAAGGCCGCAACAGATAGAAATTCAATAAAAGAAATTAAAAAGGTATAAAAACTTCCCAGAGCATTTTGGAAAAAACGATGACTACCTGTCACTCCGTCCACAATAATTTCAATGAGTTCAATTTGGGTAATGACAAAAGCGGCATATAGGGCAAAGTGCAACAAAGCCGGTATAGGTCTAGAAAACATTTTCTTTTGCCCAAAAGCGACCAATAGCATATTTTTCCACCTTGCAGCAGCGTCTCCTTTACGATCAATCTCTTGACCAAGTAAAACGTTTTGTCTGATCTTTAAAAAGTTCCAGGTTGCAAATCCGAATCCTACTAGACATAATACAATAAAAACAATAGACGACATCATAAAATTAATTTGGTATTGAATCTAAAATTTTCTTTAGTTTTTTCTCTTCACTTGGACTCAATGGTACACCTTTAGATTTTGCGCCCATCACAGAAAAATGAATATATCGTTCAGGATGCACTTGAATATCATCCACTAAATTTTGAAGTGATTTGTTGGTATTCACCAATTCGTTGTATAATTTTTCATCTGACAATAGTTTACCCAAAGTTCCTTCCCCTTTGTTTGCCTTCTCTAAAGTAGCATTTAAGGATTGAATGGTTTTTTGAGCATCGCCAATGACCGTTTTAAAATCTGCCGTGACTAAATCATCCGTGATTTTTTTCGCATTGCCTAAAATGGCAGCAATTTGATCGTTACTTTTCTTTAAATTTAGGGTAATACTCTCCACATTTGAAAGGATATGTCCTAATTTCACTTTTTCGGTTTCTACAAGTACATCCACGGTTTGAGCGACATGCCCCAATTTATGAATAGCCGTTTTTAGTTCTTTCAAGCTTCCTTCAATTTCAGAAGTTGCGGTTGTATCCCAGAATGCAGAAACAGAGTTCACTACTTTATCGACAGAGGTCATTAAATTTTGGAATTTTGAAACCACTGGATCAACGTAAGTTTTTGCTTGTGTCAACATATCAATCATCGTGATTCCTTGAATATAATCACCTGGTTTGTAAAATCCTTTGGTAAGGTCAGGATTCATTTGTATCATCATTCCTTTACCTAATAAATCTACCGAACCTACTTCTAATTTCGAACCTTTTGGTATTTGAAAATCATCCGTTTGAATATTAAAGGTCACCAAAACTCTTTTTAAGGAATCTTTGTTTTGAGTCAAATTAACACTAACGATTTTCCCTACAATTACCCCATTCACAAGCACATTATTAGCGGGTGCGATGCCTCCGGAATTAGGGAAATAGGCGTAGTAAACATCATCGCCACCAAAAAAACTATTGCCTTTGAGGAAATTTACACCTGAAATGAAAAGAGCGATAGCGAATACAGCGATTACTCCAGTTTTTAACTCTTTAGAAATTTTCAAAACTTTATTTTTTTGCTAATTTAATGCCTTTTTCTAAATTAATGCGTTCTCCATTGAGAAAAACAACAACGAAAGCATATTCAAATCCTTTTTTTCTTAATTCGTTTTTCAAATTATTGGCGGCATCAAAATCATTGACAAAAGATCCAGATGTGTATTTGTAAAGGTTATCTTGCTGATACTCCTCTACTACCTCCCCCTTAAATCGAGCAGAATTGAGTGGGATTTTTTTATCGGATGTTTCAATCTGAACCTTGAAAATCACTTCGTCTTTTGGATCCGTGTTTTCATTTTTATTTTGATCTTGTACTACCGTTTCTTTCACATTTCCTCCTTCATACTCTTTTTTGTAACTTTCGAAAGCCGTGAACATGGCAGAAGCCATTTTTTCTTGACCTTCAATATCGGCTAAAAATTTCTCCTCAGAAGGATTGGTCAAAAAGCCAGTTTCAATCAATACACTGGGCATGGTAGTTTTGTACAATACTAAAAATCCTGCTTGTTTTACGCCGCGATCATTTCGTCCAATTTTCTTAAATTCCTTCTGAAGCTTGTCGGCAAAATTGATGGAGTGATTTAAAAAAACGGCCAACTGAATTTGTCTGGCAATAATCGCATCAGGTGTCATTTGAAAATCTTTATACTTCAAGCCTTTATCATCTTCCAAATAAATAGTAGCATTTTCCCTTTCAGCAACTCTTTGCTGTGATTCCGTACGATGTAAACCCAAAACGAATGTTTCCGTACCGTTAGCAGATGGACTTGCCGAGTTTGCGTGGATACAAATGAATAAATCGGCTTTGTTTTTATTGGCGATATTAGCACGTTCATCCAACTCGACAAAAACATCAGTGCTTCGCGTGTAAACCACTTGAATATCAGGGTATTGCTTCTTAATTTTATCACCCAGCTTCAAGGCCATGGCTAAACAAACCGTTTTTTCGTGCGCTGAAGCTCCGTGACAACCCGGATCTTTCCCACCGTGACCTGCATCAATCACCACGGTTTTCATGCGTTGAACATTTTCCGAACTTTGAGAGAATACAAAATTTGAACTGAAAAAAGAAAAAATCAGTAAGCTTAAAAAAATGTTATAAAATTTTGTTTTTACCATTTTAAAGAGGATTTTTGATAGTTTTGCAATCCATTGTATTTCTAACAACAAAAGTAAGTAACTTATTTTGATCAAAAACAGTACCATCTTTAGAGTTTTCTTCCAAGCATTGTTAATAATGTTCAGTCTCAACTCGTGGTCTCAAAATAAATTAGATACTTTGTACCTCAACGACTCCACCCTTACTGATAAAATCATCTACAGCGCACAAGATTCAATTTTTTCAGACTTAAAAGATCGTAAAATTCATTTGTTTGGAAAAGCACAAATTGTACATCAAGGCATCGAGATGAAAGCAGGCTATTTAATGATGGATTTAGAAAAAAATGAAATTTACGCCCGATACAGTTACGATAAAGACAGTAATCGGATTGATTTTCCAGTTTTTAAAGACGGTAGCGAAGAAATTAAAGCAGGAGCTATTCGCTACAACCTTCAAACAAAAAAAGGCTATATCCAAGAAGTTGAAATCAAGCAGCAAGAAGGTTTTTTATACATGGATGTGGCCAAAAAACATCCAAATGATGAAATCCACTTTAAAAGAGGTCGATTTACCACTTGCGACTTACCAGACCCTCATTACCATTTACAACTATCTAAGGCCATTTTAATTCCCGAAAAAAGAATTGTCTCTGGACCAATGAACTTATGGATCAGCGGCGTTCCTTCACCGATTGGACTTCCTTTCATGGTGATTCCGCAGCAGAAAAAAAGGACACACGGACTTCTATTTCCTGAAATCATCCCTTCCTCTGTTTATGGATTTGGTTTTCAAGATTTAGGTTACTACATTCCGATCAACAATCGTTTTCAAACCACCGTAACTACAACCCTTTTATCTCGAGGAAGTTGGGGTGTGGGCAACAATTTAGATTATGCCAAAATTTATGGTTTTCGAGGGAATACAAACATTTCCTATCAACAATTCAGAGAAGGATTTCCAACTAATGCTAAAGCCAACAAATTAACCTTTATTTGGCAACACAAGCAAGACCCCAAAGCAAACCCTTATTGGAATTTTGGATCAAATGTCAATTTCATTTCAGACAACCAATCTAAGAACAATTTAAACCCCAATAACAGTCAATATTTCAACAATACGTTTTCGTCAGATATTACCCTAAATCGTTTTTTTCCCGGAAAACCAATAACTATGGGTAGTAAATTGTCGGTAAGGCAAAATTCACAAACTAAAAATGTATCCCTTGTCAGCCCGGTTGTCAATGTCAACGTAACGCGAATTTTCCCCTTTAAAAATAGCATTCAAAAAAACACTTCTTTAGCGAGGGCTCTGAAGCAATTTGGGGTCACCTACAACCTAGAAGGACAAAACAGAAGCACTTTTAAAGACACCTTGATCAACGACGGTCGATTCGATGAAATTGGAAATAAATTTTTCAACGGTATTCAGCAAAATGCAACCTTTCAAACCACAATTGCTTTACTCAAAAACTCGGTAAAAATCAACCCTTCCCTATCTTACGGGAACAAAATGAACTTTCAACAAACTCGAAAATCGTATGATGCGGTCAACAACACCACCAAAACAGATACCTTAAGAGATTTTGCCGTGGGTCATGAATTAAGTTTGAATGTTAGCGCGACCACTATTTTGTACAATTACTACCGATTCGTAGGTAAAAACAAGCCTATCATGAGGCACCTTCTCACCCCCTCAATTGGGTTCAGATACGCACCAAAATTGAACGATTTCCTGAGTGATTCCGTAGGTGTAAACAAAAGCATGATCAATTACTCTCGATTTGAGCAAAGTATTTATCAAGTTGGGAATTATGTGACAAGTTCCCAAATGACGTTTGGAATCAATAATACGTTTGAATTCAAAAGAAAATCAGATAAAGACACACTCACAGGATACAAAAAAACACGCATCATCGATCAATTCTCCATTACTGGGTTTTATGATTTCGCCAGAGACTCCATGAAATTATCTGACTTAAGTCTAAACCTAAGAATCAGTCCATTTCCTTGGGTGAATTTTGTAGCCAATTCGACTTTTAGTCCTTATGGATGGAAAGATTCGACTAATCAGACCGTCAGTAACTATGCCATTCAAAGCAACAAAAAACTTGGACGTTTTTTAAGACACTCATTTGCTACTACCCTGATCTTAACCTCCAAAAAAAGTCAGGAAGTCCTCGAAGAGAAAAAAGAGATTCTTGGACAACAATGGAATGCTGATTTTAATTACTACAGTTTACATCCTGAATATCTTGTAGACTTTGATATTCCTTGGAAAGTCAGTTTTTCGCACATCTTAAATTTTGATTTAAACACCAATAAAACCGTATTTAATCAAAAACAATACAACTATTTACAAACGCTATCGATGGATGGAGATATTAGTGTCACCAAACGATGGAAAGTTGCCAGCACCATATACTTCGACTTAAATAAGGTAAATATTTCGAATGCCCGTTTTACCATCAACCGCGATTTACATTGTTGGAATTTATCGTTTATGTGGACTCCCATTGGAGGAAACAAGAGCTTTTTGTTCAGCCTAAGAAACACCTCGGCTCTTTTCAAAGATGTGAAAATTGATTTAAGAAAACCACCTGTTTTCCTTTAATTAAAACTTTTTTTTTATTTCTCGAAAAATTCATTTAAATTGGTTGAACTATATCACTTTTATGGATTTTACTTTTAAAAATTCCGTCTCACTCTCTAAAGGAAAAGTATTGATTTCAAATCCTTTACTTGAAGAAGATTATTTCACTCGATCTGTCATTTTAATTGTTCAACATGACGAAAGTGGGACGCTTGGTTTTGTGTTAAACAACACCATTTCTGAAAGTTTGAAACAAATCGATCCTGAATTACCGTTGCACAGTCTTCCGATTAGCATCGGTGGTCCAATGGAAAAAAGCAATCTGTTTATCATTCATCGAGAAAGTCCTATTTTTTCTGATTCAAAACACATTAACGAAAATCTATTTTTTGGAGGGAATTTCAAAGAGTTAAAAGAAAGGTATCAACTTCAAAAAGATCCGCATACTGTTCGTTATTTTTTAGGCTATTCAGGTTGGTCTAAAACCCAATTGCAGGAGGAAATTGATGAAAATGCATGGATCGTATGTGAAAACATTCCTATTGAAAGTTTCTTCAATCCTAAAATTGAAGACTTTTGGAAATACGCGATGGAATTACAAGGAGTTAAATTCAAACGGATGATAAATTTCCCCTTAAATCCATCCTACAATTAGCGAAGGATTTCCATCGTAATATATAAAAAAAGCTTTATTTTTGGAACCAATGAATCAAGCACAAGTTCCATTAGCAGAGAGAATGCGACCTCAAACGATCGATGAATATATCGGGCAGGAACATTTATTGAGAAATAATGCACCCATTCAACAATACTTATCGGCAAATTATATCCCCTCGTTAATCTTTTGGGGACCACCAGGAGTTGGGAAAACCACCCTAGCTCTTTTGATTGCAAAACACTTAAAAAAGCCCTTTTATACCCTTTCTGCGATTTCTTCTGGTGTGAAGGATGTGCGCGAAATCATACAAAAGGTAGAACAAAATAATCTCTTTAATCAAGGAGGAGCCATTGTGTTCATTGATGAAATTCATCGATTTTCAAAATCGCAGCAGGACTCCCTACTTGGCGCAGTGGAAAAAGGGACGATTACCCTAATAGGCGCCACTACTGAGAATCCTTCGTTTGAAGTCATTTCAGCACTTTTATCTAGGTGTCAGATCTACACCTTGAAACACCATACGGTTGACGAATTAAATCAAATCATTCAACTTGCCATTCAAAAAGACCCTGTACTTCAACAAAAGAAGATCACTGTAAAAGAAAAAGAGGCTTTATTTCGGATTTCAGGCGGTGATGCCCGAAAATTGCTCAATTTATTGGAATTGGTTTGTAATATGCAGAGTCAAGAAGTAATCATTACGAATGATTTAGTTTTAAGTATTGCTCAAGAAAACTTGGCCTTGTATGATAAATCCGGGGAACAGCACTACGACATCGTTTCCGCTTTTATTAAATCGATTAGAGGTTCTGATGTAAACGCATCGGTTTATTGGTTAGCACGAATGATTGAAGGTGGTGAAGATCCCAAATTTATTGCTCGAAGGTTGCTAATCTGTGCATCAGAAGACATTGGATTAGCAAACCCAAATGCGCTGTTAATTGCAAACAATTGTGCTCAAGCCATTCAAACCATAGGTTGGCCAGAATCAAGAATAATACTTTCTCAATGCACCATTTATTTGGCTTCTTCTCCGAAAGGAAATGCGGCTTACATGGCTATAAATCGGGCGCAAGAAGTTGTCAAACAAACCGGAAATCTTCCCGTTCCTATTCATTTGAGAAACGCACCAACCAAATTGATGAAGGAACTTGGTTACGGAGAAGAATACCTATACCCGCATGATGCTCAAGGGAATTTCATACCTCAAAACTACCTGCCCATTGAATTGAATGAATACCATTTCTACCAACCGGGAAGCAGCAAAAAAGAAGTAGAAATCGCCGAAATCATGAAATCCCTTTGGGCAAACAAATATTAAAAATGGATAAACTAATTTATTACCTATTTGTACTTCCATTATCAAAATTACCCTTGATGATCAGTTATCGATTTTCTGACTTGTTTTTCCTGCTTTTATTGACGGTCATTCCTTATCGGAAAAAAGTAATTCGACAAAATCTTGAAAAATCTTTTCCAGAAAAATCGGATGTTGAGCTAAAAAAAATACATCGATCATTTTATAGGCATTTTAGTCGACTTTTGATAGAAGGCATTAAAAACATCACCATTTCAAAAAAAGAATTAAAGCAAAGGTTAATCGTCAAAAATCCCGAATTAATGGAACGATTATATCAAGAGCAACGCAACGTGATTTTGGTTTCAGGTCATTTTAACAACTGGGAATGGTTAATTACAGCCCAAAACTTTTTATTTCCGCATCAAGCTATGGGAATCGGAATGCCACTAACCAGTAAATTTTGGGATAAAAAATTAAATGAACGTCGTTCTAGATTTGGAATGAAAGTAGTTCACGCTAAGAATTTTAAAGAGGAGATAGTAAAACACCAAGGTACTCCAATAGCCCTTCTTGTTCTTGGCGATCAATCACCCGGTGATGCGCGTAAAAGTTATTGGATGGAGTTTTTAAATCAACTAACAGCGGTTCAATTTGGAACCGAGCAAATTGCTAATGAATTTGATTTTTCAGTGGTCTATTTTGAAATTAGTCAAAAGAAAGTGGGCAATTATGAGATGGAACTTCAGTTAATTACCGATCAACCTAAAACAATGGATTGGGGAACTCTTACAGCAGCACACACTCATTTATTAGAGCAAAGCATCGTAAAATCACCACCCTATTGGCTATGGTCTCACAAGCGATGGAAAAGAGAAATCCCTCAGGATTTAGTTGAACTTAAACAAGAACAATATGAAAAATTTACATCTAAATACCGGAGTTAAAATCTTTTCTTTTTTGTTCTTATCTTCCGTATGTTTTGGTCAAAACTTCAAGAAAATAAGTCAAAAACAAGTGGAAAAAAACAATCTAGTTAAAGCCTTTTCTTATGTTTTTGAAGATACTTATTCGCGATCCATTTTATTCGACAATGATACCATATACTCTGGAAATGCAGACGGATCTTTAGTCACCTATTCGCTTCCCTTGAGTAAATCCGTCAACCTTACTCGAAAATTTGACTTGACAGAATTGCGCGATGTGGAACGTTGTGGAAACTACCTTTACGGCATGCAAAGTGGTAAGACAGGAAAAATCATACAGTTTGATCAAGAATTTAAAGCGAAAATAATTGAGTACCCTGATTGGAAACATGTTTTTCTCAATGGAATGGATTTTTATCATGAGGTGGGCTTCATGATGGGAGATCCTGTCGACACTAATTTTAGTTTATTTTACAGCATGGATTGCGGTAATCACTGGGAAAAATGCAAAGGAAACATATCACCCATCACCGATGAAATTGGTTATGCAGCAAGCGGAACAAATGTCCAAGTGTTAAACGATTCCACCTTTGTATTTGTTACTGGTGGTTGGAAAAGTAGATTTTTCAAATCCACCAACTTAGGTCAAAATTGGACAACCCTATCCTTGCCTTTTTTTGCTGGAAACGGAAATGGGGCAGCTTCCATTTGTTTTAAAAATGAATTAGAGGGCATCGTTGTAGGCGGCGATTATAAAAATCCAGGACTAAATTTAAATTGTGTTTTTTACACTCAAGACGGTGGTGAATCGTGGTATCGTCCCGTTGGTAAAAGGTTACCCAGAGGTTACCAATCCTGCGTAACTTATAGTCAAGGTATTTTTTATGCTTGTGGACCGAACGGTATTGATTTTTCACCCGATGGTGGAGAGAGTTGGTACCCGTTTGCGAATGGCTATTTTTTCAGCTTAACCACTTCAGCGGATCATTTATTTGCAACCATGAAAAATGGAAAGATCAAAAAAATGGAATTAATCAAAGGAGAAGAAGATGAATAACGCTTTACTCGAATTTGTAAAACGTCAATTTGAACATGAACATTCAGGACATGATTGGTTTCACATTCAACGGGTGATTCAAAATGCTTTATACCTCCAAGAAATGGAAGGTGGTGACCGAGAAATCATCCATCTTGTGGCCTTATTGCACGATATTTCAGATCACAAATTAAATGGAGGAATTTTAAATGATGGCCATCACAAAGCCACTGAACTATTAACCCAATTTTCTTATTCGACTCTTATAATCGAAAGAGTGGCAGGAATCATTGATGAAATTTCTTTTAAAGGTAAAGGAGTTCCGGATCAAAACTCATGCTTAGAATCAAAAATAGTTCAAGATGCAGATCGACTAGATGCCATTGGTGCAATCGGAATTGCGCGTGCTTTCGCATATGGAGGGGCGAATAATCGAATTTTATACGACCCTAACATCCCGCCAAAAAACCATCAGACTTTTGAGGAATATGCGCAGGATAAAAGCCATACTATCAATCATTTTTATGAAAAATTATTAACTTTAGAAAGTAGAATGCATACAAATACAGCGAAAAAATTAGCCAGAAGAAGAACCATAATTTTGGAAGATTTTCTGAAAGCATTTTATGCAGAATGGAATTTAACCTCATAACATGAAAAATTTAGTTTTAGGAATAGATATAGGTGGTACAAATACGGTATATGGACTTGTCGATGTTATAGGTGAGTTGTACTATGAGCACAGCATTAAAACAAAATACTTTGAAACTATGTCTGATCTCATTCAAAGCATTAAAAATGATCCTGAAATTTTGAATCAATATCAGCATTTGATTGGCATTGGCATAGGCGCTCCAAATGGTAATCATTTTACAGGAACGATCGAGCATGCCCCTAACCTTCCTTGGCATGACACCATTCATTTACAAGCTATTACCGAGTCTGTTTTTAATCTTCCTTGTAAAATCACCAACGATGCAAACGCCGCTGCTTTAGGTGAAATGCTTTTTGGAAATGCACAAGATTTAAAAGATTTCGTAACCATCACCCTTGGAACAGGATTAGGAAGTGGGGTAATTGTCCATGGAGAATTGGTGTATGGACATGATGGATTTGCAGGAGAATACGGTCACATTAGGGTTGTCGCCGATGGACGTATCTGTGGATGTGGACGAAAAGGATGTTTGGAAACCTATGTTTCAGCAACTGGAGTTACCCGCAGCATCAAAGAATTAAGTTCACCCAACCAATCCACATCAGCATTAGTACAACTTTCGAATCCGAATTCAAAAGACGTTTTTGATTACGCGGACAAAGGAGATCCTTTTGCGATAGAAATTGTGGATTATACGGCTAAAATGTTAGGGAATGCACTTGCTGATTTCACCTGTTTTTCAAGCCCAAAAGCCTTTGTTTTATTTGGAGGTGTTGCCAATGCAGGAAAAGATTTTCAAACAAAAGTGAAGCAACAAATGGAACAAAATATGTTGACTATTTTCAAGGACAAAGTAGAAATCAGAATATCCTCTCTACAAGACAAAAATGCCGCCGTTTTAGGAGCAGCAGCGATGATCTTTCACACTAAAAAATCAGTTTAACCGTTATGAAACAACTCTTATTGACATTTACATTTGCTCTTCCTTTTTTCTTTTTTGGTCAGAAAAAACAAGTATTTCAAGGTAAACTGATTTATCAAATTGAAATTCAAGACACCAATTTACGATCTCAATTCCCTACGAGTATAATGACCGTATATACCAATGATACCATTGTAAGAATTGACAATACTACATCTCAACTTGGTTCTCAATCCCTTATTCTGCATACCTTATTGAATAAATCGTATTTACTCCTTCAAACCCCTAAAGGAAATTTCGCCATCCAAACCAATCATAATGCAGCGAAAAATCAAGATTCTGTGGCTTACACACCAAAATACACCTATAAAAAATTAAAAAAACGTCAGCGCTATTTATCTTTTAAATTAAAGCGATTAGCCGTAGAAAATGCCAATTTCAAAACACCGTTGACATTTTTATACGATCCAACGTTGAGTCCAAAATACATCAATGCATTTCTTGATTTTCCCGGTTTGCCCTACGTTTATTATTTGGCTACACCGGATGGAATTTTTAAATATTCTTTAATCAAAAGAGAAAATTTCATTCCGAAAAAAGAAACATTCGGACTTCCAGAGGATTACAAAAAAGTAAGTTTTGAAGATTTTTTAAAAGAAATGGTTCCTGAAAATCAAGTCGTACCGAAAGATTAACTATAAACATTCGTGTGTGTAAACTTATTCAAGTTCGTCGTTTTAAAGGTGTAATAATGTTGTAAATTCGTTGTATAATTTGATTTAAATGGCAAAAAACGAATACATCGCTAAGGAAAATTTAATGGATGAGGCAACACAGCCTGACCAACAAACTCAGCCGAAAAAATCAAAATCCAAAAAAGAAAAAACAGAGGAACCTGCTGGTTTCTCGAAGATTACCCAAAAATTATCTGAACGGTTTGACAAGAAAAAGTTTAAATCCTCTATCGGGTTTCTGCTTATTTTGTTTTCTGGCTATACCTTTTTAGCTTGTATCTCCTATTTATTTACCTGGACGATTGACCAAGATCAAGTACTAGACAAATCTCTTTTTTCCTACTTATTTGAAGAAAATCCCCAAGAGGCAGAAAACTGGCTGGGTAAATTTGGGGCGTGGATTTCACATTTATTCATATACCGTTGGTTTGGAATCGCCTCTTTTGGGATCTGTTTCTTAACCTTTTTAATTGGAGTCAAAGTTTTATTTAACGTCGCATTATTATCGCTGGCTAAAACCTTTAAAACTACCGTTTTATTAGGCTTGTGGATTTCGTTATTCTTAGGCTTCTTCTCAAATTCCATCAATTATTTAGGTGGGACATTTGGTTATTTTATCAACCAATGGCTCATGCTAAGCTTGGGGAATTTTGGCGCATTTGTGTTTTTGATTGCTTTATTTTATATCGTATCCATCGTTCTGTTCAACACCAATTACATCGCCTTATTTAAACGATTTTTCTTAAAAACGATGGAAGATGTTCGTGAAGATATGGGAGAAACACAAAGTGATAACACATTAATAGTCAATGATTTCCATACGATAAACACGATCAAAGACGAAGAAATCCAAGAGGAAATCATTTCAGAAACGGTCCATTTTGATGAAGATGAAGAGGAAGTTTTTGAAGATTCAGAATTAGAAATCTTAATGAAAAAACCCAAGGAAGATGTTGCCTTGGAAGATGGTTTTGAGATTGAAATTGCACAAGAAATTGAAGAGCCTATCCTTCAAAAAATACCCGATTCTGCAGAAGAGGGTGAGGAAAATGATGCGGTCAAAGAATTTGGCAATTACGACCCTAAATTAGATTTATCGAGTTATGTGCTTCCGGGAATTGAATTATTGAAAGAATATGGTTCAAACGGAGTTCAAGTAAATAAACAAGAATTAGAGGACAACAAAAACAAAATTGTAGAAACTTTATCCCACTATAAAATCGATATTGCAAAAATCAAAGCCACCGTTGGACCTACAGTTACCTTATACGAAATTGTACCAGCTCCTGGGGTCCGTATCTCTAAAATCAAAAACCTTGAAGATGACATTGCATTGAGTTTATCAGCGCTTGGAATACGGATCATTGCTCCAATACCTGGAAAAGGAACGATTGGTATCGAGGTGCCGAATTCCAATCCAGAGATGGTGAGTATGCGATCCCTTATCGCTTCTGAAAAATTCCAAAATTCAGATGCGGAGATTCCAATTGTAATGGGGAAAACCATCACTAACGAAACATTTACCTTTGATTTAACTAAAATGCCCCACTTACTTGTCGCAGGTGCAACAGGTCAAGGGAAATCTGTCGGTTTAAATGCCATTCTGATATCGATTTTGTACAAAATGCATCCGGCTCAAATCAAGTTTGTATTGGTCGATCCCAAGAAGGTTGAACTTACGCTATACAATAAGATTGAACGCCATTTTTTAGCGAAATTACCGGGCGAAGAAGATGCCATTATTACAGATACTTCTAAGGTGGTGAACACCCTCAATAGTTTATGTATTGAAATGGATGAACGCTATGAATTATTGAAAAACGCACAAGTTCGAACGATCAAAGAATACAACGCAAAGTTTATTTTAAGAAAATTAAATCCAGAAAAAGGACATCGTTACATGCCTTATATTGTGGTACTTATTGATGAGTTTGCAGATTTAATCATGACTGCAGGAAAAGAAGTAGAGCATCCAATTGCGCGAATAGCCCAACTTGCTCGTGCTGTCGGTATCCATCTAATTGTAGCAACCCAACGCCCATCGGTGAATGTCATTACCGGTATGATTAAAGCGAACTTCCCTGCTCGAATTGCCTTTAGAGTATTGTCCAAAATTGATTCTCGAACAATTCTCGATGCTTCTGGCGCCGATCAATTAATTGGACGAGGCGATATGTTAATCTCCACAGGATCAGACATTAAACGTCTTCAATGTGGATTTGTCGACACTTCAGAAGTGGAAGATATCTGTAACTTCATTGGTGAACAACGCGCTTATCCAGATGCCATGTTATTGCCTGAATTTATTGGAGAAAGTGCTGATGCCGGCGATATAGACATGAATGAAATTGATCCGATGTTTGCAGATGCAGCAAGAATTGTGGTCATCAACCAACAGGGATCAGCGAGTTTATTGCAACGAAAGTTAAAACTAGGCTATAATCGAGCTGGGCGTATTGTGGATCAGTTGGAAGGCATGAACATCATCGGACCGTTTCAAGGTTCAAAAGCAAGAGAAGTGTTGTATGCTGATGTAGAAGCTTTAGATGCTTATTTAGCTAGTAAAGGAATTTTGTAATGTCGGAATTCATCCAAATAGCGGCCTTCGACAACAGTATAGATGCCCATTTATTACAGCACCATTTATCCAGTTTCGATATCCCATCTTTTCTTTATGATGAACATACCGTATCAACCAACCCACTCTATAACATTGCGGTTGGTGGAATCAAAGTAAAAGTAATGGCAAACGATTTTGAAAGAGCTATGTTTCTTTATCAAGAATGGCAAAACATCAAGTTATATGATAAAAATCATTCGGAAATTAGCTGCCCAACTTGTTCTAGTACCAACTTAATGAGGCAAGAAAAATCCATTAATTCCATTTCAGATTTACTTTTTTCTCCCATTCAGATTTTTTTATCTTTCTTTAAATTGCAACGAAAAAATGCTTATTATTGTTTAAACTGTAAAAAACATTTTACGTTATAAATTTTGAAGCAAAAACTTCTAATGGTCAACTCAATCTATTTTTTACAATTCAATTGAAAACCTAATCCCGCTGAAAAAATAAATTCATCTGTTCGACCATTTTTGATCGGTAAATTGATCGCATTTCCGTGAATATATTGGATGTCTAAATAAAAATTAAAGTATTTCCAAACATAAAAGGTCAACCCTGAATGAAGAGAAACAGATGGTATTGCCTGAAAACCAAGAGCGTTATTCTGTGCATCTTTCAGGTTTAATCTACTGATCATCATTCCAGGCTCAAAACCGATATACGGGTCTAAATTCTTTCTGCGATTCGGATGGTAAAACAAACCAAAATACAGCGCGGTATTTTGTTGGTAAAATTTAGGTTGTTGATCCAAACCATCGACGTACCATAAAATATCACCTCTTACACTCAAATGATCTTCAAAAAAGTACTCCGCAAAACCGGATAAATAGACATTATTCAACTTGCGATTCAACATGGTTGAAGGAGCGATAGTAGCAGTCGCTTTTAACAACCCATTACGCGCATAGATCTCCTCTTGAGCCAAGGATGTGCTAAGGGATAGTATCCCAACCATTACAATGAACCACTTTTTCAATGCCATAAATCAGCAATTTTATAATTTATACTTACATGAAACAATAAATGTCCTTCCAAACTTGCTCCGCCTTTTTCTTTATGAAATTCAACAACTCCTGTTTCGTGTCGTTCTCCATGCACGTCATTTCCCAAATGAAACATATACTGAGCTACCAATGACAAGTCTAATCGAGGAGTGAGGTTCCAATGCATACCTGCACCGCCTTGAACTGCAGAACTCCATCGTTCCATGAAGTTTGAGTGATCAAAATCATCCACCATGCGTGTGTAATCAAAACAATGACCCATTAATACATAAGGACGAATCGTTGCAGTTTCATTTTTCGTCAAGTAATACAAAACACTCCAACCAATATGGCCATCTGTTCTAGAAATATGATCTTCAGAATTTCCTGTAATATAATCTGCAAACCAATCAGTATTTAGTCGTTTTGCCAATTGAACACGAAATTGTCCTCCCAAGCCAAATCCTTGATTAGCAAAATCACCGTGATTAAATGCACTCATGGTACTTCTGGCTCCTAGGGAAATTAACCCCCCAGAATTTTTTTTAATTTGCAAGGGTTGAGCAAGAAAACCGAATGAGATAAAAGAGAACATCAAAAGAATGTGCTGCGAGCGTTTCATGATTTAAAGTTTAAGTCAAAGTTAAAAGTAATTTGATGATTAAAATCAAACACCTAAAAAGTTAACGTAAAAAATTTTGTAATATTTCTTTCCCCATTGGGGTTAAAATTGATTCAGGGTGAAATTGAACTCCATAGATTAGTCCATTGCTATGTCGCACAGCCATACAAACCCCTTCCGCATCCTCGGCGATTTGGGTTAATGAACCATCCGATTGAAGAGCACAAGCCCAACTGTGGTATAAACCCACCTGAATAGTAGAGGGTAAACCTTCCCAAATTTTATCTTGCTGTAAATGCACATCGACTTGTATCCCATGTCGAACCTTCTCTAAATTGTAAATGGAGCCACCAAAAAACTCAACTAAACCCTGCATACCCAAACAAACACCCAAAATTCTCTTCGAATCCCCATAGCGTTTTAAAATTGGCATAATCGATAAGCATTCACTGGGAATTCCAGGACCAGGAGATAAAATAATCGCATCATAAGTGGCTATTGCGTCAATATCAACCTCGTGATCATACCATACATCAACTTCATGCCCAATCGCTTCAATATAATGCTGAAGGTTATAGGTGAACGAATCATAAAAATCTACTATGCAAACTTTCAAGATATATTATTATTTTTGTTAGCATTGCAAATGTATAAAAAACATTAGTGTAAAATAGAAATCAAAAATAAATGAAAGAAGCGATTCAAATTAAAGGTGCACCTGCTCCAATTGGACCATATAGTCAAGCTATCCGTAAAGGAAATCAACTTTTTGTAAGTGGACAAATTCCGCTAAATCCAGAAAGTGGAACTTTACAAATTGGATCAATCGAAGAAGCTACTCATCAAGTGATGAAAAATATTCAATCCTTACTTCAAGCCGCTAATATGGAGTTGAACGATGTGGTTAAATGCAGTATTTTCTTAAAAGATTTGAATGATTTCGCCAAAGTAAATGAAATCTACGGAAGTTATTTCAAGGGTGTTTATCCGGCTAGAGAGACGGTTCAAGTTTCTAAACTACCTTTAGATGTGCCCATCGAAATTTCTTGTATTGCAATTGGTTAATGTTGAGCGAAAAAAACTATACATACCAACTCAGTGTCATTATTGTAAATTACAATGTGGCATTTTTTCTTGAACAATGTTTAAACTCTGTTGTAAAAGCGAGTAAAAATTTAGCCATTGAAGTTTATATGGTAGATAACAATTCCATTGATGAATCCGTGGAAATGGTACAATCTAAATTCCCAATGGTGAAGGTGATCGCAAATAAGGAAAATGTTGGGTTTTCAAAAGCGAATAATCAAGCCATACGTATTTCTGATGCAAAATATGTCCTTTTACTTAATCCGGACACGCTAGTCGAGGAAGACACCTTTGCAAAGACCATTGAATTCATGGACGAACACCCCGAAGCAGGTGGATTAGGGGTACGCATGATTGATGGAAAAGGGGTCTTTTTGCCTGAATCAAAGCGAGGCTTACCTACCCCAAGTGTAGCCTTTTACAAAATTTTTGGATTATCGAAATTATTTCCAAAATCGAAAAAATTTGGACAATACCATTTAGGACATTTATCGGAATTTGAAACCCATGAAATCGACATTCTCAGTGGCGCATTTATGATGATGCGTTCAAGTGCATTAGACCAAGTAGGCTTGTTAGACGAAGCCTTTTTCATGTACGGGGAAGACATCGATCTTTCCTACCGCATTCAATTAGGGGGTTATAAAAACTTTTACTTTCCAAAGACTCAGATCATTCATTATAAAGGGGAAAGTACGAAAAAAAGTTCAGTGAATTACGTATTTGTGTTCTACAAAGCGATGGTCATCTTCGCACAAAAGCATTTTTCACAAAAGAACGCAAAACTATTTTCCTTTTTCATTCATTTGGCCATCTATCTAAGGGCATCGCTAGCCATTGGTTCTCGGATTCTGAAGCAAATATTTTTACCATTAATTGATCTCACCATTTTGTATTTTGGTTTGTACGCACTGACCGAACAATGGGAACGGGCCAATATCGCTTTTCCTGAAGCCATCATTAATCATTTAATCCCTGTATATTTAACCGTCTGGACATTAGGACTTTTAGTAGTCGGTGCATTTAAAAACCCAATTTCTTGGAAGAAATTATTTATAGGCATACTCCTTGGTACGTTTGTGATTTTGGCCTTTTATGCGTTGTTACCCAAAAACTTTCAATTTTCAAGATTATTTATTCTCTTGGGAGCAAGTTGGATCAGTTTGTACTTTTTAATTTCAAGAATATATTTACATTTTGCGATCGGAAAACGATTCACACTGAACAAAATCAGACAAAAACGATATGCAATTATAGGAAGTGAACACGAGTTTAGTCGAATTTCAAATATATTGACTCAATCTCAACCTTTTATTGAAAGCATCGAATATATCGCTCTGAATAAAAACACGCACTTGAGTCACCTTGGAGACGTCTCCCAACTAGATCAAATTGTTTTCATCCACAAAATCAACGAACTTATTTTCTGTGCAAAAGATTTCACTTCTTCAGAAATCATCAATTTTATGTCGAAGTTGGAATTGCCTGATGTAGATTTCAAAATTGCCCAACCCGATACCGATTTTTTAATCGGAAGTAATTCGATAGATACAGCAGGAGATCTTTACGTCATGCAAATTAATGCGATTACAAAAAAAGAAAACCAAGTCAATAAGCGTATTTTCGATGTGTCTGCTGCTTTGACATTGTTTATTGTATCGCCCATTCTACTTTTGAAAATCAAAAACAAACCTCAATTATATCGAAATTTATTTGCGGTCATTAAAAATCAAAAATCGTTAATTGGATTTCATCAAGTAAAAAACAACCATGGATTACCGTTGATTAAAAAAGGAATTTTAAACCCCATGGACTTACTCCCCTTTTACGATGAGCAGATCATCGATAAGATGAATATCATTTATGCAAGAGATTACAATTTACTGAAAGACTTTAAAATCCTTTTAAAAGGTTTCTCGAAACTTGATAGAAAATAGGCTATCACTTGTTTTAAAAGATTTTTAGATTATTTTTGCATACAAATTAAGTTCAAAAAATGGCACAAATTGAAATTAGACTCCCGAAAATGGGGGAAAGCGTTACAGAAGCAACAATTACTAATTGGTTAAAAAATGTTGGTGATCACGTTGCAATGGATGAACCCTTAGTAGAAGTTGCTACCGATAAAGTAGATAACGAGTTACCATCTGAGGGAGAAGGTACTCTTGTGCAAATTTTATTTCAGAAAGATCAAGTTGCCCAAGTGGGTGATGTCATCGCTATTATTTCAACAGATGGAAGCGCTCCAGTGGCTGCGGCTGAACCGGTAGTTGAAAAAGCGGCGGAACATATTGAACAAACGATTCAAGAAACGATTCAAACAGTAGTTACTTCGAATGATAGTGTACAATCTAAATTTTATTCTCCGCTAGTTAGAAGTATCGCTTCGAAAGAAGGAATTTCTAACCAAGAATTGGATCAAATTCAAGGTACAGGTCAAGGAGGTAGAGTAACTAAAGCAGACATTATACAATTTGTTGAAGCGAAGAAATCAGGTAAAATCTTGGCAAAAGTTGAAGCTCCAGCGACGACACCAGCTACTCCAACGTCAGCTGCACCAGTTCAAAACACTTCTACTCCAGCACAAACTGAGGTTAAAGCTGGAAAACCAGATGCTGCCAAGTTTGGCGGTAACGTAGAGATCATTGAAATGGATCGTATGCGTAAATTGATTTCAAAATACATGGTGGAATCAAAACAAACTTCACCGCACGTAACTTCTTATGTAGAGGCAGATGTGACCAACATCGTAAGGTGGAGAGATCGCGTGAAAGGGGCTTTTGAAAAAAGAGAAGGAGAGAAAATTACCTTCACACCTATCTTCATTGAAGCAATCACGAAAGCCATAAAAGATTTCCCGATGATTAATATATCTGTAGAAGGAGATTACATCATCAAGAAAAACGACATCAATATTGGTATGGCTGCAGCTTTACCGGATGGAAACTTAATTGTTCCTGTTATTAAGAATGCTGATCAATTGAATCTAGTAGGCATTACCAAAAAAGTAAATGACCTTGCGAAAAGAGCTAGAGCAGGTAAACTTGCACCAGACGAAATTCAAGGAGGAACCTATACCATTACGAACGTAGGTTCATTTGGTAACGTGATGGGGACACCTATTATCAGCCAACCTCAAGTTGCCATCCTTGCAGTAGGTGCTATTCGAAAAATGCCCGCTGTGGTTGAAACACCTGAAGGAGATATGATTGCTATTCGACATAAAATGTTCTTGTCTCACTCTTACGACCACCGCGTAGTGGATGGATCATTAGGTGGACAATTTGTTAGAAGAGTTGCAGATTACCTAGAACAATTTGACGTGAATCGAGAAATATAATACTATAATAATTCTATTAAAACCAATTAAAATGAAACTACTAAAATACTTTGCTATCCTTTTTGTGACCAGTAATCAAATCCTTGCGCAGTATACAGAACCTGAAGTTCGTGCACTTATTGCTGATGCAGATGAACAACAATTGGTGGTTGAATCATCTAGAATGTTACAAGAGAATTATTATTATTTCTCTGAAATCATTGTTGACAAACTTCTCGAAATGAAACCAAATAGCCCGAACTATCACTACCGAAAAGGTTTCATTATGTTGGATTCTCGATGGGAATTCGCGGAAGCATTAAAACATTTTGAAATTGCAGCGACAGATATCGATAAAAATTTCGACATGTACTCAGCCAAAGAGACAAGTTGTCCTCCAGATGTTTATTACCACATGGCAAGATGCTATCATTTAGATGAGCAATTGGATAAAGCAATTGAACACTATAACAAATTTATTTTAGCGAGTAATCCAAAATCTGAAAAAATTCCTCAAGCTAAATTGCGTATTTTACAGTGTAACGAAGCGAAAACTATCATTCCTAATCCTACAGACGCCTTAGTAAAGAATTTAGGAACAAAAATTAATGCGGGAACTCCAGAATACGCACCAGTAATATCGTGGGATGGAACGGCATTATTCTATACCTCTAGAAGACAATGGAAAGATAATTCATCAGATCCTTTTAAAGACCCTATGTATAACCATTGGCCAGAAGACATTTACGTTTCTTACACCAAAGATCAAAAGAAATGGTCTGAGCCAGAAAAATTAGAGTTTTGTACCGCAAAAATCAACGAAGCAACTGTTTACGTTTCTAATGATGAGAAAAAAATCTATACCTATAAGGATACTGAAGGAAGTGGAGATATTTATTTATCTGAGATGGAGAATCATCATTATATGGAACTTAAACCATTGGATCACAAAGGAATAAATACGCCATTCTGGGAGACTCATTGCGCTGTAAGTTCAGATGGTAATACCATTTTCTTTACATCAAATCGTAAAGGTGGTCTAGGAGGAAGAGATATCTATTACATCAAAAAAGATCAAGCAGGAAAATGGTCAGAACCTATTAACATGGGACCAAATGTAAATACCGAATGGGATGAAGAATCTCCATTTATTTCGGTTGATAACAAAACATTATATTTCTCATCAAATGGACCTAAAAGTATTGGAGAATTTGATATTTTTTCCATTGAATTAGAAAACCTTACTGCAACAGGTACACCGAAAAACATGGGGTATCCGATTAATTCAACAGGAGACGATGTGTTTTACACCACGACAGCGAATGGTGAAACAGCTTACCTTTCTTCATTTAGAAAAAATGGTTTAGGTGAAAAAGATATTTACCAAATTCACTTCAAGGAACCAAGCAATGTAATCTACTTATCTGGTATCATTCGCTTTAAAAACGAAGATCAAAAAGTACCTGAGAATTTAAAATTGGTATTAACATGTGAGGATTGTATCCCTAACAAGGTTACCATGTCTTACAGAGATCGTGATGCTGCTTTCATGAACCCATTAGAGGATTGTCAGACGTATCGTTTAGAATTATTAGATTCACTCGACGCATCAAAAGTTTTATACACTAGTACATTTAAAACAAACTGTGATCAAAAAGCAGAAAACGTATATAAAGAAATCATCTTAAATCAAGAGAACGAAAATATCGTAGCTAATGAAGTAAAACCGGAGCCAGTTTACGAGAATCCATATTTAAAGCACATGTATGGATATAATAAACATAAATTAACCATGCAATCCGGTGAATTAAAAGGTTTTGTTTCTAAAATTGACGAGCAATTAGCAGCTGGAAGAAAAGCAATTACGATCGTAATTAATTCATCAGCCTCTACAGTTCCAACTAAAACATTTAAAACGAATGATATCTTAGCACAAACGAGAGCGGATAAGATTAAAGAAGAATTAGAAAAGCACTTTAAAAACAAAGATGTAAAGGTGATCATAAATTCTGTAAAGGTAGACGGGCCTGAATACAATAAAGATTTTTTAAATACAGAAAAGTATAACCCTTTCCAATTCATTGAATTAAAAGTGAAATAATAATTTTAAATTTTATTAAATTGAAAATTAATTATAACTTTATCCTGATTTAAACATACTTTATTTAACCCACTAGTTATGAAAATGAGTAAAATACTACTATTTTTATCTTTTTTGACTCCATCGCTTTATTTCGCTCAAATGACCGAGGTTCAAGCGATAAACTTTGCACAAACTGCTTCAGAAAAAGATTTGATTGTAAAAAATACAGAGATGCTTGAGTCTGAATATTACTATCAGTCAGAGATTTTAGCAGACAAATTGTTAAGCTTAAAACCAGAATCACCAAACTACAACTACCGTAAAGGTTTTGCATCTCTTTACGTGCGTAATGAGTACAAAAAAGCAATTAAATGTTTAGAAATTGCCGTAAAAGATGTGACTAAAAATTGGGATGCCATTTCAATCAATGAAAAATCTGCTCCAATTGATGCTATTTATTACCTAGCTGTTGCTTACCATAGAAATCAAGAAATTGATAAAGCCATTGAGCAATACAACAAATTTATCAATAATTCGATTAAAAGCTCTTCTCTAATTGCTGATGCTAAAATGAATATCATTCAATGTAACAACGCTAAATCTTTAATTGCATCCCCTGTAGAAGCTAAAGTGAAAAACATTGGTTCGATAATTAACACCGATAAGCCAGAATATTCTCCGGTTATCGCCCTTGATGGTTCTGCCTTATACTTTACTTCTAGAAGAGAATGGGCTGATAGTTCGACGCATCCTTTCTTAGACCCAAGATTAAATCAGTTTCCTGAAGATGTATACGTGAGTCATTTAGATGATGAAGGAAATTGGACAAAGCCAGAACGATTACCTTTTTGTCACAACTCGACCAACGAAGCATGTTGTGCAGTAAGTACGGATGAAAGAACGATCTACATTTACAAAGATTCATCTGGTTATGGAGATATTTATAAAACCGATTTCCATACCAACAAATTTAACGAAATCATTAAACTTGATTTTAACAACATCAACACGGAGTATTGGGAATCGCATGCAAGTATGTCTCACGACGGAACGTTGATGTTCATTACTTCAAATAGACCTGGTGGAAAAGGACGCAGAGATATCTACATGCTAAAAAGAAATAGCGATGGAAGTTGGACAGAACCACAAAATTTAAGTGTCATCAACACAGATCGTGATGAGGATGCACCTTTTGTCTCTGTAGACAACAAACGTCTGTATTATGCAACCAATGGACCTGCATCAATGGGAGGATTTGATATCATGTATTCTGACATGGACGAAAATGGAAATTGGGGTCCTGGAAAAAATATTGGTTATCCAATTAACTCAACGAACGATGACGGTTTCTATACGACTACAACAGATGGATTAATGGGATTCATCACTTCTGAAAGAGAAGACGGTTATGGTGAAAAAGACATTTATGAAATTCAAAATGAATTCTTAGGGGTTAAAAACCTTGCAGTATTAAAAGGTAAAATTAAAACGACAGATGGATCTCCAATTCCGGAGGATTTAGCTGTAAATGTTAAATTGATTTGTACAAATTGCGACGAATCGCAAAAAACGAAACAAATCTTCCCTCGTTTAAAAGATGGCGTTTTCATGACTGGTTTAACCCCTTGTAAAACGTATAAATTAGTTTACGTAAACATTAAGGACAACCGTGAATTATATACCGATGGGTTTGAAACAAAATGCGATTCAAACTACCAAGAAATTCACAAAGAGTTAATGTTAGATCCTAAAACTGGAGATTTAACTCCTGTTGAAGAAACACAAGAGGTTGAAACAGTAGTAGCAAAAGAATACAAAAACCTTGAGTTTATGCATTACTTCGCTTACAACAAAAACAAAATGTCTTTAACCAAAGATGGTGAGCTTAAAGATTTCGTAACTGAAATTGAAAAACAATTGAATGACGGTCGAGAAAAAATTACCATCAACATTTACTCTTCTGCTTCAACAGTTCCAACGAAAACTTACGAAACGAATGAGAAATTAACGCAACTGAGAGCAGAAAACATGAAATATGACCTTACGAATTATTTCAACCAAAAATACAATGGTAAAGTAAACGTAGTTATTGTATCTGCTATTGTAGATGGTCCAGAATACGATAAAGACGCTAAAAATCAAGAGAAATATCACCCATACCAATTTGTTGGGTTAAAAACAGAATAATAACTTTTTCAATTCTTAAAAGGTCTGATAGTATCAGACCTTTTTTTTTATCTTTGAATATGAATATACAATTAACCCGTCCATTGATTGTTTTTGATTTAGAAACAACTGGCATAAATATTACAAGAGATCGCATTGTCGAAATCGCTATGATTAAACTCATGCCCAATGGTGAAAAAATTGAGTACTGTAAACGTGTTAATCCTTTAATGCCTATTCCGAAAGAATCTAGTGAAATACATGGAATTTGGGATAAAGATGTGCAAGATTGTCCGACATTAAAGGAAATTGGAGATGAGATCATCGAGTTTATAGGAGAAGCAGATTTAGCAGGATTTAATTCGAATCGATTTGATATTCCGGTTTTGATTGAAGAATTAATGCGCAACGATTTATTTTTGGATGTCAGTAATCGTGAATTTATCGATGTGCAGAATATATTCCATAAGATGGAGCAAAGAACGCTTGTGGCAGCTTATAAATTCTATTGCGAAAAAGACCTGGCAAATGCACATAGCGCCCTATACGATACTCAAGCTACTTTAGAAGTTCTAGAATCTCAAATCAACAAATACAAGGATTTAGAAAATTCCGTTTCATTTTTGTCTAAATTTTCCAATGCATCCAATCAAAAGATGGTGGATTTGGCAGGCAGATTAGTAAAAAATGATCGAAACGAGGTAATCTATAATTTTGGGAAACATCGAGGGAAAACCATTCAAGAAGTCATGAAGATTGAACCAGGATATTACGGTTGGATGCTAGATGCTGATTTCCCATTATATACCAAAAACTGCTTGCGTATTGCGATGGAAGAAATCAAAGCAAAAGCCAAATCAGATGATCATCTTGATCTAGAAAGTAAATTAAACCTATTACAGAACAAATTCAAGAAATCATGAAAATAATATGCATTGGAAGAAATTATGCAAATCATGCTAAGGAATTAAACAATCCTGTCCCTCAAGAACCAATTTTCTTTTTAAAACCCGATGTTGCTTTGTTAAAAAATGGAGGAGATTTTTATTATCCATCTTTTACTAAGGAAATACATTACGAATGTGAATTAGTAATTCGCATCGATAAAATTGGTAAACACATCAAAGAAGCATTTGCACCAAAATATTACTCCAGTATTTCACTCGGTATCGATTTTACCGCAAGAGATTTACAAGAAGAATGCAAACAAAAAGGAATGCCTTGGGAGAAAGCCAAAGCTTTTGAACATAGTGCTCCCATGTCTGATTTGTTTCTTCCTGTTGCTGATCTTGATTTAAATAATTTATCCTTTTCTCTACAAAAAAATGGAGAAGTCGTACAGCGCGGAAATTCGTCAGATATGATTTTTCATATTGACCAAATTATTGCTTATGTTTCGCAATTTTTCACCTTAAAAACAGGTGATTTAATCTTTACGGGAACGCCTGAAGGAGTTGGCCCAATCCAGATTGGAGATCAACTCGAAGGATTTATTGGCGAACAAAAAATGTTTTCATTTCAAATCAAATAAAAAAAGGGAGTTTAAAACTCCCTTTTTTTTTATATCCTTTGTTGGATTATTCATTTCCAAATTTATCAATCACTTGTTGAGTAACTCCAGTGTTACTGAATCCTCCATCGTGAAACAAGTTTTGCATCGTTACATACCTCGTTAAATCAGAGAACATGGATACACAATAATCAGCACAAGCAATTGCAGGCGCATTTCCTAATGGTGACATTTGTTCAGAGAAATTAATAAATTCTGTAAACCCTTTAATTCCTTGTCCTGCTGTTGTAGGAGTTGGAGATTGTGAAATCGTATTTACACGTACTTTTTTCTTAATTCCATAATGATAACCAAACGATCTTGAAATAGATTCTAACAATGATTTAGCATCTGCCATGTCATTATAGTCTGGGAAAATACGTTGTGCAGCAATGTAAGTCAGTGCAACTACACTACCCCACTCATTCAATGCATCATGCTTCATTAAAGTAGCTAAGGTTTTATGCAAAGAAATTGCGGATACATCCATTGCAGTATTGTAGTAATTATAATCGTTCTCTGTGTAATGCTTTCCTTTACGAACATTCACAGACATTCCTATTGAATGTAAAACAAAATCAATTTTTCCTCCTAAGATTTCTTGTGCTTGCACTACTAAGTTTTCTAAATCTTCAACTTTCGTAGCATCAGCAGGAATAACTTTACAACCCGTTTTTTCAGCCAATGCATTAATTTCCCCCATGCGCATTGCAATTGGAGCATTTGTTAATACAAAAGTAGCTCCTTCTTCATGAGCTCTTTCAGCTACTTTCCATGCAATCGAATTTTCATTCAATGCACCAAAGATGATTCCTCGTTTTCCTTTTAATAAGTTATTCGACATAATTCAATTTTTTACAAATGTAGGATTTTATACTTAATTATAACAAAAATCAATGCACAAGAATTTCGAGTCCATCGTAACTTGGGTAAACGTGTTCAGGAAGCATCTTTAAGATATCTTCATGTTTACCGAAAAGATGAGAGATATGGGTCAAATACGCCCTTTCGGGATTTATTTTTTGGATAAAATCCAATGCTTCTTTCAAATTAAAATGAGAAATGTGCTCCTTTAAATGCAAAGCATTAACAATCAAAGTTTTAACACCTGATAATTTTTGTAACTCTTCCTCCGAAATGGTTTTTGCATCGGTGATATAGGCAAAATTACCAATTCGAAAGCCAAATACAGGCATTTTATAGTGCATGACTTGAATCGGAGTAATTGAAATATTTTCCAATTCAAACGTTTTGTTTTGAATGGAATGAATCGTCAATTTAGGAATCCCAGGATAATTCGAACCTGAAAACACATAATGAAATTCACGCTTCAATGCCTCTTCAACCGGTGCAGCACAAAAAATCGGCATGGACTTGTTCTGTTTAAAGTTGAAAGCTCGAACATCATCCAAACCTGCAATATGGTCCTTATGTTCATGGGTAAACAGAATGGCATCTAACTGCTTAATGTTTTGTCTTAACATTTGCTGACGAAAATCTGGTCCAGTATCAATCACGACACTCAATTGATCCACTTGAAGATGAATGGAAGCGCGTAAACGCTTGTCTCTAGAATCCTCAGATTGACAAGTCAAACAATCACAAGCAATCACCGGAACTCCTTGAGAAGTACCTGTACCTAAAAAGGTTACCTTCATCACGCTTTCCATTTCCAAATAGCTTTAATTGCTAATAGCCATGCGATCAGCATAATTGAACCTCCAAGAGGTGTTACAGGGCCTAGAAAAGCTAGTTTTATGCCTATCAAGTCTTTCAAGGATAGAAGATAAATGGAAAAAGAAAATAATATAGTTCCAATTACTTGAAGCATAAGTGTTCGCTTAAATTCGATTTCGAATACCTTTTGAATAATCGCTAAGCAAAGTAAACCAATTCCTTGAAACATTTGAAACCGCACGCCGACTTCAAAACTTGCCAATGCACTTGGTTCAAGTTTACTTTTTAAGGTATGTGCACCAAAAGCCCCTAATAAGATTGCTAAAAAAATAAATACAACTCCGGTAATCAATACTTTCTTAATGCTCATGTTTAGGTTTTAATTGAATGGTTTCCTGAAAAACTTTTTGCCAATGCTCCCATCTTCCATAGTTTCCAATGGTTTCATTGTGCCAAATGAAAATAAAATCACCTCCAAATTGACTAACTTCTGTAAAAAGAACCTTTATTTTTTGAATTGCTTCATCGGGATTTAAACGCAAATAATCATTTAAAGTCCCATCCATATAGGAAAAGGGATGTATTACCAAATCAGTTGTTTCGTTTCGCAATAAATCAAACCATTTAAAAGATCTTACTGTTCCTGCTCTAAATCCCAATTCTTCGGCAAAACCCAGCGTATAATCGTGTTTAATACCCATTTCCAATAAAGTTCGATAGGTATTAGGAAATTTCAACATCAAAAAATGTTGCCTAGAATGGATAATGGGCGCATGTATAATATGTTCCAAACGCTCTTTTTCGACATAAAAAAAATACTCGTATGAATTTGATTTATAACTTGGATGTATCCCTAAAACTGCACTTTCATTGACTTGTCGAATTAAATTTCGTTGTGCTTTCTTTTTATGATGAACATTTCGGTCGTACTTGGCGTAATCTCCCAAAAGCCAAAAGACAAAAATCTCATCGAAATCATTGGTAAGCTGTAATATTTGTTCGAAAGTATCGTACGGATCTTTTTTTAAACCCAGTAAAACACGATTTCGTTCATTCATCCGCTTCCATTTATTTCCTAAAAAATCTTTTACAATAGCTCCCCATCTTCTAAGTAAACCTTTATGTAAAAAGGCATACGCATTGTCAATGTCAAATGAAGGAATGATTTTAAGTGGAATAGGATTTACTGTTTCGTTAAACCCATGTTGCTGCATTTTTGCAATCAAATCCATAGACCACCGTTCACAAACTAATTTCTCCATCCAATCAAAACGATAGAGAATACTTTCTTTAGCAATAAAGCGGTCGTGTTGATCTCTGTTTTTAACGATGTACTCCTCCATTCTTGAGAGCACATAAAAAATAGAAGCTAAAGGATCTATCTTGTAATTAAAAGCCAAACACTCCTCTTTAAAAAACAGTCCTTTGGTAATTCCGTAGGGCAAAATTTCCTCGTCAAACAAAAGGTTCGCAGGTTGGATCTGTAGGTTCGATTGAATTTCTACATTTGAATAATTCAATTTAAATTCCTTCGACAGCTCGAAAACTTTTACATCATTGGTTACCGTGTACAAGACACCTCTGTCCTTAAAAACAAATTCAAGTGTATACCCTAATCTTTCTGTAATATGTTCTACAAATACAATCACCATTCATCACATTTTGTCTAGTATACAGGTACAAATAAATTCTGCAGCTTTTCCATCGCCATAAAAATTGGGATGGGTGTAATCCGTTTTACTCAATAAACGTTTAGTTTCAGATATGATGCGATCAAAATGAGCCCCCACTAAAGTTGCGTTCCCATTTTCAACAATCTCAAGCCATTCTGTTTCTTCCCTAAAAATGACACATGGTTTTTGAAAGAAGTAGGATTCTTTTTGAACTCCTCCAGAATCCGTTAATACAATTTTTGCATTTTTTTCTAAGGCGATCATATCTAAAAACCCTACGGGTTCGATGAAATGAAACCTAGCGTGTTGTTGAATTTGTTCTAAAGTAACTTGATTCAATAATTCCGCCATCTTCTTTTTTGTTCTTGGATGCACTGGAAAAACAAAATGCAAATCGGTTTCATCCAATAACTGGGAAAAAGCTTTGAAAATTGCATTTAAATTTTCTTTTTGATCGGTATTATGATCACGATGTATGGTAATCAACGCATAATTGGATTTCCAATCTTGATTTTGAAGAACCGTTGCTTTTTCATCGGAAACACTCGAGAAATACAAACTGTTATCGTACATGACATCTCCACAATGAAAAACTTGAGGATGATCAATGGTGGAATGCTCAGCAGGCAACAAGGAAAAACCTTCTTTTTCCAAATTTTTCAATCCAATTTCAGTAGGTGTAAACAATAAGGTAGAAACGTGGTCACACATGATGCGGTTAATTTCCTCAGGCATTCTTTTTTGAAAACTACGTAAGCCTGCCTCCACATGCACTACCGGGACATGTAATTTAGATGCCGCCAAAGCACCTGCTACAGTAGAATTGGTATCGCCATAAACCAACAAAGCGTCTGGATTTTCAGTTAAAATGATTTTCTCAATGCCTTCGATCATTTTTGCAGTCTGCTCTCCATGATTTCCACTACCTACTTGCAGGTTATATTTAGGCTGAGGGATTTCCATTTCTTCGAAAAACACCTTAGACATATTTTCATCATAATGTTGACCTGTATGCACAATGATCTCCTCCAATTGGTTGCTGTAATGATTTCTAATGGCTCTACTTATTGCGGAAGATTTTATGATTTGTGGACGTGCGCCGATAATCGTAATTATTTTTTTCATGTAATTTAGATCAAACTTTTTTCTGAAAAGCTAAAATAACCATTATCCGTAAATATTAGGTGATCTAACACCGGTAAATCAATAAATTTCCCAAATTGACACAAATTTTTCGTTAAAAGTTTGTCTTGCTCGGATGGATTAAGGTTTCCAGAAGGATGATTATGAGCTAGAATGATACTACTCGCATTCGTTTCGATGGCTCTTTTAAAAATAATTTTTCCATCTGCAATTGTGCCTGACAATCCTCCTTTTGAGATTTGCTCTAGTCCAATCACCGCATTTTTTCTACTAAGAAAAACGACATAAAACTCTTCGTGACATAGATCCGCTAAAAACGGCTTCAATAAGACATAAACATCATTCGCTTTGGTGATGACCGGCTGTTTCAATTGCTCCGTTGACTCTTTTCTTCTTGCAATTTCAAAAACAGTTGCTAAGGTGATGGCTTTCGCATTCCCAATACCTTTATATTTCATTAAATCCGCGACGGATTTTTTGGCTAACAAGTTAAAATCCTGTTGCACATCTTGTAGGATGTTTTGAGCAATTTCGAGGGCAGAAATATCTTGTTGCCCCGTATTGATGATAATAGCTAGTAATTCAGCATTAGATAAGCTTGAGCGACCCTTCAAGGCAAATTTTTCTCTCGGACGGTCATCTTCCGCCCAAAACTTTATAGAGGTATTGTGCATAGTGGTTCAAATGTGAATTGAAAATAATATATTTTGAGTAATTTTCAAAAAAAATAAGAAATGGATTCACTTACTCAAATTATACTAGGTGCTGCTGTAGGCGAGGTCGTTGCTGGAAAAAAAATGGGGAATAGAGCCCCTTTTTGGGGTGCAATTGCCGGAACCATACCAGATTTAGACGTATTTATGCGTTTTTTCTATCACCCTATTGATGCAGCATTAGTTCACCGCGGATTTTCACACTCCCTCGTTTTTGCGATTTTGTTCAGTCCTATTTTTGCCTGGTTGGTCTATCGACTTTATCAAAGAAAAAATGAATATTCGCTCTGGGTAAAATTGTTTTTTTGGGGTATCGTCACCCACCCTATACTGGATATGTTCACCAATTATGGCACATCTTTTCTCTGGCCATTTGATTTACGCATTACCTTCAACACGGTTTTTGTCATCGATCCTTTGTACACCATTCCTTTTGGTCTTTTACTACTTATCGCCTTATTCTTCAAAAGGGATCATCGCTGGCGCCAACGACTGAATCAGATAGGACTTATTTATTCCAGCGCCTATTTGTTATGGGGAGTCATCATCAAGCTTTTTATCTTGAGTCATTCCCATCAATATTTTAAAGGTGCGGGAATTCAAGGTGAAAACACCATGGTTACCCCAATGCCTTTGACCAGTTTTTATTGGATGATGCTCACCGAAGACCAAGATCACTACTACGTTGGGTATAAATCGTTATTTTACGACTTTCATCGGCAAGATATAGACACATTTCCTAAAAATCATCACATTCTAGACGAATTAAAATGGAAAGGAAAAAATTACACCAGTACCTTGAAACATATATCAAATGGATATTACAGTATGGAATCGAAAGGAAACCAAGCCTATTTTTACGATCTTCGTTTTGGATCATTGGGTTTAATTACCGATAAAAAAGAAGAAAAACCAATCATGGGGTACGAATTTTCTATTCACAAAGGAATTGTTTATAAAACATCCGTTTTTCGTTCGAAAAATGGGTTTAAAAACATTAATTTTGAAGCGTATTATCATAAAATATTTAATCCATGAAAGGGAGCTACCTGTTTATCATTTCGTTAGCTGTATTATTCACAGCTTGTGCTCAAGAAAAAAGCGAATCTAAAACAACAGTTGTAAAAAAAATAGAGATTCCTGCAGTGGATACCAACTTCACGTTAAAAGATTATTTAGGTGAAAATAAAAATTTAGACACTCAAGTTGAAAACGTTTTTAACGCCTTGGATGATACTGCCATTGTAGCCCAATTGATTATGCCTGCTGTTGGTAGACTAGGACAAACACCTTCTACTATTGTTAAGCACATTAAAAACAGGCAAATTGGTGGTGTGTTAATGTTGAATGGCACCAAAGATGAATTCAAAAAATGGATATCCCAGTTTAATCAATTGAATGACTCCATCGGAAATCTGGCATTTTTATATTCTGCTGATGCTGAACCCTCATTGGTCAATCGAAAAATCATTGGATCCAAAAAGGTTAAAAAAGCAAATGAATTGAAAGATATCAACGAGGTTAAAGAGGTTGCTCAAATCATTTCAGATGAATTAAAAGCCATTGGAATTAATTATAATTTTTCACCTGTAGTGGATATGTCGCCCAATACGACTGTTGGATTTAGAAGTTTTGGAGCTGTTCCAGCGAATATTATCCCTTGGTCGAATGAATTTATACAAACCACACAAATGAATAATATCATCGCAACAGCGAAACATTTCCCTGGACATGGACTAGTGAGTGGTGACACCCATAAGAGTCTTCAAATGATTGATGGTGAAATGAAAGAAATCAAGAATTATCCTACATTAATTGAAAACGGAGTGCTTTCCATTATGGTTGCTCACATTGCTGTAAAAAACAACCCACGTTTCGATACCAAAGGAATGCCTTCTACCCTTTCTCCAGAAATTGTTACCCACTTACTGCGCGACAGCCTTCAATTCAAGGGTTTGGTGGTTACTGATGCCATGAACATGGGCGGAGTAAGTTTCATCAAAAACGCAAATAGCAAAGCGATAGATGCAGGTTGTGATATTGTTTTAATGCCACTTGATGCAGGAAAAGCCCATTCAGAAATCATGTTGAAGTACAAAAACGATCTCAATTTCAAGAAAAAAGTAGATGCATCGGCTAAAAGAATCATTCGCATGAAAATTGCATTAGGGGTTCTTTAACTTTTTTACAAGACTAATTTTCTGAGCGCACGAGTACTTCTTGCGCTTTTTTTTGCTTTTAATTGAAAGAATTTACCTATATTAGGGCCGAACTTTACAATTGAATCTAATATTTAAAAAAATATATAGATGAAACGAAACTTTACTATGCTATACTCATTCCTATTGGGTATTCTATTTCTAGCTGCGAATACAACCTCTCAGGCACAAGATTTAACAGCTCCCTACTTTGAAATCAATTCATTAAGGTTGGATGAAAATTTTATCGTTTTTGAAAATGACTTCATCAAAATCTCTGCACAAAAAAAAGATTATCGGAATGATGCAGATGGTATCTGGCACGAAAGAATAGAGTTTTCCTACGAAAATAAAACGACAAATGCCTTACAAATCGAATTTTCAAGGGAACTAGTATACAACAATAAGACGTATGCATCCGATGCAAATCGTTTTAAAATTTCATTGTCGTCTAAAGAAATAAAAACAGCGAATCAAACTATTAGGGATAAAGCCTTCTACATTTTTTCCAAAGACCACAAACAGACCATCAAAACTCAATTGACGCATTTTCAAATCAAAAATACCATCGTATTATGAAGAAAATAATCGTATTCTTAAGCTTGAGTTTAACCGTAAATTATTTTTCTCAATGCGAAATAAACACCTCTGCTTCACAAATGACCATTACATGTGGGGAAAGCGTTAATTTATCTGCCTTCGGATCCAGCACAGGTTCTGTCATTTTGAATGAAAACTTCAATTCTGGAGGTTTTGGACCTGGATGGGGAACTACGCCAGGAGCTGTAAATTTCAACAATCCACCATGCGCTGGAAGCGGTCCTGATGGTACAACTTATGCTTGGATGGATAACAACACCTCTGTACCTAGAACATTAACGTCTCAATCTTACAATTTAACAGGTGCCACTGCAGGTGTTTCTATTTGTTTTGATTTATTATTTGCTGAACAAGGCAATAATGCACCATGTGAGGGACCAGATGAGCCTGATGAAGGGGTTTATTTACAATATTCTACAGATGGAGGAGCAACATGGATTGATATTCATTATTTCGATCCCAACGGAGGAAACGACCCCCAATTAACCAATTGGAACAATTGGTGTTTTACGATACCAGCAGGTGCCATTACTAGTAATACCATATTTAGATGGCATCAAATTGCAGATTCAGGTGCAGATTATGACCATTGGGGAATCGATAACGTACAGATTTTCCAGAATGATATCAATGCAGAAATTGAATGGTTGCATGATGGCTATAGTTATGGTGTTGGAAATCCAGGAGGTGTAAATCCAAATGCGGTAACTCCAACTACCACTACTACCTATACGGCTCAGATTACTACAGGAACAGGTGCTGTGTGCACCTCTAATATTACCATCACTGTAGTTCCTCCGGTGTATGATGTCAACGTGGTGGCTAATCCAACAACAGTTTGCGTTGGTAACTGCTCAAATATTACGGGAACAGCACAAATTGTTTTAGACCCTGGAGGAATTGAAACTTATGAAAATAACGAATTTGATTTAGTTGCATCTGGAAGTGCATCCGTAAACATAAATGTTCAAGGTATCAATACAACCAGTATATCGAATGGATTAATTCAAAATGTTGTAATTAATGGTTTTAATTTTTCAGGTTCTTCATTATGTACTAATTTTGGTGGATGTCCTTGTAATGGAGCTACAATAAGTTTTGGAAATACTTGTAATTTAAATACAAGTGGATTTACTGTTACACTTACAGCTCCTGGTGGATGTGATATCATCTTAGTTCCAGCTGGAACAGCCACTGGGAATTACAACAATACTACTTTTGTTCCAGTTGGTGGATCTGCATTTGGCGGAACATTCCCAAATGGTGGAACATGGAATCCAAGTGAACCTTTTTCAGGTTTAAATGGTTGTGATCCGAATGGAGTCTGGACATTGACCTTTAGTGCTCCAGGATTAGGAATTGGTCTAGGAACATTAACAGGCTGGTCGATCACATTCGACGATCCTCCGATTTACCAGCCAGTCAACGCAACATGGTCGCCTGCTACTGGTTTAAGTTCAACAAACACAGTAAATACCACTGCTTGTCCAACCAACACGACAACGTATACTTTAACCTTGGATAATGGAACTCCGGGTTGTCCGACACATACTGAAAACGTTACCATAACAGTTGATCCTTGTGGTGGTTGTATCCCTCCTACTTTCACCGTTACCAATCCCCCTGCATTTTGTTTACCGGGAACATACAATTTGACGGGTGCCGTTTCAGGTACAGGGGCAAATATTGTGACCTATCATTTAACCAATGCAGATGCTACAGGCGATGTAAATCCAATGGCGAGCACGGTGGTAAGTTCCTCAGGGACATACTATGTTCGAGTTGAGGATCCAACTGATCCAACTTGTTTTTCCGTACAATCCATTACCGTTACTGCTACTCCGCTTGCAAATTCAACTTTTACCTTTTCTAATTTCTGTCATGATCAAGCCAATGGTCCAACAGGAATTGTAACTCCAGGAGGGACTTTCAGTTTCAATCCAACACCGGGAGATGGCGCTAGTATCGATCCAACTACTGGTGTCATTTCAAAT
>JALRIV010000029.1 GCA_023255275.1 Crocinitomicaceae bacterium | reverse complement strand
AGACGCCCAAAAATCAATCAAGACATAATTTCCTCTTAAACTTGAAAGTTTTATTAGTTCACCATTTGGGGATTTTAGTGCAATTTCAGGAGCCATTTTATTTCCGTTGCTACTATTTAAATGCTGCTGATACCCTAAGGTAATCTGCTCCAACTGTTGCGCAAAGGTGTTTGTTATCGGCGAATTCGGGTGTTTTTGTTCAAAAGCTTCTACGACTAAGGTTAATAAATCTAGGTTTTTTGGATCCCAGCCTGAAAATCCTGTTGTTGGCATCAGGGAAGAGGATAAAATAATATTGAACGAATTCCCTGGATCTTGAAGCATGACACGTTTTGAGAACTCATCTAATGGTTTACGAGCCTCTAAATAACGATTAAGCATCTCTGCCTCTGATAAATTAGGATTTTTCGCCATTTCTTGCTGACTCACCATCACTTGTTGGATGAGTAGGGTATATTGATTTAAATGCTTAGCCCAATTTGTTCCTTTTGCATTGGGTTGTTTTTCGAAATCATTGAAGCTTGTTTGAATCGATAATTTTTCGTTCACATTTAATGTTAACGGAATTACCTTGTCTTTCGCTTCACCCAAACGCAATTGATAAATACCCAATCCCGGGATGTTTCCTTTGAGCGAAAAATTTCCCTGCGCATCGGTTTGAACGTTGGCCACAGGAATGGTGCCTTTATTGCTATAAGATTCTAAGTAGATGGTTGAATTTCCACCACCTGTAATGGTACCGGTAATCGTAAAATTATCTGGAAGATCTTTTTGCTCCGTTTCACTTGAATCGCAGCTTGCAAGAAATAATAGCAATAAAAAAAACCAATTTTTCATTATTTTTCTAGTTCGTTTCTTAATAACGCATTTGATGCTTTTGGGTCTGCTTTTCCTTGAGATACTTTCATTAATTGCCCCATGAAAAATCCGATCAATTGTTTTTCACCTGCTCGGTAACGTGCTACCTCATTTGGATTCAATTCAATTACCTTTTGGATGTAGCCAATTAATGCGTCTTCATTTTTATCTTGAATCACATTTAATGATTCTGCTAATTGCAACGGATCACTTTCCGGAGCATTTAAAAGCGCTGGAAATATTTTTTGCGTAGCGATGGTATTGGAAATAAGTCCCTCATCGATCAAGGCAATGATTTTTGCAATCTGAATGGGTTTCAACGGAAATTCATTGATTTCTTTTCCGTATTGGTTTAAATAGGATTTAATCTCACCCATGATCCAATTCGCTGCCATCTTATAATTTGAAGTATGCTGAATTAAATCTTCAAAATACAAGGCTATTTCTTTGGTTTCAATGATGTTATTTGCATCGTACTCGGAAAGTCCGATTTTTTGCGTGTATTTAATTAACAAATCTTTCGGTAAAGCTGGCATTTCTGCTTTGATGGCCTCAATTTGAGCTGGTGTTACCTTAATTGGAGGTAAATCTGGCTCAGGGAAATAACGGTAATCATTGGCTGCTTCTTTCGAACGCATAGAAATGGTAATTCCTTTCAAGGCATCAAAAGATCTCGTCTCTTGGGATAATGTTTCTGCATTTTCCAAAGCTTCAATTTGTCGATTGATTTCAAATTCAATAGCCCGTTGAACATTTCGGATCGAGTTCATATTTTTCACTTCGACCTTTGTTCCGAATTCACGTGCACCCACTAATCGAACGGAAATATTAGCATCGCAGCGAAGTGAACCTTCTTCCATGTTTCCGTCGCAAATTTCTAAATAACGCACTAATTTCCTAATTTCCAGAAGGTAATTGTAGGCTTCTTGAGAGGAACGCATATCGGGTTCAGATACAATTTCTAAGAGGGGCACACCTGCTCGATTCAAATCAACGAGTGTGTCGTAAACGTCTACATCGTGAATTGATTTCCCCGCATCTTCTTCCATGTGGATTCGGGTTAATCCAATTTTTTTGTCTTGTAAATCTGCCGTTTTAATTAAAACTTCTCCACCAGTACATATAGGTGTTTTATCTTGAGTGATTTGATAACCCTTTGGAAGATCTGGATAAAAGTAGTTTTTTCGAGCAAAATATTGATCCTCTGCAATATTTGCATTGACAGCAAGTCCTAATTTAATGGCATTTTCGATGGTTTTTTTATTCATCACGGGTAAGGTGCCGGGATGCCCCAACGTGATGACACTTACATTGGTGTTGGGTTGTGAACCAAATTCATTGATATCGTTAGAATACGCTTTAGTTTTGGTCAACATTTGCGCGTGGACCTCTAAACCGATTACTACTTCGTATTTTGCTCTAGTTTCTGGATTCATTATAATCGTCTGATTAATTCTTTTAAAATAAGTGTCATTTTTGGCTCTTGTCTAGTGGCCACTTCGATTACCTCTTCCAAACTTACCTTTTTAATTTTCCCTGGTACACCAAGGTCAGTAATGATTGAAATCGCGAAACAAGGAATCTCCATGTGTCGGGCAACAATAATTTCAGGTACGGTAGACATTCCGACTGCGTCAGCACCAATTGTTCTCAAGTATTTATATTCTGCTGGCGTTTCCAATGAAGGACCTGTCAATCCTAAATAAACTCCTGTACTTATTTTAATTTGGTGATCGTGAGCTACTTCTTTCGCCAGGGCGATTAGGCTTTTATCGTAAGGCTCACTCATATCAGGGAAGCGAGGACCAAATTCATCCAAGTTTTTGCCAATCAACGGATTAATTGGAAACAAAGAAATGTGGTCTTCAATGACCATGATTTCACCGACTGAAAATTCTGGATTCAACCCTCCTGAGGCATTGGATACAAATAATTTTTCAATACCTAATAGTTTCATCACACGCACAGGGTAAGTGACTTGAGTCATGTTGTACCCTTCATAATAATGAAAACGACCTTGCATAGCCACTACATCTTTACCTCCTAATTTTCCAAAGATTAACTTTCCGGAATGACTTTCTACTGTAGACAATGGAAAGTGCGGAATTTGATCGTAAGGAATTTCATCGATAATTTCGATTTCTTTCACTAATCCTCCTAGACCAGTGCCTAAAATAATGCCCAATGAAGGGTTGATTTTTGTTCTCGATTTGATGTAGTCTACCGACTCAAGATAAGGTTTTAACATAACCGTTTATTATTTCTTTAAATTCAACTTCGCGATCTATTGAAACGGTTATCGGGACATAATACCAAGGAAATTGATTCATTTTCCAGTCCGAAGTTCTTGATTTTAATCGCATAAAATCTTTTTCGGTTGTCAAGATAATTGTTTCGTTGCCAAAATTACTTAATTTTTGGTGAATTTCAGCAATATCTTCGGCTTTGAATGCATAATGATCTGGAAATTTTACATGAAAAATTTCAAAGTTTGGTCTTAAGTATTCTTCAAGAGGTTTAGGATTCGCAATCCCTGTGACCAAGATCATTTGTTTAGGGTTTTCTCTTGGCTGTCCAAAACAGCGAAAATCGCCATACTCAATGGATGAAAAAAAGACTTTATTAGGTTCAATTTTTAGTTCTGATACAAACTTGTTTTTGGTACTTTCTGATAGGTTTTTAGGTGTTTTACTGACGATGATGACGTCAGCTCTTTCTTTTCCATTACGCGATTCTCTAAGTGTACCAAGGGGCATGAGGTAATCTTTAAAAAATGGCTTTGAAAAATCGGTAATCAATAGATTCAAACCTGCTTTAACGGCACGATGTTGAAAGGCATCATCTAAGAGAATAACGGAAGTGTTCGGATTTTTTTCGATAATTTTTTCGACACCTGTTTTTCTTTTTTCACAGACTACTACTTGGTCGACTTGGGGTAGGGTGGATACATAAAACAAAGGTTCGTCTCCAACTTGATCGGCTTGATCATTTTCGTTTAAAAGTCGGTAACCCGTTGTACTTCTCCCATAGCCCCTGGAAAGAATACTTACCGTATGTTTCGAACCAAGTAATTCTGCTAAATAGGCAACATGTGGCGTTTTCCCAGTTCCTCCAACGCTTAAATTTCCAACACAAATGGAAGGGACAGGTATGTTGTATGCTTTGAAAATTTTCCAATCATAAAGCAAATTACGTACGCTCGTGATGAGGTAAAATACAAATGAGAAAGGAAAGAGTAAAAATCTGAAAAGTTGCATGGTTTTTACATCGATGAGTAATCTGAAAAGGATTGATCATCTGCGAAATAAAAAATTCTAACTTGTGCAGTATCGGTTAAAAAATCAATTTTACCTATTTCAAAACGGTTAATGTTCAGACCAGTTCTTTTTTCTAAATCCGCTTTCATTTCCTCGTAGTGTTCTGGTGTAATCAGATCGATACGCTCGTAATTGACCGTTTTTCTGGTTTCGTGTTTAATCAACCAAATATTTTCAAATCCATAAGTGATTGCCACTACGGTGAAATTGATCAATCCCATTTCTGCAATACTGATTTTATTCGACGCTAAAGAGTTGATCACACTGATTCCGATGATTAGGAATAGGTAGGTCATTTCCTTGATTTCGATGGCGTCTGTTCGGTATCGAATGATCCCAAAAATGGCAAACAAACCCAATCCCATACCGGTATCAATGTCTAATTTTTTTAATCCGAAGCAAAGAAAAAACGTAATCGTTCCGATCAAGTAGTAAGTAAATAAATAATCTTTTCTTTTGGTTTTGGGGTAATATAAATAACGAATTAAAATCGTTAAGAAAATCATATTAACGGCCAATCTTAATAGCAAGGCATAAAAATCGTCGTTAATCCAAGAAATCGAAAGATTGGATTCATTCATTTTTAAAAAGAAGTTAGGCAGCATACTCATTGATTTTTTTAAGTTGTAGTAATTTTTTCTTGAATCGGTTAAACTTCAAGTAGTTTTGGCCATAAAGTTCGATTGATCCAATACAATATTTACTGAGTCTATATGGCCTAATATGGTGTTTCTTCATCAACTGATAAAACACAGAATTTCGTTTAACACTTTCTTGCTTCAATTCTGCAATGACAAGGTTATCCAAATGAATGTTTTCCTCCTCCCATTTAAAATTCAAATCATAATCGAGTGTTAAACGTTCATTAGCCGTTTTATTTACCAACGTAATCCGGTGAAAAGAATTCCACATTTTTGCTTCTAAGTTTTTAAGTTCCGGGATGTTTTCGTTAATAAAGGCTAAATGATCGTCACTTAAATTTTCAGGAATTGATTCGACCTGAATACGAGTTTTGTCGGTTCTTCCTTTAATTTTGTGTTTGATTTCTAAAAAGAATAAATTGGATTCTACATATTTTCTAAATCGAACCTTAAATCGATCGGTTTTCCCGTTGTGATGATCTTGAAAAAATTTAAAATCCGCTTCGTCGAAGTATAAACTTTCGTAAAAGGGTGTTCTTGTGTTTTCGATTTCCAGTATATCGTAATAATCCTTTAATTCGTGAAGTATTTCTTGGAATTGTTTGATCGAAAAAGCAAATTTTGTATCCACTCGATTCATGAGTTTTACCCTATCCATTTGTTTTAGGGTAATTGGGTTAAAAAAGGTTAATTCTGTTTCAAAATTTGTCATAGTTCTAGTACCAAAGATAATATTTTCAGTACAATAGACCGTGTTTTTTACTAATTTTACGCAGAAATTTTAAAAAAAAGCTGATGCGTAAAAAAATCTTATTGCTAGGTTCTGGAGAATTAGGAAAAGAGTTTGTAATTGCTTGCCAACGTTTAGGCCAATATGTGATTGCATGTGATAGTTATGAAAATGCTCCTGCTATGCAAGTAGCTCATGAGTTTGAAGTAATCAATATGTTGGATGGAGAGGCCTTAGAACGTGTGGTTCTGAAACATCAACCGGACATCATCGTTCCTGAAATCGAGGCCATTCGTACGGAAAAATTAATTGATTTTGAAGGAAGAGGAATTCAAGTCGTGCCTAGTGCAAAAGCAACTAATTTCACCATGAATCGCAAATCAATTCGAGATCTTGCAGCTATTGAATTGGGTGTAAGAACAGCAAAATACCGTTATGCGACATCTTTCGAGGAATTAAAAGCAGGAGTAGATTTTTGCGGAATGCCATGTGTGGTAAAACCGTTAATGTCTAGTTCTGGAAAAGGTCAATCGGTTATTAAAACCGAGCAGGATATTCAAAAAGCTTGGGATTACGCCATGGAAGGTTCTCGTGGTGATTTGAAAGAAGTGATTGTGGAAGGGTTCATTGACTTTGATTATGAAATTACGCTCTTAACGGTTACGCAAAGCAATGGAAAAACACTTTTTTGTCCACCCATTGGACACCGTCAAGAAAGAGGAGATTACCAAGAAAGTTGGCAGCCCATGCCGATGAATTCTGTTCATCTAGAAGAGGCACAGGAAATGGCCGCTAAAGTAACTAAAGCGTTAGGAGGAAATGGAATTTGGGGCGTTGAGTTTTTCATCACGAAGGAAGGTGCTTACTTCTCAGAATTATCACCTCGTCCGCATGACACTGGAATGGTAACTTTGGCAAACACGCAAAACTTCAATGAATTTGAATTGCATGCTCGCGCTGTTTTAGGACTAACGATTCCTGAAATTAGATTAGAGCGAAATGGAGCTAGTGCCGTCGTTTTGGCGGATAAAGAAGGAACTTCATTACCGGTTTTCTCTGGATTAGACAAAGCGGCAACGTACCCTCAAACCGATTTCAAACTATTTGGAAAGCCATTTACACGTCCATACAGAAGAATGGCTGTGGCGTTAGCTTATGGAACTGAATCTGTTGAAGAATTGGTAGTCAAAGCCAAGCAAGTAGCTGCTGAAATTAAGGTCGACTAAGTATTGAACTAATCCATATTTGTATAAAAAATGCTCAAGTTTATTGAGCATTTTTTGTTTTAATCTTTGGGTTTCTTTTTAAGAGTTCCGCTATAAATTTTGATTCCTCAACTGGAGAGATGAAAAGATCATCATATTCGTTATACATCAGGATAAGTCCTCTAAAAGTAAGGGCCATTTTAGAACCTGCTTCTACCGATTTTCCTGGTTTGACAAGTTTGATCTTAGCGTAGGGAATCGTTTTTTTAGAAATCCAGGTCTTGCAAATTAAAGCATCACTTTCAAAACGGTATTGAGTGGCACGCTTCATTTGAAAATTGAATGCGGCGAATAAAGTAAACACTAGGAAGAACCATAAAGATTCAACGATGGAGTTTTTATCGAGGTATATAAATATAGCACCGATTACACCGATGGAAATCAGTAAAAGGATGACCCCCTTGTACATCCAATCGCTTTTAGAATTAAATACCATAGTTAAAGGAATAAAAAAAGGCAGATTGCTCTGCCTTTATGTTTTTTACCATTGAAATAAAGGTCTACTCGACATCAATTCGTTGACTTCAGCTTTAACCGATTGGATGTTGGCTTCGTTCGAAATGTCGGATAAAATGCGATCAATTAATTCAACAATTTTTGGAATTTCATGTTCTTTCACACCTCTTGATGTAAGCGCTGGGGTTCCAACTCGAATTCCAGAAGTGACAAAAGGAGACTCTGTATCAAAAGGCACCATATTTTTATTTACGGTGATATCGGCAAGTACTAAGGTGTTTTCAGCATCTTTTCCTGTAACCCCTTTACTTCGTAAATCAATCAACATGGAATGGTTTTCCGTTCCTCCAGAAACAATAGCATATCCTCTTTTGACAAATTCTTCCGCCATTACTTTAGCGTTTAATTGAACTTGTTTCATATATGTTTTGTAATTATCCGAAAGGGCTTCACCAAAGGCTACTGCTTTTGCCGCAATTACGTGCTCTAATGGTCCACCTTGAATTCCAGGGAAAACAGCTGCGTCTAAAAGCGCCCCCATCGATTTTAAGTTTCCATTATTCCATTTTAACCCAAATGGATTTTCAAAGTTATGACGCATCATGATGACACCACCTCTAGGACCTCTTAAGGTTTTATGAGTTGTCGTGGTAACGATATGGCAATGGTCAAGAGGATCGTTTAATAAACCGGCTGCAATTAATCCTGCAGGGTGAGAAATATCGGCAAGAATTAGCGCTCCAATTTCATCTGCAATTTTACGGATTCTGGCATAGTCCCAATCTCGGCTGTATGCAGAGGCCCCACAAATAATCATTTTTGGTTTTTCTTTTCGAGCTACCTCTTCAAGTACATCGTAATCCACCTTACCCGTTTCTTTATTTACTCCGTAGAAAAATGGTTGGTATAATTTACCTGAAAAGTTAACCGGTGAACCGTGCGTAAGGTGTCCTCCATGAGAAAGATCGAAACCTAAAATTTTATCACCAGGATTTAAACAAGCTAAAAATACGGCTGCATTGGCTTGTGCTCCGGAATGAGGTTGCACATTAGCCCAAGTGGCACCAAATAATTTACACAAACGGTCAATGGCTAATTGTTCGACCTGATCAACTATCTCGCATCCACCGTAATATCTTTTTCCTGGAAGTCCTTCAGCATATTTATTAGTTAATACACTTCCCATGGCTTGCATTACTTCGTCACTGACAAAATTTTCGGATGCAATTAATTCGATTCCATGTAATTGTCTGTTTTTTTCTTGATTAATTAAATCAAATATTTCTTGGTCTCTCATTGAATTTCAACTATTATTTTGCAAATATAATTTTTATATCAAGTTAATTTCGAATTTATAAGCGTTTTATTGCACTTAAATGATGGGTTAAGTTCTTGTTCTCACGATGAATGATTCCCTCTGAAGTGAAAATATCTTTACGAACGTGACCCGATGCATGAATGATTTCGTTATCATCTGAGATAATGCCTACATGAATTACTTTTCCATTAGCATTCGTGAAAAACGCAAGATCGTTCGGTTCAAGGTCTTCAAATTCAATGGTTTGCCCAACTTCCGCTTGTTCGTATGCATCTCTGGGTAATTGAATGGAAAATGCTCTAAAAACTTGTTGTGTAAGTCCTGAACAATCGATTCCATAGGGAGTTTTTCCTCCCCATAAATAAGGAGTATTTAAATAATCTGCTGCTAATTCAAAGGGTTGATCAAAAGGAGAATCGGTGTTGAACTGTAGGTTTTTGAATCGTGTGTTTCCGATTGAAAATTCTTCCTCAACCCCTATAAATGATCCCCTTGGAACGAATTGTATGCCCCATGGAGTAACCAGTTCGCAAGTTCTATGATTCGAATAAATTGATTGGTCTAACCATCGTTTGTGCTCCTTTTCCGTCAAAGCGATTAAATGCTTGGTGTCTACCCAACCGGTATATTGATCTAAAAAAGTAGTTATTTTAGTCCAATTTTGTTGAATTTCAAGTACTTCCACTAATTCTCCAAATAACAATTGGGTCACCATTTCAGAAGGGTCAGCGTTTTCTTTTCTGACAGGACTAATCGAGACAAAACAATAGGAAAAAGACATTATTTTGATGGAAAAGAAGGGTGATTAACCAACTGTTTCATTTGTTCTACATGTCTTTCATGATGGTAGATGAGGTACATCAACGCATCTCCAAATCGCAAACGAATGATTTTAGAAATCATCAACGGGATTTTTACTCGTTTAAGATTTACCGAATCTAATCGATCCAAAATACTCAAGGTATTAGCCTGATATTCTTGAAAGATTTCGACCGTATTGGTCTTGATCAGATGAGGAAAAAGAACAGGGTTGTAGTTTTTAGGACTTTTTAATTTGCGTTTCACATTTTTAAATTTCCCAAGTTTCATAGCCTTCCAAGTAGCTTTTCCTAAAGGAGTTGAAATGAATTCCTCGGTCGGATCAGTATGTTTTGTTTTGCTTAATTTTTGTTCGAAGGTTGGCAGGTAATATTCTGAAAAGGCATTTAAATGAGCAAGAATATCCATAATAGACCAATGATTCTTTGAAAGTTTCCAAGTTAACTGTTCTTCACTTAAAGGATAAATAGATTGATTCAAGAAACTTTCCGTTTCTTGGATAATTCCTTTCATTTCAGTAATTAATTGTCCTGTCTTCATTTCGGTATAAATATAAGAACTATTTTTTAAATTTTTAACGGTTATTATTTTTGGGATATGTGAATGGATTTTAAGTTTAAGATTGTTACTTTCGCAGTTGAACGCATTTTAGACCAAATGGAACAAGAAAAAATAATACTGATTACCAATGATGATGGAATCATCTCGAAGGGTTTATTGTCCTTGGTGGAAGTGGCAAAATCATTTGGGAGAGTAATTGTCGTGGCTCCGGATAAGCCTCAATCTGGAATGGGACACGCCATTACCGTGAACCATCCTCTTCGAATGCACACCTATTCACAATTTGAGCATGTTGAGGCTTACGCATGTTCGGGAACTCCAGTGGATTGCGTAAAGCTTGGTATCTACGAAGTGTTGAATCGTAAACCGGATTTAATTTTAAGCGGAATTAATCATGGAGAAAACACCTCAACGAACGTGTTGTATTCCGGAACAATGTCAGCAGCAGTTGAAGGTGCTATGGAAGGTGTTGTTTCAGTTGGTTTTTCCCTTGCGGATTTTGATGAAGATGCCGATTTCACTTTAGCTCAATTGGTGGTTAAAAAAGTATTGGAATGGGTCTTAAAAAATGATTTACCGATTCACACTTGTTACAATGTAAATATTCCTAAAATTGAAAGTAGCGCTTTTCAGGGGATAAAGTTTGCCAGACAAGCCTATGCATTCTGGGAAGATCGATTTGATAAAAGATGGGATCAATTTAAAAAACCGTATTATTGGATGACTGGGGAGTTTAAAGACTTGGATCAACAAGAGGATACCGATTTATGGGCATTGAAAAATGGTTATGCGTCGATTGTTCCTACTCAGTTTGATATGACAGATTATAAAGCATTAGAAACGTTTAAAACACAACATTTATGAATTTAAGAAATTGGGGAAAAGAACACACATTAGGATTAATGATAGGAATAGGAACCACCTTAGTTTCCATTTTTGTTGTCATCGTGATTTATTCTTTTATGGATCACACCAGTATCGCAACCATTTGGAAAAAGTTTATGAATTTTTACGTTTGGACATCGAAAATTTTATCCTTGGCAAGTATTGGAAATTTAATTTGGTTCCATCTTTTTATGAAAAATGAAAAATGGAATTTTGGAATGGGTATTATTATGGCAACCGTCATCAATCTTTTCATCATACTATATTATCGATTTATTTTAATGTAGGATGAAAAGGAGAAAGGTTTATATCATTTCAGGTGAAGCTTCTGGAGATTTACACGGAAGTAATCTGATGAAAGAAATGTTAGCCATTGAGCCGAATATTGATTTTAGATATTGGGGTGGCGACTTGATGCAAAAGCAGGGGGGGACCCTCGTGAAGCACATTAAAGCACTTGCCTTTATGGGTTTTGTAGAGGTGCTTTTGAATTTAAGGACTATTTTAAAAAACATTTCGTTTTGTAAGAAGGATATTGAAGCCTTTCAACCAGATATGCTTGTCCTTATCGATTACCCAGGATTTAATTTACGGATTGCAGAATGGGCAAAATCAAAAGGGATACATGTAGCGTATTACATTTCACCGACTATTTGGGCTTGGAAGGAAAATCGAGTGTATACAATTAAAAAAAGCGTGGATCAAATGTTTGTCATTCTTCCTTTTGAGGCTCCATTTTACCAAAAATTTGACTACGAAGCCATGTATGTTGGTCACCCCTTGCTTGACGCGATTGATGATTTTAAAAAGACCGATAAGGCCAGTACCTTTCGAGAGCGAAATCAGTTGGGGGAACGACCCATCATTGCCTTATTACCTGGAAGTCGTAAACAAGAGATTTCTAAAAAATTACCCATCATGTTGGAGGCGATTAAAGACCAATCGGAATATCAGATTATTATTGCAGGAGCTCCCAGTATAGATGCCGATTTTTACAAGAAGTTTATCGATCCGGATATGCACATTGTCTACCAACAAACTTACGATCTATTGGCTAATGCGACCGCTGCTTTGGTGACTTCAGGTACAGCCACATTGGAAACCGCTTTGTTTCAAGTTCCTCAGGTAGTATGTTATAAAGGTTCAGAAATTTCCTATCAAATCGCTAAGCGACTTATTCATGTCAAATACATTTCATTGGTCAACCTGATCTTAGATCGTGAAGTGGTGAAAGAATTAATTCAGCATGAGTGTCGCGTGGAAAATCTGAAAAAGGAATTGGCGTATATTCTACCGAACGGTTCAAAACGAGCATTGATCATGGAGGAATATCAGCATTTGATTGAAATCCTTGGGAATAAAGGTGCTTCCAAGAAAGTTGCCATTGCGTTGTTGAAAACTTCTACATCCTCCTAGAAATCAAACGTTTTTCCAATGTAATTTTGTAATGTGAAAGGCTTTTTGACGATTTTTGCTCTAATTATTACAAACCTTCTGTTTTCACAGCAGATGAAAATAGGAGTTTTGAGAGATTATGCGGTCAAAAAAATCAATTTGACTTATCATTCTGGCAGCTATTCCATTTATGCCGATACCGTTTATTTAGGATCGATCTTACCCAATGAATTTGTGGATTTATCCCTTGCAGATTCCAATAAAATTTGGCTGAAACGGGGGGTTGTGGATATGGGGGCGTATTCGAAGATTCGATTAATTGAAAACCAAGTAAACAGTTCAATAACCCTAACAGCGAAGTCTCCAAACATCAAATCTCGTCGCTATAAAAATGATTTTGAAGTTTCTAATGTGAAGAATCAATTGCTCATTGTGAATGCGGTTGATATGGATAACTATTTGATGGGCGTTGTGGAATCAGAAGGAGGTGGAGGAAGAGAACTGGATTATTATAAAGTACAAGGTTTGATGAGTCGAACGTATGCCTTAAAAAATAAAAACCGACACGCTAAAGAAGGGTTTAATCTCTGCGATAGGGTACACTGTCAAGCGTATCATCACATGCTTCGTTATACGTTGAAAATCGATACAGCAGTCAGTCAAACGCATAATATGGTATTATTAGATGAAAACAATGAATTGATTGACACCTATTTTCATGCCAATTGTGGTGGTCAAACCTGTGAACCGGATTATGTGTGGAATGAAAAAGTTCCCTATCTGAATACTTTTCTGGATACCTTTTGTTTGTATACCAAACAAGCCAATTGGGAAGTCAGAGTACCCAAAGAAAAATGGAAAGATTTTTTGGTTGAAAAATACAATTACCCCATTCAAGATTCCTTCTTTTTGAGTACCATGTATACTTTTAATCAAGCGCAACGCATGGCTTTTTACATTAGTCCGGTTTTAGGGATTCCCTTAAGAGATTTGCGGGAAAATTTTAAATTGAAATCCACCTTTTTTAGTTGTTACCCTGAAGGTGAAATGGTAGTGATTCAAGGAAAAGGCTATGGTCATGGGGTAGGTTTATGTCAAGAGGGAGCGATGAAAATGGCCAAATATGGATTGAATTTTCAGCAAATTTGTAATTTTTATTTTCCCGGTGCTCGAATTGAAAAGATGGATCAAATTCACTACTTCCAGCAACAAGGCGACGGAAAATTATAATGGCCCCAAAAGGTATTTGATAACTTGATAAATCGAAACCATCACCACTACTGAAAGTAGAATGATCTTAAACGTTTTTTGACTCATACGATGCAAAACCAATTTCCCAACGTAGGAGCCTGCAAAACTAATGACGATAAAAAAGGGAAGTAACTTAAAATGTTCTTTTAAGAAATACCCCTGACTAATGTAGACAATGGCTCTACTTGAGTCAACTCCTAAATCGATCAATGCAGAAGTGGCAATGAGGATGTTTTTTTCTAATTGAAAAGCGGTTAGCGTGATGCCGCGAATAGCGCCTCCTGTTCCCACTAATCCGGCTAAAAATCCCGACAAGGTCCCCCCGATAAATAAATTCCTTCTATTTTGCTGGATTTGAACACGGTAACTCCACATCAATAATAGAGCTAGGATTACTAACATGATGTTCATGGTTAATTCAATTTCCTGCTGAGGAATGATACTAGTGAGTAATGCACCTAGGGTACAAAATACGATGGCTGGGATACCCAACTGTAATGCAATTTTCCAATTGAAATGTTTACGAAATAATATGATTTTGGATAGATTACTGAAAATATGAAAGACCGCAGTGATTCCCAGAACCGATTTGAAATCAAAAAAAAGAGATGCCAGCGGAATAAAGAGGATGGAAGAACCGAAACCACTCACGGTTCCGATGATTTCAGCAAAAAAGAGTAAGATAAAAAATAGCCAATAAGACATCGAAAGGGGAGGGGTAATAAAAAAGGCAGTCGTGGACTGCCTTTTTTTGATAAAAATTTTAATTATACTAGCTCAATGATCATCGCTGAAGCACCACCACCACCGTTACAGATAGCAGCTCCTCCAACTTTTCCATTGTTTTGAAGTAATACGTTGATTAAGGTAACAATTACCCTTGAACCAGAGTTTCCTAGAGGATGGCCTAAAGCAACTGCTCCACCATGTACATCTACTTTTTCAGGATCTAAACCTAAAATTTTGGTATTTGCTAAACCAACTACGGAGAAGGCTTGGTTCAATTCCCAAAAATCTACATCTGAAGTAGTAAGATTTGCTTTTGCTAATGCTTTTGGAACCGCTTTTGAAGGAGCCGTAGTAAACCATTCTGGTTCATGAGCCGCATCCGCGTAAGATACAATTTTAGCAATTGGTTTTAAACCGTGTTTTTCAACCGCTTCTTTAGAAGCTAAAACCAATGCCGATGCTCCATCGTTTAAGGTAGAAGCGTTCGCTGCGGTGATTGTCCCTTCTTTGTCAAATGCTGGTCGTAAAGAAGGTATTTTATCTAAAAATACATTTTTGTATTCTTCATCTTCAGCAATAACGATAGGGTCTCCTTTTCGTTGAGGAACACTTACCGGAACGATTTCATTGTTGAATTTTCCAGCTTGCCATGCGGCTGCAGCTCTTTTGTATGAAGTGATTGCAAATTGATCTTGATCTTCTCTGCTGAATCCGTATTCTTTGGCGCACAATTCCGCACAATTTCCCATTGGAACTTTAGAGTATACATCTAATAATCCGTCTTTAGTAATCCCATCCAACATTGCGATATTTCCGAATTTCATTCCATTTCTACCGTCTAAATAGTGTGGGGTTTGTGACATGTTTTCCATTCCACCGGCAACTACAATTTCATTATCACCTGCTAAAATAGACTGCGCACCTAAAATGATAGACTTCATTCCAGAAGCACAAACTTTATTGATGGTTGTACAAGGTACTTCTTTACTTAGTCCTGCGCCGATGGCAGCTTGTCTTGCTGGAGCTTGTCCAACACCTGCTTGAAGCACATTTCCCATATAAACTTCATCGATATGATTACCGCTTAAATTCGCCTTTTCTAGCGCTCCTTTAATGGCAATTGCACCTAATTCCGTTGCAGGAACACTTGATAATCCACCTAAAAAAGAACCCATTGGAGTTCGAACAGCGGATATAATATACACTTCTTTACTCATTTTAATTTTTTTTTACGAAAATACAAAAATATTCTTCTCCAAGGGAGCTTTGTTTCTTTATGTTGTATTTCCAGTTTGATTTTATTTTTTTTCGTATTTTTGATATAAAACTCTTTCACATGAATAAAATTTTCCTTTTTAGTTCCTTTGTATTATTTTTTGGTCCGGTTTCATATACTCAAGATTCAATTGCTCCGGCTAAAAATTGGAAATTAAAATCAATTCAGAGTTTGTCGACAAGTCAATCCTCTTTTGTGAATTGGAATGCGGGTGGTCGAACAAGTTTGAATTTATTGGGTTCCATCATTGCGTCAGCTAATTATGTAAAAGATAAATGGACATGGAATAACGATTTAACCTTGGCGCTTGGGGGAAATAAATTTTTCGATACGGGAGATCATAAAAGTTTTCAGAAAACAGACGATAAAATTGATTTCACCTCAGAAATCGAATATGAACTGCACCAGCATTGGTCGGTTGCTTTTCTAACAGGATTTAGAACTCAATTTGCCGAAGGCTATACCAATCAAAACGACACCCTGCGTTCTTCTTTATTTATGGCTCCAGGGTATCTAAATTTAGCCTTGGGTATTGAATATGTGCCCACCCCAATTTTTTCCATGTTTCTCTCTCCAGCTTCTGTGAAAATGACTTTTGTCCAAGATGGAAATCTGTCTAATGCAGGTGCTTTTGGTGTACGCAAAGCGGAGTTGGATACTTTAGGGAATGTGTTGCGCGCTGGAGATAAATTTAGAGGTGAAATAGGGGCATATCTTCGTTTTAAATTAGAGACACCACTCGGAAAAAATGTTGATTTAAAATCAAAATTAGAGTTTTTTTCCAATTACCAACACAACCCTCAGAATATCGATGTCAACGGTGAATTGCTTATGAATTTTAAAGTGAATAATTGGCTGAATGCTTCATTGGCATGGAATTACATCTACGACGACGATATCCAAATTCAAGATTATAAAGGTAATGTAGGTCCAAGATCTCAATTTAAATCGGTCATCAGCATTGGCTTAGCCTATACCGTTAAAAACTTTAAAGAATAATAAATCGAATGGGGTAATATTCAAAATTTGTTTCTAATTTCGGATATTATATGGAGTTTATTTCAGGACAAGGTCTTTTCTGGGTAATTGTTGTTTTCCTTCTTTCAGCATTTGCTGCTTTCTTCTTTTACAAAGATGTGAAGTGGTTAAAAGAAAAAAATACTTGGCGCAGCATACTGATTGCCTTGCGTGGCATGGTGCTTTTTACCTTAATTTCACTACTGTTAAACTTATGGTTCGAAAGCAATGATTTCAGAAATGAAAAACCAATTCTTTTTAATTTAATAGATAATTCCACTTCGATAAAAAATTATAAAGATTCATCCCAAGTTAAACAACTGACAACGGATTATTTAAAAGCTTCTAAAGAAAAATTAGCTGAAAAATTTGAGGTGGTGGATGTGGTTTTCGGACAAAAAATCCGTTATAATGATTCCGTTGATTTCAAGGATGTAAAGACGGATATCAGCGCCCCTTTTCAACAGATTTTAAATGATTATTACGGAAAAAACATCGGCGGCTTTGTTTTAATGTCTGATGGAAATTACAATGAAGGACAACATCCCAATTACGCCATCGAAAATATCGGTTTTTCTCCCATTTATGTGCTAGGGGTAGGTGATACGATACCGAAAAAGGACCAATACCTCAAACACATCACCATCAATGATTTCGCGATCCTCAACAATGAATTTCCGGTTGAGGTAGATTTAGAATCGATGGGTTTTGCCAATCAATCTACCAAAATTCAAATCCTTGAAAATGGCAAGTTGTTGCAAGAACAAACGGTTCAATACCAACAAAAAAATGACTATCGAAAATTTGTATTTAATCTGAAGGCATCAACCATTGGATTTCACAAATACGAAGTCAAATTAGTTCCGCTAAAAGGTGAATTTACGCTCAAAAATAACACGAAAAATTGCTACCTGGAAGTCATTGATGGCCGTTCTAAAATTGTCCTGGTTTCTTCAAGTCCTCATCCTGATTTAGGTGTTTTGAAAAATGTATTGAAAGAGGACCAGAACTATGAAGTGGATGCAGTCACTTGGAACGAATGGGATAAAAAATTCAACAAAGTCAATTTAATGGTTTGGTTGGATCCTCAAAGAAATCAATTGGCCAGCATTCAGGAATCAATGCAAAAAGGAATTTCAAACTTCTTC
>JALRIV010000028.1 GCA_023255275.1 Crocinitomicaceae bacterium | reverse complement strand
AGATCGTGCTTATTTATTAGTGACCGTTGCTTCACCCGTTACTCATTTGGCCTTCATAGATCGTTTTTTAGTGGCTGCAGAATCTTTCAGGATACCTACTACGCTCCTGTTTTCAAAGGTGGACACTTATGATAAGGATCAGTTGGAGTATGTTGATGCTTTGATGTATATGTACGAAGGAATTGGGTATACGTGTAAAAAAATTTCCATTAAAGATCAGGATTCTGTTTCTTTTTTAAGGGAAGAAATTAAGGATAAGCAAGTGATGATATCCGGACATAGTGGAGTAGGGAAGAGTTCATTGGTCAACGAATTGGATGACACCTTAGATTTACGGACAGGCGAAATTTCTGAGGTACATCAACAAGGTAAACATACGACCACCTTTGCTGAAATGTTTAAGTTGAAGTCGGGAGGTTATATCATTGACACACCTGGCATTCGTGCTTTTGGAATTGTGAATTTAGAGAAGGAAGTAATATCTCATTATTTTCCTGAAATGCGCAACTATTTGAATGCTTGTAAGTTTCACAACTGTTTGCATCTGAATGAACCTAAATGTGCAGTAAAAGAAGCTATAGAAGCGGGACAAATCCCTGAGAGTAGGTACGAGACTTATCGCCAATTAATGACGGAGGATGAAAATGAAATTCACCGTAAAAAAGCCATATTTGGATGAGAATAGTGCTACAACGCGTTAAGGAAGCTCATGTTAAAGTGAGCGATCAATTGGTTGGTTCAATTCAGCAAGGTTATTTGCTGCTTGTTGGAATCGAAGAGCTTGATGGGGAGGAGGATATCGCTTATTTAATTCAAAAAGTAATCGGTTTGCGTGTTTTTTCAGATGAACAAGGGAAAATGAATCTTTCGATACAGGATGTCAAAGGTGAATTATTGATTGTTTCGCAGTTCACGCTCTTTGCTTCTACGAAAAAGGGTAACCGTCCAAGTTTTATCCGCAGTGCAAAGCCCGAGAAAGCTGAAGCCTTGTATGTTCGTTTTATCGAGCAAATGAAAGTTAACCATTCCCATAAAATAGCTACTGGCATATTTGGTGGCGATATGCAAGTGAGTTTGGTAAACGATGGACCGGTCACTATTCTTTTCGATTCTAAAAACAAGGAATAATGGAAATTAAAGCATTACAAGAAGAGGTCGATCGTTGGATAAAGACCTATGGAGTTCGGTATTTCAACGAATTAACGAATACGGCTATACTGATGGAAGAGGTTGGCGAGGTTGCCCGGATCATGGCAAGAAGATATGGTGAACAAAGTGAAAAAGAATCAGATCAGCATAAAGATTTGGCAGATGAATTAGCAGATGTTATTTTTGTGTTGACTTGCATCGCTAATCAAACAGGTATTGATTTAGAAGAAGCCGTAAAACAAAATTTACTAAAAAAAACGAAGCGTGATGAATACCGTCACCAAAACAATAAAAAATTATCATAATGATTGATGAACAATTGAAGGAACGGGTATTAGCCTTAGGAATGGAGATGCCAACAGCTAAAGAATTGGAGCTGATCAATCAATTCAACAGCGGTAAAAATTTTTTAATTTCAGGGGTAAATCAAAATGAATTGAATCAATTGTTGTGTATTTATGGCATTAGTAAAGTTAATGTTCCCACAGAAGGTTCGCCCCGTTTGTTATTTATTTCGAATACCAATCAAGAGGCTGTACGTTTAGGAAAACAATGGACACATTTGATTAAAATGCATGATGTTACTGTTGATTTAGCCAACGATAAAGGAAATATGTTGTTGCAACGGAATGATATTTTTGATGGTACAGAGGTGATTATTGGAAATTGTAAACGAATTCATGATTTGTATATCCAAAATGGAATCAATTTCAATATGTTAAAGTATGTCATAGTTGACCAATTGGAAGATATTTTGAAACATCAAGGAATTCCTCAAATGAAACGTCTTTTTGAAAGTTTACCCAAATGTCAAATCATCATTACTTGCAATTTTAAAAATTCGCGTATCCAAAAGTTTATTGAAGAAGATTTACACGATTTTATCTCATTAGATTGGGAAAAATAAAGGTATAAAAAAGGCTTCAATTAGATTGAAGCCTTTTTTTATGCTTGAATATCGAATTAGAATTTCAAACGAACCCCAATTTGAACTCCTAAAGTATTGTAAAATCCTTTTTCGCCTAATGCTTTTGGATTTGCATCTAAATGATTAATTTCATCATCATATTCGGTGATTTTTTGATCATCAGTCATCGTAGCTAATACATCAACAGAACCTGACATATATTTGGTAAACTCTGCTTGTTTACGTTTAATGGATAATCCCATGTATTCTACTTCTCCAAATAAGCCTAATTTATCAGACAAATTCATTTCGTATCCAATAGCACCAATGAATCCTACAGAAAATTTACCCGTTAATTTTTGATTCACCTCCGTTTTGTTTGCTGGGTTTGAACCACTGATTGGCAAGTTGTTTTCATTAACAAAATAACCTGTAGTTGAACCGAATAAAGGTAAAACAATTCCCGAACGAGCATATAATTTATCTGCTTTAATCACCAATTGAGGCGCTAAGCGGAATTGTTGTGTAGAAACTTTAGTTGTAGATTCTGAATAATAAGTTGCAGGACCTGCAGTGATATCTCTTTTTTCATAATCCATTAACTTTTTCATTCCTAATAAATAGGTCGCATCTACTTGGATTCCTACATGTTCGTTAAACATATATCTGAAATCTAATGTTAATGGAATACCTTGTCCATTTGTACCGTAAATTACTTTCTCATCATCTTTGGTATCTGTTCCATTGACACTTGTGATCTCACGATAAGAACCCATTTCATGACCCGCCATAGGAAAGTTAAATCCTGTTTTGAATCCAAGCGACATACCTTGTCCAAATGCGCTACTTAATGCAAGTAATGCTACTCCAGTAATAATTGATTTTTTCATTTTAAATGTTTTAAATGTTATACCAAATTAATCTTTTTTTTAGAATATCAAAATAAATGTTAAAAAAAAAGGCTTCAATTTCTTGAAGCCTTTTTTAAATATTCCCAAAATTAGAAATGCCACATGTCGTGTTCTAATGTTCTAATTTCATCTTTTACGCGTTCAGATTCTAATAATGCATCCATTCCAGTTGCATACGTTTCGATCGTACGGTCGTATGTATTACTTTCTTTGTAAGCTACTTCCGTGAAACGTCTTTTCCAGAATAAATCATCAAAAGACATCCATTGTGCATCATTTTTGTCGTTGTATACATAATAGTTATTAAATACATAACGACATTGCGGATAGTATAACCAAAATAACTCTTTGTATCCTTTAATACTTGTTACTCCATTCGACTCTTCTGTTTCATATGCCACAGGTGCAATAGCGATAATTCTTTGGTCTAATACAGAACGCTCTTTATCAAAGAACCAGTCTGTTTTCAAACGATATTGAACGATATCTTTTGAAGTGTACCATAATGTATCTTGCGGTGGATATTTGAACGTAATAGAACCATCAGGTAATGTGATTTCAATTGGATCTCCGAATTCATCCGTTAACGGAATATCACTTTGAGGCCCCAATTTACCTAAATAGAAAACCATTTTTTCTCTGAAAACAGAATCGGTTTTGAAATTTAAACCCAATTCAGGGTCAACCGGATATTTTAATTGATCTCCATCTTTTTCTCCAAACACGTTGTTTGGGTTATAAGCTGAAAATACTCTTAAATCACCTGTGATGACATGGTTACGAATGATCGTCCACAAACTCCATCTTGAATTATTTCTAATCCAATCACCCGTCATGGTAATCTCGTCTAATGGATAATATAAAGGAAGATTTATTTTTTCACGTAAGTCAATATAACTCCATACACGATTCGACCAAATATAATCCGCTTCACGAACGTATTCGTAAGGTATTAAACGTTTAGTCGGAATATGCTCCTTCACATAAACTCCATCTACAACCCCATCTACGGGAACATTCACTGGACCACCATTGATTTGTGCAACTGCACTCATCAAAGATGATGTCAGAACCATTGTTATTAAAATTGACTTTTTCATACTTTTAGCTTTATGTATTATAAACTAAATACACCACCTTTTTTACGTACAATTCCATCTGGACCTTTTACTGAAGTCATAAATGAAATGTTCATACCTGGTTTTACTTGTTTTAACAAGTTCATTGCTTGAGGAGTTAAAACGTTTCCAGTTCCTTTTGGTGGCGCACCTGGATTACCTGGTACATTTAATTCCCAAGATAAAATGTTAAATGTTGCATTCAAAGGAATTTCTGGTGGATATTTAGCAAAAATTCTTGATTCAGATCTTGATCCTTTCTCTCCATCTTTTACAGCTCCCCAATATAAAGTAGCATCTGGTAAACGAGATACTCTAAATTTGAATGATCCTAAAGAGGTAGTTTTATTCGTAACTGAATTTTTACCAGAAACCGTTAATGTACATTCTTTTCCTTTAGCTGGACTTCCGATCCATCCTGTTCCAGATTTAGTTACTGAAACACCACTTCCTGAAAGTAAAGTTTGATCAAAACCAGAAGCTACTGCTTCAATTTTGTTCGGGTAACCAATGTACAATACATTCAATTCAGGTAAAGAAACTGTACCTTGTGGTTTCATGATGATCACTTTGTGCTCCCAATCTTCAGTTTTCTTAATTCCAGATTTGTTTTTGATGGTTACTTGACCTTTCAAATTCATTTCTGCACCACCTGATACTTTAACTTTAACTGTACCTTGACCATTTTCTCCTAAGAAAGAATTTCCATTATAGGTAATTGTAGGTTGGTTATCGCTATCGAATGCAGCCATCATTACTTTTAACTCAATCTCATCGTTTGCATTTGCAATCATTGGACCGTAAGCTAAACCAACAATTTTGTTGAAGCTGTATTCCCCTGTAGTTACTTTAGATTTTAAATGCGCTAAAGCCATTGCTCTTGCAGATAAAATATCTTGTTGCATCGATGATAAAGAAGCAATTGCTGCTACTAATGGAGAGTGATCAAATGTTGCACCAATCCAATGCACACCTTCCATCTCATGAACTTTTAAACGCTCAGGTTTTGTTAAGTTGATGTACATATCTTGTAAAACTTGACCATCTTCGCGAAGATCAGCTTTACTTGATTCAATCATTTTTTTCACTTTTTTCGTTAAATCCTCGTTTGATTTGTAATCGTTAATCGCCTTAGGATTAATTGAAAATTTATCATAAGTTGCTACCGTTTTTACTAAATCAGATCTGAATTTATTAAAATCAGCCCAAAGTTTTTTACCAGATCCAGTTGGATTTTTAATATCCTCTCCGATAATTTCATGCATGGGAACATCATATTGATCTTTTGCTTGAACCGCCATCAAATTCATACGAGTAGGTACACAAGGATTTTTAGCATTGTATGGTCTCCAAATAATAGCTAATTCATCTTTGTCTTTAATCGTTTTGATGTTTTCACCACTTTTTTCTAAAATATCAAGCTTGATCTTATCTATTTGATCAATCATGGAACCTGTTAATTTGTTAACAGCATCCATTTGCTTTTTGATTTTATTAAGTTTCTCAAGTTTTGATTTGTTTTCAGCATTGTTCGGCGTAGTTTTAATTTCGCTTTCAACATCTGAATAAAATCCAGATCCTCTATCGTATTGTGCGATATTGGATTTCTGCGTATTTTCTTCAATAGCTACGAATGCATCCAAAATAGATTTGGAAACGTTCAGAGCCAATAGAGCGGTGAGTACTAAGTACATCATACCGATCATTTTCTGTCTTGGGGTTTCTTTTCCTCCTGCCATGATTAATTAATATTTATTGGTTTTCAATAAAATAATGTTCAATAACTTAAAAGTAACAAGTTAATTAAAAATTAACCTCTTGTTATTGTCATAGCTTTTAACATATTTCCGTAAACGTTATTTAAGTCTGTTAAGTTTTTAGATAATAACGCCATATTTTCTTTGTACAATTTAGTATCTTCTACAGATGCTGATAAGTTCGCCATCATGTCAATAACTTGAGCTTGGAATTTCTCAGTAGCTTCTAAATGAGAAGAAGAACCTTTCAATTGTAACTCGTACACATTGTTCAATGCTGCTAAGTTTTTAGATACTTTTTGCATTTGCTCTCCGAATGATTCACCTTCTTGAGTTGAAGAAGTTAATCCAGAGATAGATACAGATGCTCTTTCGTAAGCCTCAGATAAAGAAGATACTTTTTCAGATGCAGCTTGTAAGCTAGATACGTAAGAATCAGTTGCAGAAGCAGCAGATGTAACTCCTTTTAAAGAGTTTGCGTTGTCTGCTAATGAACGCATACCGTCACCTAAACGATCTAACAATTGACTATCAATTTTAGCCTCTTCTAACATTTTGTCTAATTCACCAGATACACCTGATCCATGTTTAGATTTCGCTGGAATAGCAGCGTGATCTAAATCATCAGAGTGACCTAAAGCTAATTCCGGGTAAACTAATTCCCAATTTGGATCCTCGTGAATCGGCTCAAATGCAGAGAAGATAAAGATTAACGCCTCTGTTGATAAACCGATTACTAACATCGCTCCAGCTCCTGGCCAGTGCATAATTTTAAACATTGCCCCTACAATTACGACAGCTGCACCAAATCCGTACAATTTTGCCATAAACAATTTCCATCCTTTACTTCCTGGTTTCATAGTTTTTAATTTTTGGTTTTTAATAAAATTACTACATTTTGTTTGTTGTTTCCCCTTAGCGTAACTGAATATCGCTTCGAAGTTCTTCTCCACCTTCTTTGGTGAAATCTTTTCCTCCACGACCTAAATGGGTCATGACATTTCTAAATCCTACATAAGATTTAGCAGTATCTTGGTATTCGTAATTACGTGTTCCGTTTTGTAAATAATAACCGAAGTCTTTCCATGAACCTCCACGAATTACTTTACGCTTCATGGATGGTGGATCCCAGTCCATTGCATCGTAACGGTATTCCGTATTTAAATCGTGAGAGAATTCGTACATCGCTTCATCGTATGCTGTTTCGCACCATTCAGCAACGTTTCCAGCCATACAATATAAACCAAAGTTATTCGGGTTGTAAGAGAATACTTTAACGGTATGGAAACCACCATCATCAAAGTATCTTCCTCTCATCGGTTTAAAGTTGGCTAAATAACAACCTCCCTCATTTCTGATGTAAGGACCACCCCAAGGGTATTGCGACATACTCAAATCACCACGAGATGCTCTTTCCCATTCTGCTTCTGTAGGTAATCTAAAATCTTGTACGAACAATTCACCCATCGCTACTAACCAACCATTTAATAACTGTGTTCTCCAATTCGAGAAAGCTTTTGCTTGAACCCAAGTTACACCAACTACTGGATAGTTGTCGTATGCTGGATGCCAGAAGTACATATTCGTCATTGGATCATGGAATGAATAGGTAAAGTCTCTTACCCAACATAAAGTATCCGGATAAACATTGATGACCTCTTCGATGATAAATCTAGAACGATCTTCGTGTCCACGAATCGCATTGTGTTGTCCTTTTTTATTGATAAATCCTAAGTCTTTATCGTGTCCAATTGGAGCTTCTGTATACGGATGATTTCCACTGTTTAATTCACGGTGTGGAGAAGATGCAGGAGTTGAAGCATCATGTGCATTGGGTACGATTTCAATTCTACCTCTTTTTGCTGCCTCACGGTAGTCAATCCAAAAGTATTTGTAATTTAATTTACGCACGTCTAATTCACGTCTTCTTACATAACGCTCATTTAATGGTAAATACATTTCAGCTAAAATTGGAATCATATCCTCGTCAGCATAGTTGATCTCACGATCCCAGTTTAATCCGAAGAAACCTGTTTGACCAGAATAATCATAACGATGTTCAGCATAGTCGAACTGTTTCGCATCGAATTTTTCGTAAGCAGGAGGTGTTTGGGTTTCATCCAAATAGTAATCTTCGAAGGTCATGTACTCAGCCTTGTCTTCCGGCTTCCATTCCTTTTTGTCGGTTCCACCTGTCGTTGCTGAATATTGGTCAACTAAAATCACCTCGTGAGCGATTGAATCGCGCACCCAATCCACAAACTGACGGTACTCGTTATTGGAAATTTCCGTATTATCCATGTAATAAGCTTGAACTGAAGCAGTCTTCGCTTTTGACTGGTGTAAAAACGGAACATCTATGTCGTTCTCTCCCATTTGGAAAGATCCAGCAGGTATATAAACCATTCCCATAGGAATTTCTGGATGGTACGGACGTCGACCTAAAGTCCCTGTAAGGTGACCAGACCTAGAGCTGCAACTAGCAGCAATCGCCCCAACAATAGTAATTAACAATAGTTTTCTCATTCTCCTTTATTTTAGCATTACCGGATATCAATTTTTAACAGTCTACAGGATCAATATTTTTAATATAACGGCAATTTTGTCAAAATAGTTACAAATTTATTTATTTTATTTTTTCTACAACCATCTTGGATGTTTCGACCTCGTAATTTTTGGAGGTGGAATATGGTAACAGTATTTTAATAAAATTTCATGCGATCCTCTTGAAATAGAGGCAAATTTATTCGTTGTAATGTCATAGTTATATCCTACGGTAAAGTTTTGGATAGGCATCCAACCAACCATAATACCAACCGCATCACTTAAACGATATGCAAGTCCACCGTACAACATATTTCTATAAAAATATCTAGCATTAATAGTTGCTGAAGTTTTGATAAAATCTGTTTGCACTTGTAATTGAACATCGATATCCCCATCTTCACCGATGATTTGATCAAAACGTTTACCTCCCATTAAATAATAGTGGCGTTTAGATTCAAAAGTTTGTGTGAGATTACTGTTTACTTTGTGTTTTAGAACAGATTCAGATAAATGGGTAGATGATAAACCAGCGTAATAGTTTTGAGCCCCTTTCCAGTATACACCAAAGTTTAGATCTAAGTTTGTTGCTCCAAAACCTGTAGGTAGAGTATTATCCACTAAAGTTGTTGGCGGAACCCAAACGGGTGAGTTACTTAAATTAATCATTCCTACACCTACTCCAAACTGAAGTGTCCCTGCACTTCCAATTTCTAATGGGTAAGCAATGTTTAACAATAAATTATTTTGTCTATTGAAACCAATCGCGTCATGATAGAAAGATAATCCCAAATTAACTGGAATCCATCTTTTTAAATTTGCTTCTAAATTAAAAATAGCAGAATTGGGAGCACCGTTAACTTTGTCCCATTGATTACGATACATAGTAGTAGCACAAATACCTTTATCGATACCTGTTTCACCAGGATTAACACTCATTTTGTCATACATAAAATGAGAGACTAATTTGTCCTGTTGCGCATAGTTTTTAGACAGAATTCCACCAAAGAAGACCGCTAAAATGATAAGTCTTTTATTCATAAACAACTTAATTTTCCTTGTTTTTGTAGTGTTTTTACCTAGTTGTTGGTAGGCACAATACGGCACTAAATTACAAATTAATATAATAAGTTGTACGATTTACGATAAAAAAAATAAAAAATTACGTTTGAAAATAAACTTTTCACCTCGAATTAGGGTTTAACTCAATATTTTTTGATAGGTTTTCCACCATAAGTCAGGAATCTCTCCTTTCATGGCTAATTCATAATCACTGTGATTGCAAGGAACCATGTGATTGCGGGTGAAATTTCCTTTTCCTTCAGTAGGGTATGGTACTTCCATCCACCATCTTTCTGATTTATTGGATTTATAAAATTTAATTTCTTGATGAATTTCATCCAGCAAGACGTTGAATTGTTTATAATCTTTTTTTAGTCCTATTGGGAAATCTCCTTTTCGATTGGCAACCCCGTCTAGGAAGTACCAAATGATCTCTTTGATGATATGCCCCGTTTGTTCACTTTTCAAAACATTAAATATTCCTAACGATGACGCTTTGTCGGATATACCTGCATATTTAGCAATTTGGCACATTTGATCCAAATAAAATCCGTTTTGATTTTCATAGGGCGAGCCTATTTCTGATTTTCGAATGGATTTAAGATCGATAGCGATTAAATCGGCATTTCTAAGATGTGGTTCTGCAATTTTAAAATCTGCATTAAAGTCACCTAATCGACAAACATCAAAATACAATTTCTCCATCAAATTCAATTCGATTTGAGAAATGTATGGATTTTGCGAGCCTATGTTAGCGTAGTTGAAAAGCATACAAGGTCGCTCCATTAAAAGTTGACTGATGTAACCTTCTGCATTTGCTTCTTCGTTAGGATCCCCTAAATCAAATTTATAATCGATGTTACAGATATTTATTTGTTGTTCCAAAGCGCTGTAACCTTTGTACATGGGTAACAATAAATCTTGAGAACCTCCAATGACAATTGGAATGATATTTAATTTGATTAAGTGGGTGCATACAGCGCTAACCGCATAATACGTGTCTTTGATGTCTGAACCTGGTAAAATTGTTCCCAGATCGTACAGTGAAAACTCCCAATCTTTTCCTTGGAATAAGTTGTATAATTCTGCTCTCCAATGGTCGGTGTTATTACTCGAATCTGTGCTTTTTTTGTATTCGGGCACATGCATGATGGCAACTCCTTTTTCTTTCAAAAGAGGAAATGCACCTTCTGTATATGAAAAGATGCTTTGACCAATAGTACCTTCCTTGTCCGTTGTTATAGGAGTGATCGGTTGAAAGAATATTGAAATGTCCATTGAAAACGATTTAAATCAAAACTAAGGAGAAATTACTTTCACCAGCATTTGATTTAAAATAGTAATGAAAAACCAAAAGTTAATAACCTATTTTTTGGTGGTTTTTTTGGTTGCTGTTTTTTTAGGCGCTGCTTTTTTTGCAGGCACTTTTTTCTTCGTTGGTTGATTTTCGGCAATCGCTAAACATTCCTCCAGAGTCAATGATTCTGGAACAGTTCCTTTCGGCAGTTTAAAGTTGTCTTTTCCAATTTTTAAATAGGCTCCATATCGACCATTTAAAAGTTGTACATCTTCCCTTTCATCGAAGGCTTTGATCAATTTATTTGCATCTGCGATTCGTTTCGCATCGATCAATTCAATGGCTTTTTCCAATTCGATAGTCATAGGGTCAAAATCCTTTGGTATTGAAATAAACCCTTTATTGAATTGAATGTATGGTCCAAAACGACCAATATTTACTTTTACATCTTGGTCTTCGTAGGTTCCAACGATGCGCGGTAATTTGAATAATTCCAATGCTTGTTCTAGGGTAATGGTATTGATCGAAGCATTTTTTGGAATGGATGCAAATGTCGGTTTTTCACCATCGGTTTGCTCGTCTCCAATTTGAATCATCGGCCCAAAGCGACCAATTCGTGCAATGATTTTTTTGCCATTGACCGGATGTACACCCAGTTCTCGCTCACCTGTTGCTCTTTCAGATTCCTCTAAGGTTTTTTCTACGTTGGAGTGGAAGGGTGTATAAAAATCTTGAATCATTTTTGTCCATTCGATCAAACCTTTAGCGATTTCATCAAAAGATTCTTCCACTTTTGCTGTGAAATTATAATCTAAAATTCTCGCAAAATGCTCGGTTAAAAAGTCGGTAACTACAATACCAATATCCGTTGGCGATAATTTATTTTTTTCTTTTCCAGTAGTTTCTTGATTCTCCACTTCTTCAATCGCAGTATTTTTCAAAATCAAGGTAGCGTACTTTCGGATTTCCCCTTCGCGTTCCGCTTTTTCTACATACCCTCTTTTTTGAATGGTAGAGATGGTTGGTGCATAGGTAGATGGTCGTCCAATCCCAAGTTCTTCTAATTTCTTTACTAAAGAAGCTTCGACATACCTTGAAGGTGGTCTTGAATAACGTTGGGTTGCTTTTATTTCTTCTTTGCCAAGTAGTTCTTGCAAACTTACTTTCGGCATGATCGTCGTGTTCTCGTCGCTATTTTCCTCTTCGTCTTCTTCTACATTAGATTCAAGGTAAACGCGTAAAAATCCATCAAACTTGATGACTTCTCCTTTAGCTTGAAAATACTCATTTAAGGAAGGTTCTCCAATTTTAATAGTTGTACGTTCCAATTTAGCATTGGCCATTTGGGATGCAATCGCGCGTTTCCAAATTAATTCGTATAATTTTTCTTGATCGCGTTCTCCTTCAATTCGATGGGTTGAGAAGTCTGTCGGACGAATCGCCTCGTGGGCTTCTTGCGCCCCAGCACTTTTCGTTTTGTATTTTGTTGGGTTTGAATACGCATCTCCGTAAGCACTTTTGATTTCTTTGAGGGCAGATTCCATGGCGCTTTCAGAAAGGTTTACAGAGTCTGTTCTCATGTAGGTAATCATCCCTGCTTCGTACAATCGTTGAGCAACGGACATCGTTCTAGATACAGAAAACCCTAATTTTAAACTCGCCTCCTGTTGTAAGGTGGAAGTGGTAAAGGGCGCAGCCGGAGATTTCTCTGCCGGTTTTTCGTTGATTTCTAAAACTTTAAAATCGGTTGTTTTTGCTTTCTCTAAAAAAGATTGAGCGCCCTCTTTGTGTTCAAAGTGAGTATTTAATTCTGCTTTTAATTTTCCGTTTTCAGCTTGAAATATTCCTTGAACCTTGTAAAAACTTTCTGCTTTGAACTTTTGAATTTCTTTTTCTTTTTCTACAATCAAGCGCACCGCTACGGATTGTACCCTTCCAGCAGATAAACTTGGTCGTACTTTTTTCCAAAGCACAGGAGATAATTCAAAACCAACGATACGATCCAAAACCCTTCTAGCTTGCTGAGCGTCAACCAATTCCTTGTTGATTTGCCTTGGTTTTTCTATCGCTTTTAAAATAGCTGGCTTGGTGATTTCATTAAAAGTGATGCGTTTGGTTTCTTTCTTGGCTAAATTCAAGGCCTCGTATAAATGCCAAGAAATGGCTTCTCCTTCGCGGTCCTCATCCGTTGCTAACCATACTACTTCCGCTTCTTTTGCTAATTTTTTTAATTCGCTAACAATTTGTTTTTTGTCGGCACTGACTTCGTAGTTAGGTGTGAAGTTATTTTCAATGTCGATGGCAATACCTTTTTTGCTTAAATCACGCACATGACCAAAACTGGATTTTACAATAAAGTCTTTTCCAAGATAGCCCTCAATGGTTTTTGCTTTTGCAGGTGACTCAACTATTACTAGGTTCTTTGCCATGTATTTTAGAATATAATTTAATATAATGCCTTGCAAAGTAAAGTTTTTTAAACCTTAATTACAACAAGCGGTCAAAATTAGTTTAATATTTCAATAAAGACAAATAAATGTAAAATCTCGGTCTGTCATTTTGTCACACCATTCATTTTTTTGTTTTAAATTTGCATTTATAATCGATAAAAATGAGCACAATAGACTTAGGACGTAATAAGGTAATAGACGAAAGTATTCAGGGTGAGGCAACAATCATTCAGGCTGAAGGGCAAAAAAATGGAAAGAAGTTGTACGTGGAGAGTTATGGATGTCAAATGAATTTTTCAGATAGTGAGGTGGTTGCTTCTATTATGACAAAGGAAGGATACGAAACCACGCGAAATATGGATGAGGCAGATGTCGTGTTGATCAATACCTGTTCCATTCGAGAAAATGCAGAGACCCGTGTTAGAAATCGATTGACAGAATTTAAAAAGAAGAAAGAGGATAACCCAGGTTTAGTGGTTGGGATTCTCGGTTGTATGGCTGAACGTCTTAAAAAGTCCTTATTGGAAGAAGAAAAATTAGTGGATTTAGTCGCTGGTCCGGATGCTTATCGCGATTTACCGAATTTGGTGAACGAAGTAGAAGGTGGACAAAGAGCGGTGAATGTGCTGCTTTCCAGAGATGAAACTTATGCCGATATTTCTCCTGTTCGCTTGGATCAAGGAGGTGTTTCTGCTTTTGTAACGATTATGCGTGGATGCGATAATATGTGTTCTTTCTGTGTTGTGCCTTTTACAAGAGGACGAGAACGTTCAAGAGACCCACAAACGATTGTCAAAGAATGTGAAGAATTATTTCAAAATGGGTATCGTGAAGTTACCTTATTGGGACAAAATGTAGATAGTTATCGTTTTAATTTAAGTTCGAAGGGCGAAATTAAAGATGTGAATCTACCGACAACCAACTTTGCCCAATTGATGGAAATGGTTGCATTGATTTCACCCGATTTAAGAGTACGTTTTTCCACTTCACACCCAAAAGATATGACCGATGACGTGCTTCAAATCATGGCTAAATACGAAAATATTTGTCCTTATATACATCTACCAGTTCAAAGTGGAAACACTGAAGTATTGGCTAGAATGAACCGTGGCTACTCGCGCGAATGGTATTTGGAACGCATTGAAGCCATTCGTAAATATATCCCGGATTGTGCCATCTCAACGGATATCATTTCTGGTTTTTGTGGAGAAACAGAGGAAGAACATCAAGACACTTTAAGCTTAATGGATTTGGTTCAGTACGATTATGCGTACATGTTTAAATATTCGGAACGACCAAAAACATTAGCGGAACGAAGATTTGAGGATGATGTGCCCGATGATGTGAAATCGAGACGATTAACCGAAATCATTGACAAACAACAAAAACATTCCCTACTAGCACATCAAAAGCAAGTAGGAAGAACAGATAAAGTATTGATTGAAGGATTGTCCAAAAGATCGAAGGAGCATATCTGTGGAAGAAATGGAAGAAATGCCATGGTTGTTTTCCCGATCAATGGATATGATTGGAAAAAAGGACAATACGTTCAAGTAAAAATTACCGATTGTACTTCGGCTACCCTGTTAGGAGAAATCGCTGAATAACGAACACATGAATTTACAACAAGTCAAACAACGCTTTGGAATCATCGGAAATGCGCCCTTGTTGAATCGTGCCTTGGAGGTGGCGATACAAGTAGCACCGACCGATATTTCCGTTTTAGTAACGGGTGAGAGTGGAACGGGAAAAGAAATTATTCCTCAAGTGATTCATCATCTTAGTTCTCGAAAACACGGGGAATACATTGCGGTGAACTGTGGTGCTATTCCCGAAGGAACGATTGACTCTGAATTATTTGGTCATGAAAAGGGCGCTTTTACAGGTGCGAGTGGTAGTCGACAAGGTTATTTTGAAGTAGCGAATGGCGGTACTATATTTCTGGATGAAGTAGCTGAATTGCCGATGCAAACTCAAGTTAGGTTGTTGAGGGTATTAGAAACGGGTGAATTTATTCGCGTGGGTTCTTCCAAGGTGATCAAAACGAATGTGAGGGTGGTAGCAGCTACCAATGAAAATATGCAGAAAGCAATTGCTAGCGGTAAATTCAGAGAGGATTTATTTTATCGCTTGAGTACCGTTCCCATTAGTTTGCCTCCATTGAGACAGCGCAACGAAGATATTTACTTGATTTTCCGAAAATTCGCGAATGATTTTGCTGAAAAATATCGGATGCCAACCATTCGCTTAAAAGAGGATGCCGTTCAATTACTCACGGAATATTCTTGGCCGGGAAATATTCGTCAATTGAAAAATTTAGTAGAGCAAATTTCGGTGATTGAAACGGAAAGGGAATTAACAGCTTCCATCTTATTTCATTATTTACCTGCGGAAAAAGAGCAGTTGCCCGCGACGATGCATGCAGAACAAGGCGCGGATAATTTTACCGAACGCGAATTGATGTATAAGATTCTTTTTGATATGAAAAAGGATTTGACGGATTTGAAGAAATTGGTGGTCGATATGCTCAATCAAAATGGTGATTTTTCCTTGTCCAACGACCAATCTGCAATGGTGAATCGCTTCTATCAAGATTTGCATCAGACCCCTAATAATGCAAAAATTTTACCTCCAGTTTCAACTTCTGAACACGAGAATTTTGTTGAAGAGGATGAAAATGATTATTATGAAAATCACGAAGAAGTCGAAATTTCATTATCTTTAGAAAATCAAGAAAAGGAATTGATTCAAAAAGCTTTAGAAAAACATAAAGGAAAACGAAAATATGCAGCAAGTGAATTGGGGATTTCTGAACGAACATTATACCGTAAAATTAAAGAATACAATTTAACCGAATGAAAACCATCTTCTTTTCGTGCATATTGATTTTAATCAGTGGTTGTTGGCCGACAAGTGTTTCGTTTCAAGATTCCGGTTCTATGCCCAAAGAGTGGAAAAGTTATTCCATTCAATTGCTCGAAAACAATTCACCTAACACGCCCATTAGTTATCCTGCGCGTCTGACTGAATCCTTAAAGGATGCCATTCAAAATAATTCGCGTTTGCAATTGAATACAGAGATTGGCAAGGGAGAGCTTTTCATTAAAGGCACCATTACGAATTATGTGGTTACACCGATTGCGATTCAAGATGGGGATAATGCTGCAAAAAATAGGTTAACGGTTTCCGTCAATTTTGACATCTACGTGAGCGAACCAGAGGAGGATATTATGAAAATGACCAGTACGCGCTTTTTGGATTATAATGCAAATACGGACTTGGCTTTTGTTGAATCTACCCTATTGGAGGAGTTGAATACACAGATCAATCAAGATGTCTTAAATAAATTATTCTCGAACTGGTAATGTTGAATTTATCTGAAATAGCGCTACGAATTAAAGATTTATCTGCCTGTGAATTGGGGGATGCTCCTGATTTCAAACATTTGGCGGATAAACATCCCTATTCGTCTGTTTTTTCTCTATTGTATTTGTATACCTTGGGAAAAAATCAGCAGGTGAATTTCGAAGAAGAATTGCAAGCTAATGCCTATCGAATTACCGATAAAGCCCAACTTTACCAATTGATTCACGATGAATTAATTCAACACGATGCTGAAATTCCAGCAATATCTGCTACCGAAGAAGCTCCGATGAAAACAAGGGTGTTCGAACCTGAAATCGAGGCAAGAATAATGCCTGAGCCTGTAAAGGAGGAAAATCCATCGGAAACTATCGACCCGATTGAATCTATTCCCATGGAAGAATTCATTCCATCCTTAGAAGAAGAAGTAATTTTTGCTCCTGCTGTTGAAGAAATGGCGAAGGAGGAAGTCATGATGATTTTTGAAGATGAAATAGCTGAACAAGTCCTTGAAATTGCCGAGCCGTTGGAGGAGGAACTATTAGCTGATGCGTTGGAGTCTATGGTTGAAATAGAGTCAGATGTACCGCAAAGTGCTTTTGAAAAACCACTCGACTTAGACATTCTTTCCCATGCGGTGAGTGCGTCTTATGAATTGCACATTGAGGAAGAAATACCTTTACCGACATACGATTTAAAAATTACGCCAACGAAAGAAGAAGCTCCTTCATTGACTATCACACCGGAATCCAAAAGATCGTTTGTTTCTTGGTTACAGGTCGCAAACCCTTCTTCAGGGAAAGAAGATGCTGCAGTTTCAGTTCCACAAATTAGGGACGAGAAACCTGAAAAAGAGGAGGGAAAAACAAAAAGTGAGTTTTATAATCCGGTTAAAAAAGCGAAGGAAAGTGTGGATGAAAACGCCATTCCAGTTAGCCCAACCTTGGCTAAAATATTTGCGCTTCAGGGAAATTATTCAAAAGCAATTGCAGCTTATGAACAATTATGCTTGATTTATCCAGAAAAAAAGATTTACTTTGCAAATCAAATTGAAGAAATTAAAAATAAAATAATTAATAAAGCTAGAAAAATAAGTCTAGAAGATGAAAAAAATAAGAAAAAATAGTTGTCAAACACTAATATTTTACAAAAACATTTCTACTATTTTGTTGATTGCATTCTTCTTAAGCTGCAACAATCTATATGCAAATAATTTTCAATATACAATTAGTTCTGATAATATTAG
>JALRIV010000027.1 GCA_023255275.1 Crocinitomicaceae bacterium | reverse complement strand
GATCGTGCATATTGGTTAAGTGCTGGAAACAGAAGATTTATGGATGAAGATAAAGCATCTTGTACAGTAGGTTTCCGTTGTGCTATGGATCGCGTTGGATCTCCAACAGGGATGAACTACGGTAGAAAGAAAAAAGATAAAAGCAAAAACAAAAAATAATGAATAGCCCGAGCAATCGGGCTTTTTTTTGATATGGAAAAATTATATTATTTATTTAAAGAAACAGGTAAGGTTACCATAGATACGCGTCAAATCAGTCCGGACTGTTTGTTTATTGGTATTAAAGGACAAAACTTCGATGGGAACTCCTTTGCAGAGGAAGCGTTAAAGCTTGGGGCTAAATACGCAGTTGTTGATAATTCCAAATACCAAACGAATCCGAACATTATATTAGTAGATGATTGCTTAGATTTCATTCAAAAAATAGCCCATTATCACCGTAGACAATTTCAAATTCCAGTAATAGGGATTACAGGAAGTAATGGTAAAACGACCAATAAAGAATTAATCCATGCGGTATTAGCTTCCCACTTTGAAGTACATTGTACCAAAGGAAATTTAAATAATCACCTCGGCGTGCCACTAACTTTACTTGGATTAAAGGAAGGTCATCAAATCGCTATCATCGAAATGGGGGCAAATAAACCAGGAGATATTGCTGAATTATGCGCAATTGCAACACCTGACATCGCATTAATTACTAATATTGGCAAGGCTCACTTAGAAGGATTTATCAATTTTGAGGGAATTTTCAATACAAAAACCGAATTGTTTCGATCGCTACCTAATGATGCTACAATTATCTATAATGCGGATGATGAAATCATTTCACATGCGATTCCTAAACACATCAAGTCATTCGGATTCTCACAAAAAGATAAACAATTTTTATTTGGTCAACTATGCGAACTTACCCCATTTGTCCATTTCGAATATGAATATGAAGGCTACCAATCGGGCAACATTGCAACCCACTTAGTGGGGAAATACAATGTCAATAATTTTTTAGCCGCCGTAGCGTTTGGTCTTTATTTCAAAGTGCCTGTTGAAAAAATAAACGAGAGTATTTCGAATTACATCCCTTCTAACAATCGCTCACAAATTACCAAAACGGATCACAATACTTTAATTGTTGACTGTTACAACGCAAATCCGAGTAGCATGCAACTGGCTTTGGAAAATTTAAAGGAAATCAACCACCCAAATAAAATGGCCATCATTGGGGATATGCTTGAATTGGGTACTGATTCAAAAGTAGAGCATGAAAAAATCATTGCCTATTTAAAACAACATGCCATTGATTTTATTACCGTAGGATATGAATTTTCAAAGGTAAATCAATACCAACACTTTGAAACCACCTCATCTTTAGAGGTTTACCTAAATGAACATCCATTCAAGGATGCATTAATACTCCTTAAAGGTTCTCGAGGAATTGGTTTAGAAAGACTCATTCCGAAATTGTAAATACAAAAAAAGCCTCTAGTGAGGCTTTTTTTTTAATCCTAATCCTATAAATCTTATTGATTCAATTGAAAGTTAACATCCATCCAAGAACCACCATTTTCACAGTTTAATCCTTTAGATTTGAAATATTGTGTAGCTTGTCCACTTCTTCCTCCACTGGCACAACAAAAAATTATTGGCTGTTCTAATGCCATAATTTTAGCTTCATTCTCTACAACTTCTTGTAACGGAATATTAATGGATCCTGCAACATTTCCTCCAGAAAATTCTGCTCTAGTTCTTACGTCTACTACGGTATATTTCATATCATCAATTTTAATATTTACGACAAAGTTAGTTTAGGATTTTCGAAAATTTTGTCACTTGTGTCACATATCTAGTAAAATCCTCCCGTAAATTCAATTAGAATCAATATTTTTGCTCAAAAGATTACATTATGTCTGTCCATAAAAACATTAAAAAGGTAACTACACATGTGCTTCAGGAAATGAAGACCAAAGGTGAAAAAATATCCATGCTTACGGGCTACGATTTTTCGATGGCTAAAATCATTGATGAAGCCGGCATTGATGTAATTTTAGTTGGAGATTCAGCTTCTAATGTAATGGCAGGCCACGAAACGACCTTACCGATCACATTAGATCAGATGATTTACCATGCCAGTTCGGTGGTTCGAGCTGTAAGTAGATCGTTAGTTGTGGTAGATATGCCATTTGGTTCCTACCAAGGAAATTCAAAAGAGGCCTTGTCTAATGCGATTAAAATCATGAAAGAATCGGGTGGACATGCTGTGAAATTAGAGGGTGGAAAAGAAATCATCGAATCCATTCAGCGAATTTTAACAGCTGGAATCCCTGTCATGGGTCATTTGGGATTAACCCCACAATCGATTTATAAATTTGGAACGTACGTCGTTCGCGCAAAAGAAGAGGAAGAGGCTCAACGATTAATTGAAGACGCGAAATTATTGGAAGAAGCAGGCTGCTTTGCAATTGTGTTAGAAAAAATCCCTGCTGCTCTGGCGGAGAAAGTTGCCAAAACGGTTGCGATTCCTATTATAGGTATCGGTGCTGGAGCTGGGGTTGATGGACAAGTATTGGTCGTGCACGACATGTTAGGGATAAACAATGAATTTAGTCCGCGTTTCTTAAGAAAATACAACAATTTATATGAACAAATGATGGAATCGTTTGGACAGTATATTAAAGACGTGAAATCCGGAGATTTCCCGAATGAACAAGAACAATATTAATACATGGCCAACACAACCCTTCAAATCCTTTTTGAGGATAATCATTTAATCGCCATAAATAAAGCGGCATCTCAAATTGTGCAGGGGGATAAAACAGGGGATACTACCCTACCCGATTTGATTAAGGGTTATTTAAAAGAAAAATACCAAAAGCCTGGAAATGTGTTTTGCGGTGTAATTCACCGATTAGACCGACCCACTTCTGGTATTGTCTTGTTTGCAAGAACCAGTAAGGCTTTAGAACGAATGAATGCCCAATTTCGGGATAAGGAAACCAACAAAACCTATTGGGCCATTTTGGAAAAAGAACCTACAGAAAAAAAAGCTACCCTCACACATTACCTTAAAAAAAACGAAAAACAGAATAAATCCTATGTTGTCGGTGAAAAAGAGGGAGGGAAATTAGCCAAACTACATTACGAAATCATTGGGAAATCGGAACATTATTTTTTAGCTGAAGTTCAATTGGAAACAGGAAGACATCATCAAATTAGAGCTCAATTTGCTGCGATAGGATGCCGCATAAAGGGTGATTTGAAATACGGCGCTAAAAGGGCAAATCCCGATGGATCAATTGCTTTACATGCTAGAAAATTACGTTTCTTCCATCCCACGACCAAAGAAAACATAGAATTAACCGCACAAGTGCCAAATGATCCGCTTTGGACCTATTTTGAACATCTATTTTAGTATCAATCTTCTGCTATATGGAAGAGTGCGTCGCCTTTATATACTACTGGAGATTCATTCAAACAAATGATATATCCATCGTTCGGTGCTTTGATTTTCTTTTCCATTTTTCCAAATGGATCTGTAACTATCGCGATTACCTCTCCCTTTTTGATGGCTGCACCATTTTCTACAATTGCCTGAAACATACCCGAATTAGGTGATCGTAACCATTTACTTTTTTTCAATAAAATAGGTTCTCTTCCTTGAGAAATGTCAATTTTAAAAGAACGCAACCCGAGATGGTTAAGCACATTCTTCACACCGTTTATTCCTTCCTCTACTACTTTTTCTTCAATATTATTGGTTTTACCTCCTTCAAAAAGTAGAATATTTTTACCCAATTTATGCACCGATTCCCGAATTGTTTTAGGAATGAATTCAGAATTTAAAATAAAGGGTGGATTAAATATTTTTGCCAAATCAACACTTTGGGTATTTTTCATCACACAACGAATTTGAGGAAAATTGTTGCGCTGTGCAGACCCCGTATGAAAATCAATGATGTAATCCACATGGGGTGCAATTTCTTTCATAAAATGATAGGCGAATTGAGAAGCCAACGAACCACTGCTGCTTCCTGGAAAGCTTCGATTTAAATCCCTCCCATCGGGTAATTCTCGCTTTAAATTCAGAAATCCAAAAATATTAAAGACCGGTAAGCAAATGATGGTTCCGATATTCGGTTTATTAAAGCCCTTGCGAATGATTCTTCGTATGATTTCAACCCCATTTATCTCATCACCATGTAACCCAGCCATTAACAATACAACAGGCCCATCTATTTTGGCACGTTCCACAATTACCGGCACTAAGATAGGTGTCGTCGTATGTAACTTCGCCACATCTAAATTCAATTGTGCACTCTTTCCAGGAAGGATTTCAGTGCCCAGAATAACAAACTTTTTATTTTTAGTTGCTTTCATCAACGAATCACATTTTTTTCGATGTATTGAATGATTTTTCCAGCAATATCTTCTTGCGTGGTTCGCTCAATTCCCTCTAAACCAGGAGAGGAATTCACTTCTAATACCAAAGGTCCTCGTTCTGATTGTAGCATATCTACCCCTGCAATCCCTAACCCTACCGCTTTTGCCGCCAAAATAGCTGTGTATTTTTCTTCCACTGATAATTCGATGATTTGTGAACTACCTCCACGATGAAGATTAGAACGAAACTCACCTTCTTTTCCTTGACGTTTCATAGCACCCACAACTTCACCATCCACTACGAAAGCACGAATGTCTGCTCCTTTTGCTTCTTTAATGAACTCTTGCACAATCACGCGAGCTTTAAGTCCGTTGAATGCTTCCAATACAGATTGTGCCGCATTTTGATTTTCAGCAAGCACCACACCTAATCCTTGCGTGCCTTCCAACAGTTTTAAAACAACAGGGGCTCCACCTGCCGAATCGACCACATGTTCGACATTTTTAGAATAATTCGTAAAAACCGTTTTAGGCAAACCGATTCCTTCTTTGGATAGAACTTGTAAACATCTTAATTTATCTCTCGAATGAACAATTCCTCTCGAACTTACTGCCGTAAAAACATTCATCATTTCAAATTGACGAACAACGGCTGTTCCATAAAAGGTAACGGAAGCACCGATACGAGGAATTACTGCATCAAAACCTCTTAAGTAGTCATTTTCATAAAAAATCGAAGGCCCTGATTGTTCTATTTCGATATTACATTTTAAATGGTCAATCACACGAGCTTCATGTCCGCGTGCTTCAGCTGCTTCAACAAGTCGTTTCGTAGAATACAAGCTTGAATTTCTTGATAAAATGGCAATTTTCATGTAGATGAATTTTGAGATAAATTTATTTTAGATGTATCGATAATAAAACGATGGTTAAGTAGTTTCCTACCTAATAAAATTGGAAAGCGCATTCCGCTTCGCTGTGTTAAAGAGAATTCGGTTACAAAATCAACATCAAACATTCGAATTTTAGTTTTAATGAAAAAACGTACTTGTTCGATTCCATTTGAACTTTTCACTTTTTTAGATCGGTAATTTTTAAAATAATGAGGGATACCTGAATAAGAAGCATGATTTTCATCCAAAAACACCACCTTTAATTGCATGACACCATGATATTCTATTTCCTCGATTAGTTTCGCATGAATACTAGAGGTATAAGCTCCAGAATCCACTTTCACCGGCACGTGATTTAAATCAAAATCGATTAAATCCGCCACATCCCTCCTACCAATCAGAATTTTATCCATTCCTTTTCATTATTTTTGTAAATCTAAAAAAAAATAGAAGGATTAAGCAGTAGAATGGAATTATTTCAAGAAAAATAATTTTTCAAAAAAAAAGTAAAAAAAAATAAATTATTGAGAAATTATTCGTAATATTGCACCCCGAATTGGGAGAAAGAATACGAAATTAAGAGTCATGGATATTATTAGAGAAATTCAAAACGAACTAGTGGAAGTAAAGGACTTTCCGAAGTTTGGCGCAGGTGATACAATTATTGTAGCTTACAAAATTAAAGAAGGAAGCAAAGAACGTATTCAGCAATTTCAAGGTGTAGTGATACAAAGAAGAGGGTCTGGCGCAACGGAAACATTTACAGTAAGAAAAATGTCAGGAAATATTGGTGTAGAGCGTATCTTCCCTATTTCTTCTCCATTCTTAGATACAATTACAATTGTGAAACGTGGTAGAGTGCGTAGAGCAAGAATTTTCTACTTCAGAGAAAGAACTGGAAAATCTGCACGTATCAAAGAAAAAAGATCTTTTGCACACAAATAAGATATTGCAACGCAAATATTCGAAAGCCTTTCCATTTGGAGAGGCTTTTTTATTAACCCCAAGTTTTAGTTATCATCCAAAGAAGATCATTTTTTTTTGTGTAAGAAAGGTCAGCCGGATTATTTCTTATTTAAGACCAACAAGGACGCAATCCATAGAAGGATAACTAAGTTCAATGGGGAGCAACTCAAGATTCAGGGTGGCCAATTTAAATCTGTAAGAATGGAATAAAAAAACAGAAACCTTTACAGCTAAATTCATCAGACAAGAATCCACTCAAGGAGCAAAAAAAATGCTCGAAAGGTTAGTCTAAAACCTCGCGAGCACTTTACCATGCTAATGTGTACAGATTTCACTACAAAACACGAATCAGTTAACGCAGTATTACGACCTAAATGCTTTAAAATCCAATACCTATTTTTATTCCTAAGCGCGCGACAAAGAGTACACCTTGATCTCTTTTTACATCCCACTGTGAAGTATACAAATTGGTGTTTCCATCGTAAAAATAGGAAATGCTATTTTCTTTTGTTGTGGTATAATTCAATCCACAACCTGCATAAAAATCAAAAGTTAAATACTGAGAAGCCCACAATTGATACCCCACATTAAACGTAAAACTGAAATTCGTTCGTGTATCTTTCGTATTGGCCAATACACCTGCTGAATCTGAAATAGCTGTATTATAATGACGGTACTTGAACATTGGACTAATATACAACCCATTCATGTTATAACGTTTCATCAAGGGATAAAAACGAAATCCTAAACCCACAAAACCACCAAGATCAGATTTGCGAGTAAGTGCTCCCGAATTATTATCATTAAAATCTAATCTAAAAATCCCGACTCTCGATAACGTCGGCCCCGCCTCGATCTCAAAACTTGAACGTTGCCCAATAGCCTTTTCGTAGGAAAAGTTAATTTCACCAACAATCAATTGGGTAGGGGTAAACTTAATGGCTTGCTGTACATCAAATCCTTTTAATTCCCCTGATTCTTGGTCAGCTTCTTTTTTAGAAGACTCCCCTTTTCGATCAATCACTACAGTTTGTGCATTTACTCCTTGTAAGAAAAGGATTAAAATGAAGCTAATTCCTATTTTTTGCATATTCTTTCTAATTTATGATGAACTAAAGTTACACTTTTATCTATACAAAAATCCATACGGCCGACATTTAATCCACCCCACCCCACTTGATTGATAATTACGGGTTTATTCTTTTTGTTTAGGATTTGTTTGGGTTGCTCTAAAACCGAATGGGTGTGACCACCAATAATTAAATCAATTTCATCCGATTGAGAGGCCAACTGAACATCCGAAACTTGATTACTTCCAGGATATTCATAACCCAATTGAGACAAACAAATGACAAAGTCGCAATGCAAATCTCTTAATGTTTTTGCTGTTTGATTAGCCGTTTGAATTGGATCTTTTACTTCGATTTGTTGAATTACCGATTCATCTGCCAAACCCTTTAGCGAAATGCCTATTCCAAAAACGCCAATTTTCACATTCGATTGATGAAAGATGCGATAAGGCTGGATTAGCGAGTTGAGTTTTGGGTTTTTAAAACGGTAATTGGAGTTACATACAGCAAATTTAGCTTTTGAAATCGCGCTTTCTAATCCTTCCAGACCTAACGCAAAATCATGATTACCGAGTCCAACAGCATCATAACCCAAATCCGACATGGTTTTAACCTCAAGTAATCCTTGATACTGTTCAAAGTATGCAGTTCCTTTAAAAAAATCACCTGAATCTAAAATCAAGGTTGAATTTCCTTCAGCTTTAACACGTTTAAAATATTGATCACGCTCATCTACACCTGCTCTGGCTGGATATAAAGGATGATCTTCACTGAATGCGTCAAACTGAGCATGGGTGTCGTTGGTATGTAAAATGGTGATGTATTTGCGCTTTGAAACTGTTTTGGCAAACAATTGAGGAGCCACCAGTGCAGAGGCAGCAACAATCGCCGTATTTTTTAAAAAAGATCTTCTTTTCATAGACATACTTCTGCATTTAAAGCTAGGGTTGAAACCAAATTCTAACTATATAAAGTTAATCATTTTTTTTAAACATCTAATTCAGTTAAAACATAGCATCAGTTAATTTTCTAAAAAATACATTTCAACCCGTTTTGTAACTTAAATCAATTGCCTCAGGTTTCTACCTCTAATTAAATCTCTCAAAAAAGGCAGAAATTCTATTAAATTTATTAATTTTCAAAAAACTTTTTTTATGAACAAACTCATTTTAGGATTACTTATTTTATCAAGTCTTTTCGCAAGTGCACAAAAAGAAATAACGGTTGAGAATATATGGAAAGAATACCAATTCCGCTCGAAAGGTGTTGAAGGATTCAATACACTTAATGATGGTGAATCTTACCTTAAAATCGAAATGGAGAATGGTAAGAAATCATTAGTCAAATATCAAATTCAAAACAACCAAAAAGAAGTGGTAGTGGTTTTAGATGACCTTCTCCTTCAAGGGAAAAAAGTGGAAATTGATGACTACCAATTCAATACAGATGAAACAAAATTGGTTTTCCAATCACAAACGGAAAGTGTTTATCGAAGAAGCTATAACGCTGTGCATTATCTCTACGATCTAAAAACGAAATCCTTCGAACTATTGGATGAGAAACACAGTCCGCAAACCCTAGCTGAATTTAGCCCTGATGGAACGAAAATCGCTTACATTTATAAAAATGATCTTTATGTCAAAGATTTGGCGACCAAAAAAATCACTCCACTAACGACCGACGGTAAGCGAAACAAAATCATCAATGGTACAACCGATTGGGTTTACGAAGAAGAATTTGGCATTACTAAAGGATTTGAGTGGTCACCAGATAGCAAAATGATTGCCTTCTTAAAATTCAATGAAAAAGAAGTAAAAGAATTTCAAATGGCAATTTACAATGATCTTTATCCAGAACAATATAAATTCAAATACCCAAAAGCGGGTGAAGACAATGCGAAAGTCACCTTACATATTGTTCCTTTAAAAACAAAAAAAATAAGCACGATTGGACTTTCCGATTACGAATACATTCCAAGATTGAAATGGGCAAACCATACAAACCTACTGATCGTACAAACCTTAAACCGTCATCAAAATGATTTAAAATATTGGATCTATGATGCAACCAGCAAAAGTGCGACTGTTTTTCATGAAGAAAAAAGTAATACTTACGTCGAAATTGATGATAATTTGTGTATTCTAAAAGATGGATCTGGATTAATTCGAACCAGTGAAAAATCAGGATACAATCAACTCTACAAAATTGCATTTGACGGGAAAGAAACCGCATTAAATAAGGGTGGTTTTGATGTTATTGAATTTTTAGGCATCCAAGAAGAAACTCATATGGCTTATTATTCAGCAGCAAAACATGGAGCAATTCATAAAGGAATCTATAGTGTAAATCTAAATGACCTTAGCGAAAAGGCTCTTTCCATCGAAACAGGGTATAACGATGCTACTTTTTTGAAGGGGATGAAATATTTCATCAAAACGTATTCAGATGCAAACACCCCAAATAAATACACCCTTTGTGACGCTTCAGGGAATGAAATAAGAATTCTTGAAACCAATGCAGCTCTTATTGAAAAAATGAATGGTTATGCATTAACTAAAAAAGAATTTATCACATTTCCAATGGCGGAGGGATATGTCTTAAATGCATGGGTGATGAAACCAGCTAATTTCGATCCATCAAAAAAATACCCTGTTTATATGACGGTTTATGGAGGGCCGGGAAGCAACAAAGTATTAAATCGCTTTGATGGTCAAGATTATTTTTACTACCAATTGCTCACCCAAAAGGGATACATCGTGATGTCGGTAGACCCTCGTGGGACCATGTACCAAGGTGCTGCCTTTAAAAAATCGACCTATTTACAATTAGGGAAACTTGAAATTGAAGATGTGATTAAAGTGGCTCAATTAATGCAGAGAGAGCCTTTTGTCGACCCTAATAGAATAGGTATCCAAGGTTGGAGTTATGGTGGTTTTATGGCTTCATTAGGTATGACCAAAGGAGCAGATGTGTTTAAAATGGGGATTGCGGTCGCTCCAGTTACGAATTGGAGGTATTACGATAACATTTACACCGAACGATTCATGCGTACACCACAAGAAAATGAAAATGGATATGATGACAATTCCCCTATCAATCACGTGGAAAAATTAAAAGGTAATTACTTGCTAATTCATGGTTCAGCAGATGACAACGTACATTATCAAAATACGATGGAAATGATTAACGCTTTGGTTAAAGCGAACAAACAATTTGACTTGTTCATTTACCCAAACAAAAATCATGGGATATATGGCGGAAATACCCGAAACCATTTGTTCAATCTCATGCTGAATTACACGCTAAAAAACCTTTAAAAAAAGAATTTATATTTTTTTGTTTTTTTTTCGAAAAATCAACTTGATTTGTAAAATTCTTTAGTAATTTAGACGGACATATTTTAAAATTCAAAAATCAGGCGTTAAAAATGAGTGAAACTGCAAAATTAGAGTTAGAGGGAAAAGTTTACGAACTACCCGTTATTCAAGGTACAGAAAATGAAAAAGCAATTGACATCAGTAAATTGCGTGACACTACTGGATATGTAACCTTAGATTCAGGTTACAAAAATACAGGTGCTACAAAAAGTAAAATCACTTTTCTAGATGGTGAAAAAGGAATTTTACATTACCGTGGATATTCAATTGAGCAGTTAGCAGAAAAAGCTACATTTTTAGAGGTTGCCTACCTTTTGATTTATGGAGAATTGCCTACTCAAACACAATTAGACGCATTTAGGAACAGCATCACTAAACATACATTGGTTCATGAGGATATGAAGCAATTCTTTGAAGCATACCCTGCGAAAGCTCATCCTATGGGTGTTTTAGCATCTATGGTATGTTCAATGGCTACTTTCTATCCAGAATCACTAGATCCAAACAGAAGTGCTGAGGCAAAGGATTTAACCATTCATCGATTGATTGCTAAATTACCGACTTTGGCTGCATGGTCTTACAAAAACGCCATCCGTCACCCATTCATGTACCCAAAAAATGATTTTGATTATTGCAAAAACTTTTTGTACATGATGTTCGGAATGCCAACTGAAGATTTTAAAGTTGACCCTGTAGTGGTGGAAGCATTAAATAAATTGTTGATTTTGCATGCAGATCACGAACAAAATTGTTCAACATCAACAGTTAGAATTGTTGGTTCATCCAACGCAAACTTGTACGCTACCATTTCTGCAGGTATTTCTGCACTTTGGGGACCTTTACACGGAGGTGCAAACCAAGAAGTAATCGAAATGTTAGAGAAAATTCACAATGATGGTGGAGATGTGGACAAATGGGTTGCGAAAGCGAAAGATAAAGAAGATCCATTCCGTTTAATGGGATTTGGACACAGAGTTTACAAAAATTTCGATCCACGTGCTAAAATTATCAAAAAAGCATGCGACGATATTTTAGAAAAACTAGGAGTAAACGACCCAATGTTAGACATCGCTAAAAAATTAGAAAAAGTTGCTTTAGAAGATGAATACTTTAAAGCAAGAAACTTATATCCAAACGTAGATTTCTATTCTGGAATTATTTATAAAGCTTTGGGTATTCCAACTGAAATGTTTACCGTAATGTTTGCATTAGGACGTCTACCAGGATGGGTAGCACAATGGAAAGAAATGACTGAGAACAAAGAACCAATCGGTCGTCCAAGACAAATTTATACAGGAGCTACTTCAAGAGAATACGTTCCAATCGAAAAAAGATAAGCTAAATAAAGCAAAAAAAAAGGAGATCAAATGATCTCCTTTTTTTTATTCCCCTTGTAGAAATTCTTTTTTCTTTCCTTCAAAAATATCAAACTGCCTAAAACTACATTCTAAGTCGCCATTAAACATTTTTATTTTTTGAGAAGGTTTCAATCCAATTTCAGTTAATGCATTAAAATTAGATGAAATCACCCAGCACTTCCAACCAGCCATACGATGTTTCATCCATGTGCCAAGTTTGGAATAAAGGTCCTCAATTTCTTCACCGATTCGTTCCCCATATGGAGGATTCGAAATCATGACTCCTTTACCTTGAGGAATAAAATCTTCAAAACTTTGATTTTTCACTTCTACAAAACGTCCAATCGGTAAGGCTCTTAAATTCCTTCTTGTTTTTAAGATCATTTCATCAGAAATATCACCACCATAGATATTACAAGGTAACTGCGCGCAACGTTTATTTGCCGCTGCGTAGATTTCCTCCCAAACTTGACTATCGTAATTGTTGAAATTCTTGAACGCATAATGTTGTCTTTCAATATTAGAAGGAATATTAGCCGCCAATAAGGCCGCTTCTATCAAAAGGGTTCCAGAACCACAAAAAGGATCGTAAAAATCAGAAACTCGATCCCATCCACTCAAACGAATCAAACCTGCTGCTACCACCTCATTCAATGGCGCTAAACCAGCAGATTGACGGTATCCTCTTTGAAACAATGGCGTGCCACTTGTATTCACAGAAATCGTTACTAAATTTTTGTTGATGTATAAATCAAAAACCACTTGAGGATTTTTCAATTCTACGTTTGGTCGATCACCAACAGCATCTCTAAAAACATCACAAATAGCATCTTTCACCAACAAATATGGATATTGCGTATGTGAAAATATTTCAGAAAAAACAGCTCCTTTTACGGCAAAATTCTTTTTGACATCGAAAATACTTGGCCAGTTGATATCCATGGATTTATGGTACAAATCCTTTTCATCTTTAATCGTAAACTGATCGATTTGAACCAAAACAGCTATGGCACAGCGCAAATGAAGATTCAGGTAATACACCTCACGCCAATCCCCATACAATTGTACCGCACGGTTTAAAATCTCCAAATCCTGAAACCCTAATTCTCTTAATTCGGATTCTAGAGCAGGTTCAAGTCCAAAAACCGTTTTTATAGTGATTAAAAATTTCCCTTCCTTGGGTTCAATGTTGCTCATCTTTTGGCTAATTAATCAGAAATACTATTATTTTTGTACAAAAGAACGAAATTGAACGCAATAATCAGACATTTTTGCATACTTACTTTTTGTTTCTTCTACACTACCCTATTTGCCCAGCAAAAAGTAGGCGTTGTTTTAAGTGGTGGAGGAGCAACTGCCTTTGCGCACATTGGAGTTCTTAAAGCACTGGAAGAAAAAGGAATTCCCATCGATTACATTACGGGAACTTCCGCAGGTGCCTTGATTGGAGCCTTGTACGCTGTAGGAATGTCTCCCACCGAAATGGAAAAATACGTTTTAAACGATGATTTCCTACTGATGGCAACGGGTAAATTAAAGCCCAACCAAAATTTTTACTTTAAAGAATCTTCCCCAGATGCTGGCATGTTTTCCTTTAATTTATCCAAGGACAGTATCCTTCAAAAATCCTTACCGACCAATTTCATTTCTTCATCCTTTTTAGATTTCGAAATGATGAAACTGTTTGGAGCACAAGGGGAAGGAGCACATCGAAATTTTGATAGCTTAATGGTCCCTTTTCGATGCCTTGCGTCGGACATTCGCACCAAACAAAACGTACTTTTTAAGGATGGAAATTTGAACGAAGTCGTCCGAGCGTCCATGAACTATCCTTTTTATTTACACCCGATTCGGGTCAATGATGTACTCTTATTTGATGGGGGACTTTACAATAACTTTCCCGCCGATATTATGTATCAAGAATTTAATCCCGATTTCATTATTGGTTCTAATGTATCCTATAATGCTCCTCCCCCATCAGAAGATGATTTAATCAGCCAAGTCACGAATATGCTGGTGAGTACCTCCAATTTCACCCTGCCTTGTGAAAACGGAATTATTATTAACCCGCAGACTGATTTAAATACTTTTGATTTTGGAAGCATTAAAAAAGCCATTGAAGAAGGATACAAGTCTACCCTTCGACAAATGGACAGCATATTAACACACATGGAACGGGTTGAAAGCGCAGCCTTTATGCGTGAAAAAAGAGCTGCATTCAAATCCAAAGTACTACCGGTAAACATTTCAGAAATCACCATAGAAACCAAAAAAAATAAAAACTTATTTTTCGCTGAAAAATCACTCTTTTTAAAGAAAAAAAATGAAATTCTATCACTTTCAAAATTAGAGAGAAGATATTATCGTTTATATGCATCCAATCAAATTGACTTCATGTATCCAACTCTGCAAGCCAAGGAGGATAGTACCTTTTTACTCAAATTAAAAATACGAAAAGCTAAACCTTTTCGCATTGACGTAGGTGGCCATTTTTCATCTCGACCAGTAAATACCGGATTTATAGGATTGACCTACCGAACTATCGGCAAAGTAGCTACCGAAACACATGTCGAAAGTTATTTTGGTAAATTTTATGGTTCCGTAAAAGGAAATTTTAAGCTGGAGCTTCCTTCCATTTATCCTGTTTCAATTGATGCTTATTTTGTTCGAAATAGATGGGATTATTTCAGAAGTTTTTCTACCTTTTTCGAGGATGTGCAACCATCATTCTTGGTTCAAAATGAAATTTACACGGGTATGAGTTTTAAACATCCAATTTCGAATAACATTTCCAGTAAATTCGATTTTCGTTATTTTGCGAATGAAGACGATTATTATCAATCAGATAATTTCACTAATAAAGATACGGCAGATTTTACTAAATTCAAGGGAATTAATCTTTCTTGGAAAATTGAACAAAATTCATTGAATAGAAAACAATTTGCGAATTCTGGACATTACATTGCCTTTAAAATAAAATACATTTCCGGAATTGAACACAACCAACCCGGATCGACAGGCCTTTCTAAAGATGATTTTTATAAAAATCACCAATGGATTAATATTTCTGGTGAGTTTCAAACCTTTATGCTGGATTTTAAACACTTTCATTTTGGAGTCCATGCCCTTGGTGTTTACAATAGTCAATCGCTTTTTTCCAATTACACCTCAAGTATTCTTGCCATGTCCGCGTTCTCCCCTCTGCCCGATTTAGAAAGTTTCTTTTTGGAGGAATACCGTTCGCCTCAATATGTTGGAACAGGAATTAATTTGATTTATACCCTAAAAAAACATATTGATTTTCGATTAGACGGCTATTTCTATCAACCTTTTGTAAAAATTCAAAAAAATGATGACGGAACTTTTGGTTATTCAAATTTATTTAAAGGAGAAGCCTTTTTAGCATCAGCATCTGTCATATATCATTCAATTTTAGGTCCACTCAGGGCGACGTTAAACTATTTGCCTGAGCAAAACAAACCACTTGTTTTACAAATAAGCTTTGGTTATGTATTATTTAATGAACGTGCATATCGATAAAAAATGGAAAAAATTATTTCAGGAATTCAACAAATGGGCATTGGAGTGCCAAATGTAGAACAAGCATGGGCTTGGTATCGTAAATTTTTTGGGGTGAATGTTAAGGTGTTTGAGGAAGCTGCGGATGCACCTTTGATGACTAAATATACGGGTGGTATCGTTCATTCAAGAACAGCTACCTTAGCGTTATCCATGAATGGTGGCGGTGGTTTTGAAATCTGGCAATTTACAAGTAGACCTACCGAAAAATCTAAATTTGATGTGCAACTCGGAGATTTTGGTTTATACATCTGCAAAATCAAATCCTATGATGTTCAAGCCACATTTGATTACTTTACAGCAAATCAAGCCGATATTCAAGGTAGTTTATATCGATTACCGAATGGAAAAATGACGTTTTACGTGAAAGATCCTAACGGAAACCTGTTTCAAATCGTAGAAGGACGTGGGTGGTTTGGAAAAAACAATCATCCTTCAAAATGCGGCGGTGTTGCCGGTGTGGTAATTGGGGTCAGTAATATGGCTAAATCCTTACACCTTTACCAAAATATCTTAGAATACGATCAAGTTGAATACGATGAAAAATCGGTTTTTAAAGACTTTGAGGCACTACCGAGTGGTAAAGGCGAATTTAGAAGGGTCTTATTAACCCATTCCAAAACACGTAAAGGTCCTTTTGCCAAATTATTAGGTCCTACTGAAATTGAATTGATAGAAAGCATCGATCGATCTAATGCTCAATCTATCTTTAAAGACCGTTTTTGGGGAGATTGGGGATTCATTCACTTGTGTTTTGATGTTCAGCGAATGGATCAGTTGGAAGCAGATTTAAAAGAAGGTGGCTTTCCCTTTACGGTTGATAGTTCAGACACCTTTGATATGGGTGAAGCGGGTGGCCGTTTCTCTTATATCGAAGATCCAGATGGGACTTGGATTGAATTTGTTGAAACTCACAAGGTACCCATCTTTAAAAAATTAGGACTTTACGTGCATCTTAAAAAACGTAATCCTGAAAAAAGCTTACCGATGTGGATGTTGAAAGCAATGGGATTGAATAAAAAACGCGATTAAAATGTAAAACGTAGTGTTTGTTTATTTTACAAAGTCGAAAGTTGATTAATTTTCCTTATTTTTGAATACTTAAATATAAATCATGAAACAATTAAAAAACCTTTTCTTATATATTCTTCCACTTGTTTTCATTCAATTTTCTTGTAAAGAAGATATTAATTTAATTGGTGAAATCGAAGAAACGGCAATTGTTTATGGCTTATTAGATGTGGCTGACTCTGTTCATTACATCAAGATTACTCGCGCTTTCATTGGACCGGGTAGTTCTTTAGATATTGCAAAAATTCCTGATTCTAGCTATTTTAACCAAGTACAAGCTACCATTACCGAATATGTGAATGGCGTGCAAACCAATCAATGGAATTTAACGGACACGACCATTTTGAATAAAGACGTCAACGGTGCCTTTTATGCGCCAAGTCAAAAAGTGTTTTGTTTTTATACCAACAGCAGTAATCCTCTAAAGACCAATGCGGTTTATAAACTGAACGCAAACATTAACAACGGAGAATTTGCAATTGCCGCAGAAACGGATTTGGTTTCCAACTTATCAAACAATATTGAAACCCAAAATTACTCGTTCAAATTTGCGACAAATCCAGCTACCTACGTAAATACTTCGGTAATTTTAAGTACTGGAAATTCCTACGTCATCAACACCAAACTAGCGATTAAAGTGCGTGAAATTCGAGGAAGCGACAGCACTGACATTTCCATTCCTTGGACCTTAGGGGAATCCGATGTTTTACCTGGATCAAGCGCTCCATTTATTGCAACTGGTGCTATTTTTTACGACATCATCAAAAAAGGAGTAACCAACGATCCAAGCATCATCAAACGTAAACTTTTAGGGATGGAGTTAACTTATACGGCTGGCGCTGAAGAACTATACAACTACATGATTGTGAATAAACCAAGTTCGTCCTTGGCGCAAACGAAACCCACGTACACCAATATTACTGCTACTAATGGTCAGAAGGTGATTGGAGTATTTTCCTCGCGTTTCACTAAAAAAGTGTATAAACCGTTCTATGTAACGAATCAAACTTATATCCGCTGTATTGATAAAAAATCGACACAAGAATTGTGCAATGGTCCGATTACAGGCAGCTTATTATTTTGTTCTTACCACGTAGCCGATCAGTCTGAAAATTACTATTGCCAATAAAAAATCATGTCGGAAAGAGAAACACTTTTTGTCGAAGTAATTCTTCCTATTCCCATTTATAAGCAATTTAC
>JALRIV010000279.1 GCA_023255275.1 Crocinitomicaceae bacterium | reverse complement strand
ATCTGACTGTTAATCAGAGGGTCCTTGGTTCGAGCCCAAGAGGAGGAGCAATTGTTGGTGTAGTTCAGTTGGTTAGAATCCCTCTCTGATAAGGAGGTGGTCGATGGTTCGAGTCCATCCATCAACACAAAGGAGAGTTGCCAGAGTGGTTAATGGAGCGGTTTGCTAAACCGTCATCGGTAACGATGCATTGGTTCGAATCCAATACTCTCCGCAATGAAGAAGTTCCTATCGCTCTACGGAGAGGAAACTCAGCACACATCTGCTTGATGTAGGAGAAGAGATTCGTTTTACTACATTTGGTGCAACCCAAAACAGTCTACGAAGGTGAGCAGTTCGGACAAGGTAGGGGCCAATAGATTAATGATAGGTTTACACAAAATGCTGGTTATACTTCTTCAGATTGGATGGCGAGGTAGTTCAGATGGTTAGAACATTGGATTCATAACCCAAAGGTCAGCAGTTCGATTCTGCTTCTCGCTACAGTATATGGTGATTGT
>JALRIV010000277.1 GCA_023255275.1 Crocinitomicaceae bacterium | reverse complement strand
AGCCTTGCTATCATCAATACTATTAGGCCAACTATCTGCAATGGCTTGTCTAAAATCTGATTGATACGCTATTTCAAAATTAGGAAAGTGTTTTACGATGCTTTGGTAAATTTCCTCAGGTGAAAAACTTAATCCAGCAAGATTATAACTAGTTCTGATAGTAATTTTTTCTTTTGGCGCATCCATTAACTCTAGTGTAGCGTTTATTGCATCATCCATATACATCATGGGCAAATAAGTATGTTCACTTAAAAAACAAGTAAACTTTTCACCCTTCAAAGCTTTATGATAAATGTCTACTGCATAATCGGTGGTTCCTCCACCTGGCAATGATTTATATCCAATTAAACCAGGATATCTAACACTTCTTACATCTACACCATATTTATTGAAGTAATATTCACACCAATGTTCTCCTGATAATTTTGAAATGCCATAAATAGTATTAGGATCTTTAAAAGCATTTTGTGGGGTATTGTCTTTTTCAGAGCTTGGTCCAAATACTGCA
>JALRIV010000276.1 GCA_023255275.1 Crocinitomicaceae bacterium | reverse complement strand
ATCCAACTTTAAAAAGAGAAAACAACAACTTACATTACGATTGCTACATCAGTCTCACAGATGCTGTATTAGGAAATGATATCGTTATACCAACCATCAGTGGAAAAGCGAAAATTAAAATTGATGCTGGAACACAAAGCGGTAAAATCCTAAGACTAAAAAGCAAAGGACTACCTTCATTGAATGGATACGGAAAAGGAGATTTGCTCGTTCATATAAATGTATGGACTCCTCAAAATCTGTCTAAAGATGAACTGAAAATTTTTAAAGGTTTGAAAGACTCAAAAAGTTTTGTTCCTAACCCTACTTCATCAGATAAATCATTTTTTGAAAGGGTTAAAGATATGTTCAACTAAACACATTCTAAACATATGGCTTTAAATAAAAACAAATATAAAGTGCTAATTCTTTTTAGTGTTTTTATTTCAATCCATAGCTTAGCACAAAAAGTGGTTTCCATTACCATTAATCAAGAAATGGCAGTCCCATTAATGGGTTATAACTCTGATATG
>JALRIV010000275.1 GCA_023255275.1 Crocinitomicaceae bacterium | reverse complement strand
ACAGCAAAATATATGCATCAAATTTTAGACCTTGCATTACCAGCCTATGATGAACTGTTTGATGAAATTGATCTAGAAGGATTGGTTGAAAATAAAGGAATTTTATATATCTGGAATGATAAAGATTTAAAAAGTAGAGAACTTGAAATTAAAGTAAGAGACGAGCTAGGTGTTAAACAGCAGTTAGTGAATAAACATGAAATACATGATTTAGAACCAAATATAAAACCATTTTATCATGCTGGTGTTTATTATCCTTATGCAAGACATGCAAGAAATCCCAAAAAAATCCTTTTAAAATTATTTGAACTTTTTTTGAAAAAAGGTGGCAAATTTGAAAAATCAAATATTCAAGAGATAAAATTTGAAAATGAAAAACCTATTTTTAAAACTGAAAAAAATGAATTTAAATTTGATAAAATTGTTATTGCGTGTGGAGCATTTTCTAAAAAACTCACAGATAATCTAGGAGAAAAAATTCCTTTGGATACTGAAAGGGGCTATCATGTTCATT
>JALRIV010000274.1 GCA_023255275.1 Crocinitomicaceae bacterium | reverse complement strand
GACGCTGTGATGGATGGTGACATAAATGATTTCTTAAAATCATATTTAATGATGTATGGTGGTTAAAATTATTTTGTTACCTTGTGTTGAGAATTAGTAAACATATGCCTTTTAGATTAGCCAAATTATCATCTTTAATGATGTTGTTTTTTTGTGGTGTCCTTTTCGGACAGCCAGAACTTAAACAGCTTGATCAAGAGGCTTTTGAGGCCTTAGAAAAAAATGATGGTAGTGTTTTTGACAAAGCAAACACCTTGTTAGAACGAAGTTTAAAGGATAAGCCTTCCATATACACTATCAATGCTTATACCATACTTGGAATCATTAATAAAGATAAGGGGTATTATACCACTTCTTTGGATTATTATTTGAAGGCTTTAAATGTTTCTGAGAAACTTAATGATCGTCCGAGAACATCAGCATGTTTAAATAACATCGGTAGTATTTATAAAATTCAAGGAAAGTATCAAAAAGCCATTGAGTATTTCAACGAGTCGTTAAAATTAGAAACAGATT
>JALRIV010000273.1 GCA_023255275.1 Crocinitomicaceae bacterium | reverse complement strand
ATCATTGCTTTGTCCATCACCTATGTAGCAATTGAAAATATTTTTTTTACTAAATTAACAAAATGGAGACCAGGCGTTGTATTTCTATTTGGTTTATTGCATGGTCTAGGTTTTGCTGGAATTTTGAATGAAATTGGTGTTCCCGAAAGTTATTTTATTGCTAGCCTTATTTCCTTTAATATTGGCGTAGAACTTGGCCAAATCGGTATTTTAATATTATGCTTTTTAACCATCGGCTATTGGTTTGGTAATAAAAGTTGGTATCGAAGTAATGTGACCACTCCTTTATCACTGATTATTGCGATTATAGGTTTATTTTGGTTTTTACAACGGATCTCGTTTATCTAATTTTTTATGAAGTTATCTATTATTATTCCTGTTGGAAAAGATGAGAAAAATTTTCATCTTATTCATCAAATTAAAAATCAGTTTTTAGATAGTGAAATAATTTTAGTTTGTGACTCTCAATGTGATCGTGCAAATTTAGAAAATGTTCATTATCATCAGCTTTTGTTT
>JALRIV010000272.1 GCA_023255275.1 Crocinitomicaceae bacterium | reverse complement strand
CATTGTTGAGAACGATAAATGTTTAGATGAACTTGAAAGAATGACTAATTGTGCAACAGGAATTCTAGATGATCTTGGTTTGCCTTATAGAAAAGTAATTTTATGTAGTGGTGATATGGGTTTTAGTGCTGAAAAAACTTATGATATTGAAGTTTGGCTACCATCAGAGGAAAAATATCGTGAAATTTCATCATGTTCATCTTGCTCCACATTTCAAGCAACTAGAATGAAAACTAGATATAAAAATCAAAAAAAAGAAACACTTCATGTCGGAACACTAAATGGTAGTGGATTAGCAGTAGGACGAACTTTAATTGCTGTAATGGAAAATTATCAACAGAATGATGGCTCAATTCTTATTCCTGAAAAATTAAGACCGTACATGAACAATTTAGAAAAGATTGCACCTAATTAAAGTTGTTTTAATTTCTTAACTAGTATAAATAGACATCAATAATAAAGGAGTTTTATGGAAGGTTCAGGAATAGGTCAGTTTATCCCATTAATTTTAATTTTTG
>JALRIV010000271.1 GCA_023255275.1 Crocinitomicaceae bacterium | reverse complement strand
CGCAAGACAATTTATTCTCAGTATTTCCAAACCCAGCTCAAAGTGTAATTAATGTAAAGGCAGACAGCAAACTTATCGGAGATGTTTATTCGATTTATGATAACACTGGAAGAGTTGTATTGACTGGCAAACTTAACTCACAAAATACGACAATTGAGTTGGGCACTTTATCAGGAGGGATTTATATGTTTAGTGTTGGAGAAAATATGAAGCAGACATTTAAAGTGATAAAGGAATAAGCCAGCCCTTAACAGCGTGCAAGCGCCATAACCCTGCCGCAGGCGCAACACAGGGTTACGATCGCCAGCACGGTGAACGTTGTGTGCAATTGATGAACTGAATTTTATAACTTTACCCAACTGAAAATTAACACTATGAAAAATCTTCTACTATTTGGAGCTCTTGCTTTTGGTTTGAATACTTTTGGGCAAGTTCCTTCTTATGTACCGACAGATGGACTTTTGGCATGGTATCCCTTTAATTCCAATACTCTTGATGAGAGTTTTAATGGAAATAACGGGAATA
>JALRIV010000270.1 GCA_023255275.1 Crocinitomicaceae bacterium | reverse complement strand
TAAACACCATTTTTAATCATATTTTTACCTAACTTTATTTATCTAAGTTATATTAATAATTTAATAAATATGAAAGTTTTAGTTATTCAACAAAGAATGGGTATTGGAGATATGGTAATTTTTTTACCTTATATTCACGCTATCTCTAAAAAATTTCAATCTAAAATTACAGTTCTAGCTAAGGAAAACTCAAAGGCTGAGCAACTATGTGCTGACGATGAACATATTCAAGAAATTATTTACCTTGATAGAAATAAAGATAAATCTGGTGAGCATGATGGATGGTTTGGTTTTTTTAATCTCTTAAAAAAAATAAAAAATAAAAAATTTGATATTATTTTGTGCATGGAAGTAATTGAGCATGTTGATAATGTTAAACTCTTTGTTAAAAGTTGTGCAAAACTTTTAAAAAAAAATGGTATAATATTTTTTTCAACAATTAATAGAAATCCCAAGTCATTTTTGTTTGCAATTATTGGAGCTGAATATGTATTAAGATGGCTACCAATAGGAACTCATGATTGGA
>JALRIV010000026.1 GCA_023255275.1 Crocinitomicaceae bacterium | reverse complement strand
TTTCGGAATTCAAGACTATTCGGAAACAGTTCAAAAAGCCATTCATCGTATTCAAACTTTTGAGCAGGTAAATGCCATTCATCAAAAATCCAAAGCCATAGGTTACGAATCGATCAGTCATGATTTGGTCTACGGTCTCCCAAAACAAACGTTAGAAGATGTTAAAGATACCGTTGAAAAAACCTTACTATTGAAACCTGATCGCATTTCATTGTACAGCTATGCACATGTACCTTGGATCAAAGGAAATGGACAAAGGGGCTATGACGAATCGGACCTACCTCAAAATGAAGAAAAAAGAGCCCTTTACGAATATGCTAAAGCGCGCTTGGAGGCTGAAAATTATTTAGAAATAGGTATGGATCATTTTGCTTTACCTCACGATCCTCTTTACAAAGCTTTTCAGCAAAAGAATTTGCACCGAAATTTTATGGGCTACACGCTTCAAAATACCAAATTAATGATTGGCTTAGGGATGTCTGCCATTTCCGATAGTTGGTTTGGTTTTGCGCAAAACGACAAATCGGTTGAGTCTTACATGGAAACCATCGAAAAAGGGGAATTGGCGATTTTCAGAGGGCATGTACTTGATCAAACCGACTTGATCATTCGTCAACATATTTTGGATTTGATGTGTCATTTTGAAACCCTTCTTGAGGATCAACTTTCAGCAACGATTCAACATGATATTTTACAGCAATTAGCAGAACCTTTAAAAGATGAACTCATCACCATTGAGGGTCGAAAAATAACCGTCACTCCAAAAGGAATTCCATTTGTTCGGAATATTTGTATGGCATTTGACCAAGATTTAAAAACACTCGACCAGTCCACGCCTTTATTTAGTAAAACAATATGAGTACGTGCTTTCACTGTGGGGACGAATTGCCATCAAAACCGATTTCATTTCAAGAAAAGGAATTTTGTTGTTCTGGCTGCAAAACCGTTTACGAATTATTGAGCAACAGTAATCTGGGTTCTTTTTACCAATTTGAAAAAAATGCAGGTGTAAAACCAAGTTCTAAAAGTAAGGATACCTTTTTGTTTTTAGAAATTCCCGAGTTACAGCAAAAATACATTCAATATCAAGATCAACATCAGATCAAAACGACGCTTTTCCTGCCCTCAATTCATTGCTCATCGTGTGTTTATTTACTTGAAAATTTACACAAAATTAACCCCGGAGTTTTAGGCGTATTAGTACATTTCACAAAAAGAGAAGCTACCATTACGTTCGATCCTAAACGCATCCAATTTTCAGCATTAGCCTCTTTGTTAGATCGCATTGGTTACACCCCAAATTTTGGAAACAAAGAAGAAGCGCAGAAAAAAATCAACAAGCAATTTCTATACAAACTTGGGGTAGCAGGATTTGGTTTTGGCAGTATTATGCTATGGAGTTTCCCAGAATACTTGGGCATTGCAACCGATAATCCAGAATTTAGAAGCTTTACCTCATACCTATCGCTCATCTTCTCTATTCCAGTCCTTGTATACTCCGCATCTGAATATTACATTTCTGCATGGAAAGCGATTCGTACAAAAACCATCAATTTAGATGTTCCCATTACAATAGGAATTATTGCACTCTATTTCGAAAGTGTTTGGAGTATTTTAAATGCTGATGGGCCCGGATATATGGATTCATTTGCCAGTTTTATCTTCTTTTTATTGATTGGTAAATGGTTTCAAAATAAAACCTACGCTTCACTCTCTTTTGAACGCGACTACACCTCCTATTTTCCAGTGGCTGTAAATCGATTGAACGGAAATGAGAAAGAAATCATCGCCATTGAAAAAATAAAGCCCGATGATGTGATCGAAATTCGAAACGAAGAAGTAATTCCGTGCGATAGCAAACTCCTCAGTGAAGAAGCATTGATAGATTACAGCTTTGTAACGGGAGAATCGGAAACCATCCCTAAACAGAAAGGTGATTTTATCTACGCAGGAGGGAAAGTCATTGGCGCTAAAATTAGTGTCATCGCACTCAAGGAAGCAAAAAGAAGTCAGTTGACCGAAATTTGGAACCAAACGCAGCAAAAAAGCAACCAAACGGAAGGGTCTAGTTATCAAGAAAAATTAGCCCATTATTTTTTATGGATCATCTTGGGAATTGCTTTAATTTCGGGCACATCTTGGTTTTTGATTGATCCTTCTAATGTAACCAATATTGTAGTCTCTATTTTAATTGTTGCCTGCCCTTGTGCCCTTGCGCTTTCAACCCCTTTTACGTATGGAAACATCACACGAGTTCTCGGCCGGAAAGGTTTGTACCTAAAAAATGCTCTCGTCATTGAACAAATGAATGAAATTACAGATGTGGTGTTCGATAAAACAGGTACACTTACCACCACAGAAAACACCACATTATCCTTTTTAGATCCCATCCAAAAAAAAGATGTGAAGGTATTTGGCGCGCTTGCAGATTATTCTACGCATCCTGTTTCAAAAGCCATTTTCGAACAACTAAATCCTTCAATAGCATCCATTCAGCTTACCGATTTTAGAGAAGTAAAAGGTCAGGGAATTGAAGCAACATTTGAAGGTAAGACCTACAGGATTGGTTCTGCGCAATTTTGCAAGCAACCGTCGGACCCAAAGGTTACTTCTTTTCTAATGATCGATCGTGAAATATGGAACCGATGTATATTCAAACCCTCTTTTCGGGAGGGTATCGAAACCTTGAATCAAACGCTCAAACATTATCATTTACACTTAATTTCAGGAGATCAAAACCATGATTTGCCGAAAATAAAATCCTTACTACCTGATTTGCGGGAAATACATTTTAACTTGAGTCCACAAGACAAATCCAATTACATCGAACAACTTCAGAAATCGGGTAAAAAAGTAATGATGATTGGCGATGGACTCAATGATGCTGGTGCGTTAGGACTTGCCCACGTCGGAATTGCGGTATCTGAAAATATTTTTCGCTTTACCCCGGCATCCGATGCAATTGTGGAAGCAAAAAGCTTAAGTAATTTGGGCAACTTATTAGCAATCGCACAATATTCAAAAAAGATTTTAAAAATCAGTTTGGTATTTTCCTTACTCTATAATCTCATTGGATTATCCATTGCTATAAGCGGTCATTTATCTCCCCTTGTAGCAGCCATTTTAATGCCAATCAGTTCAATAACAGTGGTTTTCCTCACCACGTTTTTGTCTTTATCAAAAAAATAAATTAAATTTAATTCACAAAATTATTCACTGAAATCAAAAAAAGATGACGTAAGTCAGTTTTTGAACTAATGTGAATCATTTTGACAGTAGAGAAATAACCCAATATTTGTACTATGGGAATGATTTATATCATGTTGATCGTTAGTTTGTGCATCGCGCTATGTTTTTTAGCGTTTTTCTTTTGGGCTGCAAAATCGGGTCAATATGATGATGACTACACCCCATCTGTTAGAATGTTATTCGATGAAGAAGTAAAACAAAATCAAAATAATCAAAATCAAAAATCAAATGGAAATACAGAAGTTTAGTTACGACAATAAGATCGTAAAGAATTTTGCTTATGCCACCATTATTTGGGGGATTACCGGAATGGTTGTTGGGTTAATTGTAGCCTTGCAACTTGCTTTCCCAGAATTTTTTAATGACTATTTAGGATTTAGTTTTCTATCCTTTGGTCGTTTACGTCCTTTACACACCAACGCTGTGATTTTTGCCTTCGTAGGTAACGGTATTTTTATGGGTGTTTATTATTCCCTTCAACGTTTGTTAAAAACAAGAATGTGGAGTGATAAATTAAGTAACCTAAATTTCTGGGGTTGGCAATTCATCATCCTTTGTGCTGTTGCAACGCTTCCATTTGGAATTACATCAGGTAAAGAATATGCAGAATTGGAGTGGTGGATTGATATTTTAATCACGCTGCTATGGGTTGTTTTTGGATTCAACATGTTTGCAACCATCATCACTCGAAGAGTAAAACACTTATATGTTGCCATTTGGTTTTATATTGCTACGTTCGTAACGGTTGCCATCTTACATATTTTCAACTCCTTTGAGTTACCAGTATCTTTCTTGAAAAGTTATTCTTGGTATGCTGGTGTTCAAGATGCATTAGTACAATGGTGGTATGGACATAATGCTGTTGCCTTTTTCTTAACTACTCCTTATTTAGGATTGATGTATTATTTTGTACCGAAAGCAGCACAAAGACCTGTTTATTCGTATCGTTTATCGATCATTCACTTTTGGGCGTTGATCTTCCTTTACATTTGGGCAGGACCACACCATTTATTATACACCTCTTTGCCAGATTGGGCACAAAGTTTAGGGGTTGTCTTTTCAGTGATGTTGATTGCACCATCTTGGGGTGGAATGCTTAATGGATTATTGACCTTAAGAGGAGCTTGGGACCGTGTACGTGACGATGTCATGTTAAAATTCATGGTTGTTGCATTAACTTGTTACGGTATGGCTACTTTCGAAGGTCCGTTGTTGTCTTTGAAAAATGTAAATATGATCTCTCACTTTACTGACTGGACTATTGCACACGTGCATGTAGGTGGTTTAGGATGGAATGGGATGTTCACCTTTGGTATGTTGTACTGGTTATTCCCAAAAATGTTTAGAGTAGATTTGTATTCTAAAAAATTAGCAAATCAACATTTCTGGATTGCCACATTAGGAATCATTTTGTATGCCATTCCAATGTATATCGCCGGATTCTTCCAAGGATTAATGTGGAGAGATTTCAATGCAGATGGAACTTTGGTTAATGCCGACTTCTTAAAAACAGTGATTGAATTACGTCCGTACTATATTTTACGTTCTATCGGTGGTTTGCTATTCATTATTGGTGCAGTAATGATGTTCTACAACTTAATCAAAACTGCGAAAGCAGGAAATTTCTTAGCGAACGAAGAAGCCGAAGCTCCAGTATTGAAAAATACGAATGCAAAATCTGAGAAAGAATATTGGCACCGAGCTATTGAAAGAAAACCTATTCAATTTATGATCATCTCTTTGATTGTTGTTGGAATTGGTGGATTAGTAGAAATCATTCCTACGATGATTGTGAAAAGTAACGTTCCTACGATTGCATCTGTTAAACCTTACACACCGTTAGAGTTAGAAGGTAGAGATTTATACATCAAAGAAGGATGTTACAACTGTCACTCCCAAATGATTCGTCCACTTCGATTTGAAACAGCACGATACGGAGAATATTCCAAATCAGGTGAATTCGTTTACGACCATCCATTCCAGTGGGGATCTAAACGAACTGGTCCAGATTTAGCTCGAGAAGGTGGTTTAAGAGGCAATTATTGGCATTACCAACACATGATTCGTCCGAAAGACATTTCTCCAGGATCTATTATGCCTGCATACACTTGGATGAAAGATAACGACTTGGATGTATCCCTTCTTGAAAAGAAAATCAGAGCGATGCAAACACTTGGTGTTCCTTATGCAAAAGGATACGACAAAAAAGCAATGAAAGATTTGGAAACTCAAGCTTTATGGATTGCCACTGATATCGTGAACAACCTTCCAAAAGAAGTATTAAAAACAATTAATAAGGAAGAGGAAATCAACAAGTTGAAATCGAAAGAAATTGTGGCTTTAATTGCTTACTTGCAACGTTTGGGTACAGATATTAAAGCGAAAGATGGTCAAACATTAACTTCAAAAAATTAAGTACTATGATGCGCTTTATCACCCAAAACATGACAACCATCGATGGAATAGCCATCTATCCGATTTTGTCGCTTTTAATTTTCGTACTCTTTTTTGCAGTGATGATTACCTATGTGATCAGAATGAAAAAAGATCGAATTACTGAATTAGGCAATCTTCCTTTGGAGGATGATGATTCAAACCCATTTAATGAAATATAAATTTTAAGTTTTAGAATATGTTACGCTTAAAAAAACTCACTTTAGTTCTAGGTCTTGCCTTCGTTGCCCCATTTAATTTTGCTCAAGATGGTGCAGGATTATTCAAATCCAAATGCAATACTTGCCATATGGTTGATAAAAATTCAACTGGTCCGGTTTTAAAAGGAGCAAAACAAAAATGGACAGATGCTGGTGAAGGAGAATTGATTTATGAATGGGTGAAGAATCCACAAAACTTAATTGCATCTGGGAAATCTAAAATGGCTAATGAAATTAAAAATTTTAGTCCAACTGAAATGACTCCTCAACAAGTATCGAATGAGGAAATTGATGCTATTTTGGATTATGTCGATAATTACACACCACCTGTTGAAACTCCCGTTACTACTGGTACTTCTGGCGGAGAGGTAGTGAAAACTATTGTTCCAAATTACGAGGAGAACCTAAGTTTATTTCAATGGTTACTGTTAACGGCATTCATTCTAATTATCGCAATCATCATCATGGCCAATTCAATTAGCAACATGATTAAATCTGACTATTTCAAGGAAAAATTAGCGAAGAAAAACGAAACGGGTTCTTTGAAAAATATTTTAACAATCATAGGAATCTTTGGATTATTAGCGTTCACACAAACCGCAAGTGCGCTTACGTTCAATGGACCTGGAGAAGCAACGGAAGACAAACCGTGGTTAGTCATTGAAAATGGTGACATTTACGCGATGGTTGCGATCAATCTTATCCTACTTGGGGTTTTATTATACTTAAGAAGAATGTTTAATGAATTCATGAGTATGGTGCGCACTCCAAAAACAGTTGAAACGAAGGCGGGTGATGTAGCGAAGAAAATGAATGCCATATTGACCGACGCAGTTCCGATTGAAGAAGAAGCATCTATTTTAATGCACCACGAATACGATGGTATTCGCGAATTGGATAATAATTTACCACCATGGTGGGTTTGGGGATTCTTTGCCACCATCATCTTCTCAGTGATTTATTTATTCAATTACCATATTTTAAAAACTTCAGATTTACAAGCAAAAGAATATGAGCATGAAATGAAAAAAGCAGAGACTGAGGTACAAGCTTATTTGTCTAAAATGGCCATGAATGTGGATGAAACAAATGCCACTTTGATGACCGAAGAAAAAGACTTATCTGCTGGTAAAGCCTTGTTTGATGCGAACTGTGTAGTTTGCCATAAAGCAAAAGGTGAAGGGGATATTGGACCAAATCTTACCGACAAACATTGGATTTATGGTTATGATATCAAAGATGTATTTTACAGCATCAAAAAAGGTAGACCAAATGGAATGCCTGAACATGCAAGTAAGTTAAATCCAATACAATTGCAACAGGTATCATCCTATGTTTTATCTTTACCAGAAACGAATGGAAAAGAACCACAAGGTGACATCATAAAAGAATAAGAAAAATGGGGCTTTTATTTCAAAAGTCCCATTTTATTTCACCGCATTTCTCAAGAAAACAATTAAAGACACATGGACGAACAACAATTTCAAGAAGAGGAAGCATTTAGGGATCGAATTTCAACGGTCAATGAAAAAGGTAAACGGGTTTGGATCTACCCTAAAAAACCAAAAGGCACTTATTACAATTACCGTAAAATAGTCAGTTATTTTTTCCTTGCCTTTTTATTCTTAGCTCCTATCATCAAGATCAATGGACATCAGCTTTTGCTGTTCAATGTTATCGAACGAAAATTTGTTTTTTTTGGAAGCGTATTCTTTCCGCAAGATTTTTATTTAGTGGCCATTGCTTTAATCATTGGGGTGGTATTTGTCATTTTCTTTACCATCATCTTCGGTCGACTTTTCTGCGGTTGGGTTTGTCCTCAAACCATATTTATGGAAATGGTCTTTCGTAGAATCGAATATTGGATTGAAGGCGATTTCACCCATCAAAAAAAATTGAACGATGGACCTTGGACCAAAGAGAAAATCACCAAAAAAACCATCAAGCACTTAATTTTTTGGATCATTTCATTCCTGATTGCCAATACTTTTTTGGCTTACATTATCGGTTCAGATGAATTATGGAAAATTCAAACTGACCCCGTTGGTAAACATATCGGAGGCTTAATTGCGATCGTAATTTTCACGAGTGTATTTTATGGCGTTTTTGCATTTCTTCGCGAACAAGTTTGTACCACGATTTGTCCTTACGGCAGATTACAAGGAGTTTTACTCGATCAAAACACTATGGTTGTTGCTTATGACCATAAAAGAGGTGAATCAAGAGCCAAATTTAAAAAAGGAGAAGATCGACAAGAAAGCAAAAAAGGAGATTGCATCGATTGTCACCAATGTGTTCATGTTTGCCCAACAGGAATTGACATTCGTAACGGAACACAATTAGAGTGTGTCAATTGTACGGCATGTATTGATGCTTGCGATCACATGATGGAGGGGGTTGGTCTGAAAAAAGGCTTAATTAGATTTGTTTCTGAAAATGGAATTAAAAATGGAACGCCTTTTCAATGGACGAAAAGAGTTAAGGCTTATTCCATTTTATTGGTTGGATTAATCGTCGTTCTATTTGTTTTGCTCTTGAATCGAACCGCAGTAGAAACCAACATCATCAAACAAAGAGGTTCTACTTTTCAAATGGATGAAAATGGTTATGTAAGCAATATTTACGAGGTAAATTTCATCAATAAGTCGAATATTGACTATGAAATCAAACTGGAATTGGAGGAGAAAATCGGAAAATTAGAAACCGTTGTTGATCGTCTGGTATTGAAAAAGGAGGCGCAATTAAAAGAGCGTTTCATTATTAAGATTCCGTTGAGCAAAATAGAAAATGGAAAAGTGATTCTACATGTCAACATTTATGCAAATGGAGAATTAATGGAGCATAAGAAAACAAAATTTATTGGACCTTTATTATAATACAAAATGAACTGGGGAAAAGGAATCATCATCGCTATGGGTTTATTCATCACATTTATTGTGGTGTTGGTAGTCAATTTAATGTCTAAAAATGTAGACCTTGTCAAAGAAGATTATTATCAAAAAGAAGTGGATTACCAACAAGAAATTGATGCCACAGCAAATGCTAATCAAAGTGAGTTTAAGATTAAAATTTTAACTCAAGAAAAACATCTTGTCATTCAATTACCAGATTCTGTAAAGATTGATACTGTGTTTTGTTATTTTAGAAGACCCGATAACGATCAATTGGATCAATCTTTTGAAATCACCAATACCAAGAACTTTTTAATTGATAAGCAAAAATTAGCCAAAGGAGAATACACAGTAGAATTGAATTACCGCGTAGCTCAAAAATCGTATTTACAAAAAATAAAAATATACAACAAATGAATATTTGGTTAGGTTTTATTTTAGGTATTACATCTGGTTTTCATTGCATTGGAATGTGCGGACCAATTGCTATGGCTATTCCCGTAAATCGAGAAAACTCGATTACCTTGACTTTTGGTATTTTACAATATAACTTAGGAAGGATTTTATCTTACACCCTTTTAGGAGTTATTGTGGGCACTATTGGTCTTACTGCGGTAACCTTCGGTATCTTACAATGGTTAAGTATTATCGCTGGATTAAGTATCATTCTATTTGCCTGGAAGAAGTGGTTATTTCATGTGAATTTTGGAAGCCAACTTTATAGCCAAATTGCCAAAAACATGGGGAAAGTGCTAGCTATAAAGGGCTGGTATCGTTTGCCTCTATTGGGTATGTTAAATGGTTTATTACCCTGCGGAATGGTATACCTTGCTTTAATAAATGCTATTGTATCTGGAGATTCGATTTCATCAGGTTTGGCTATGCTATCCTTTGGAGCAGGTACACTGCCTGTGATGTTTGTAGTCGGTTGGTCGGCTAAGAAAATTCAACAAAATTTCAGAACTAAATTACTTAAAATTGTACCTTACATTCTTACGATGATTGGTCTAAGCATGATATTACGAGGTATGAATCTAGGAATTCCATATATTAGTCCGAAATTACATGTACCAAAGGAAGAAGTCAAAGAAAAGGTTGAAGTTGATTTGGAATGCTGTCACGCTCCTTCGAAAAAATAATGAACCTTTTTTGTTCATAGCTGTACCCAAAAAGAAAAAGCTATGAAAAATATTATGACAACTCTTTTGATCGGTTTGTTGGGCAGTTTATCCATAAAAGGTTATGCAGTAACCCTTGAAACAAGTTTCCAATATGTAAATAATCCCTTTTTAAAACCTCCTGTTTCAGAGCGAAAAATTCAAATTGCGATATTATTTGACACCTCTAACAGTATGGATGGATTAATCGATCAAGCCAAAGCAAGAGTATGGAACATTGTCAATGAAGCGACATCATATCGTTACCAGAATGAAATTCCTCAGTTGGAAATAGCATTGTTTCAATATGGAAATTCAAGACTACAAGCAACTAGTAACTTTATCCAACAAATTTTACCTTTTTCAACCGATTTAGATGAAATTTCGAAACAATTGTTTGCCTTAACGACCAGTGGTGGGTCTGAATTTTGCGGTGCAGTAATCCAACAATCTTTAGATGAATTAAGTTGGTCGAGTCACCCTAACGACCTTAAAATGATTTATATAGCCGGAAATGAGCCTTTCAACCAAGGACCTATTGATTATAAAAAAGCTTGCCAATTTTCAAAAGACAAAAAAGTTTTTGTGAATACCATTTACTGTGGCGATTATAGTCAAGGTCAAAGAGAATTTTGGAATGATTGTGCTGGTATTTCAAATGGGAACTTTTTTCATATCGATGCGAACAAAAGCATTCAACAAATCGCGACACCGCAAGATCCAATCATCAATGCCTATAATGATTCATTAAACAAAACCTACTATGGTTATGGGAGTTTAGGAAACAGTAAAAAAATGGAACAAACAGCACAAGATTCTAATGCAGAACAATATTCTCAAGCGATCAAAGCGGAAAGATCTATTTCCAAATCAAAAACCGTTTACAAAAATGACTCATGGGATATCGTGGATGCCGTTGAAAATAAGCAAAAAGACATCACAAAAATGAAAGACGAGGAATTACCCACAGAATTAAAAGGGAAAACAACCGCAGAGAAAGAAAAATTCATCAAAGATAAAAGTCAAGATCGGAAACGATACCAAGAGAAGATAGCCGCATTGGCCATTGAACGACAAAATTATTTAGATGCAGAAGCTAAAAAAAATGCAGAACAAGGTAAGGTGGCAGATGATTTTGGAACCTCAGTGAATGAAACGATCAAACTGAAGGCCGTTGAATTGGGATTTGAAAAAGAAGTGATAAAAAATCCATGATATAGATCAGTTTTCTATCCAATAATCATTCTGTTTTTAGAGTTGAAACTGAGTTAACTTTGATTTATTAAATTAATAGTTATCCTATGAAAGAGTCAATTTATAAACAACACGAAGAAAACACAGACTGGTTAAACCGTTTATCATTTTACAAAGATGATATGGCGATTTTGGTTAAACGATTAGAAGAAATTGCATCTAAAAATTCAGCAACAGAAGTTTTAGCGAATGTGGAACATTTTCAAAATCAATTCATCATTCAAAGAAATAACATTGATGAGATTAAACATTTGGTTAATCAAAATGAAACAGCCCTTAAAAAGGAAATTGAATCTAATCCTGTCGCGGTAGATCATCGAAAAATGGAATACCATGCACAAGAAAAAGAATTGGTTGAACAATTTGAGAAAAATTTCAATGAGCTAAGAGAAGCTTTTAATGAGTTCTCTGCAAAATGGATGTAATCAACATATTCAAATTTGAAGGAGTGAAGCAATTCACTCCTTTTTTTGTTAATTTAGTTTATGATTTCCATTCAAACCCATATTGATTATCTCGAAAAACTTAAACTACATGTTTTGTTTATCCCAAAACAAGCGGTTGAAGCCATGAATACTCAAAAAAAATCTCGAAAAATAAATCATCGGGTTTTATGCTACTACCAAGGCGAACTCATCATCAGAGGAGGACTCGTTGCTTATGGAGATGGGAACGCTTATCTTACGCTTGCAAAACCAATCATGAAAAACCTTCAACTAAATCCTAATCATGAATTTAGCATTGATTTGGCATTGGATGAATCAAAATATGGGATGGATGTCCCTCTTGAATTTGAAGAAGTACTTAAGCAAGAGCCCGAATTCAAAAGAAGATTTGAATTATTAACTATGGGCGCACAAAGAGCCATAATTTATAAAATTGCACAATTCAAGTTCTCTGACAAACGCATTGAAAAAAGTTTACAATACCTTTCAAATTTGATTCAATGTCCTGAAAATGAAGTTGATTTTAAAAAAATATATGGTTTAAATTCCAAGAATATGGAATAAACTTTTCCATACAATAATTCAAATTTTGTATCTTCGTGAAAAGTTTTTAAGAATGCGAGTATATTTAGATAATGCAGCAACTACCCCTGTTGCAAAAGAAGTGGTTGAAGCCATGATTCCCGTTTTAAGTGAAGGATTTGGAAACCCCTCTTCTACCCATTCTTTCGGTAGACAATCGAAAGCATTCATTGAAACCTCACGGCGTTCGATCGCAAAACACTTGAACTGTCTTCCTTCTGAAATTATTTTCACCTCTGGAGGAACAGAAGCAGACAACATGGCATTAACGGCAGCAGTGTTGAATTTAAAAGTAAAACGAATCATTACCACTAGCATAGAACATCATGCTGTTGGCCACACCGCAGAGTATTTAAAAGATATTTATGGCATCGAAGTATGTTATTTACATGTAGACCGTCAGGGAAATATCGACCTAAAAGAATTAGAAAACCTGCTTATAGAAGATCAAAAAACATTGGTTTCATTGATGCATGCAAATAATGAAATTGCTACCTTGAATCCTATTCAAGAGATCAATAGATTATGCAAACAATATCACGCTTATTTCCATTCTGACACCGTTCAAACTATGGGGCATTATCCCTTTGATTTAAATGCGTTAAACATTGATTTTATTACTTGTGCAGCTCATAAATTTCATGGACCTAAAGGAATTGGTTTTTTATACATCAACAAAAACACAAAAATCAGTGCTTTAATCCACGGTGGAGCACAAGAAAGAGGCTTACGCGGTGGTACTGAAAATGTTTATGGTATTGTTGGTTTAGCCAAAGCAATGGATTTGGCCTATGAAGATGTAGAAGGACATCAAAATCATGTACAGGGATTAAAAACCTACATGATTGAACAATTAAGACAAAAATTTCCTGATATCCAATTTCATGGAAATATTGAACCCCATAACTCCTTGTACACCGTTTTAAACGTTTGCTTGCCAAAATCTGAAAAAAGCGGACTTCTGTTGTTCACTCTAGACTTAAAAGGTGTAGCCGTGAGTGGAGGTAGCGCATGTTCCTCTGGAGCCAATAAAGGGTCGCATGTATTAGAAGGAATAAACGCAGATATGAGCAGACCGAATGCACGATTCTCTTTTTCTCGCTATACGACGAAAGAAGAAATTGATTTTGCACTCGAACAACTGGTAGATATCTACGCTAAAACACTTGTCTAAAGTGCAACAAAAACACATTTTATTTTTAAGTTCCTGGTTTCCGACTCAAGAAAATCCATACACAGGAGATTTTGTGGCGCGTTTAGCATTGCAAATCTCCACATTTCATCGAGTAACAGTCATCTTTACCCATTCCAAAGAAGAAATTGAAGACTTAGAATTTAACTTTCATCACGAAGGAAATTATTCGTCCTATATTATTTATCATCCAAAGGGGAAAAATATTCTTGAGAAATATCGATGGCAAAAAAAAGCATTGTTTTTTGGGTTTAGCAAAATAGATCACATCGACCTCATTCACGCCAATGTTTCTCTTCCAAGGGCGCATCAATTTATTCAAGCGAAAAAGTATTATAATTGTCCACTTATTTTAACTGAACATGGTTCTTACCTTGTGAAAAGAAATTTTATTAAGCTTCCAATTTATCAAAAATGGCTATTCCAAAAATTAATGCGACAAGTTGATAAAATAGTTAGCGTTTCCGATTTTTTAAAACATGAAATCCAACAGCAAGTCAAAGGAATCAAAACAAGTGTTATTCCAAATGGAATTAATCTAAGTCAATTTATTCCTAAGGTAAAACAACATGCATTAACCCAATTCTTGCACATCTCTAATCTTGATCCAAGATTTAAAAATGTAAAAGGAATCATTGATGCGGTAGAACATTTGATCGCGATGGATTATACCGATTTTCATCTGACCATTGCCAGTGATGAAAATATGCGCGAACTTAAATTATACGCTAGTGAGAAGCAATTGCGCAATTTCATCTCCTTTGTCGGTCCTGTTCCTTACGAGGAGGTACCTTCGCTTTATGCAGAAGCAGATTGTTTTATATTGAATTCTAACCTTGAAACATTTTCAATTGTTTTAGCTGAGGCTTGGGCAAGCGGTCTACCTACCCTAACGACTCCTGTAGGTATCGGCATCAACTTATCGCCTGAATTAGGATTTCAAACCAAAATGAACGATGCAGAAGATGTGGCGAAAAAGATGGCTGAATTCATGGAGAAACCCCAAATATTCGATGCAGAAAAGATTCGCCAACACGCTTTAGTATATGATCAAGATAACGTTATACGTCAGTATTTAGATCTTTATCAACTTGTTTTACATGGATAAAATTAGAATACATCAGACTTGCTTAGCTAAACTGATGGATCAGGTAAATGCTATTGAAGAGGAACTTTTCAATTTAAAACAAGATTTGGCAGATGACAGTAAAAGTACTGCGGGAGATAAGCACGAAACGTCCCGAGCCATGCTGCATTTAGAACAAGAAAAATTAGGGAAACGCTACCAACAATTGAAAAATGATTTATCGTTTGTGAGCCAAATAGACCCACATATCCAAAATCAAAAAGTTCAAAAAGGCGCTTTAGTCAAAACAAGCTTAGGTATTTTTTACTTTTCTGCTGGAATCGGAACCATTACATCTCAAAATCAAGAAATCTATTGCCTATCAATGCATGCCCCAATAGCCAATTTCCTCATCAACAAACAGATCAACGACGAAATCATTTGGCAAGGAAAAAAAGTAAACATAGAGGCGATCTATTAACGGACTAAATGAACAAATCCACTTCCATTTAACACCTCGTTTTGCATTCCTTTCGCTCGATAGCTATAAAAATAAACACCTTCGCTAAGTTCTACACCACGATTATCTTTTCCATCCCAAACGCCCGTTACTGCATTTGATTTAAATACTTCAATACCCCATCTGTTTGAAATGGTTAATTCCAATTCCATGATGTTCTCGAGTTTTAATATGAAAACATCATTATCCCCGTCTTGATTAGGGGTAAATACATTGGGCGCTTCAATCGACACCGGAACCGTAATGGGTGGTATGGGAGGTTCATTCACTATCACTGTTAAATAAGCTGTATCGGTACAATTACCAGAAGAGACTACCATCATCACTTGATAAACTCCAGATGTATCATAAGTTTGGTTAACGTTAGATAAATCCGTTGTTTGGGTCGAATTGCCATTTCCAAAATACCAATCATAGGTAGTTCCATTAGTACTCGAATTAGAAAAATCAACAACCAATGGATACGTTCCTATTAATGGATTTCCATTAATCGATGCATTAGGAGGATTATTTGGAAGAACTTGAATGGAATCATATCGGTAACATCCATTTGAAAGAATGGAACAATAATACCAACCAACGGGTAAATCGGTCCAAACAGATGCATTGATAGTGTTGGTACTGTTGGTTCCTGGTCCTGTCCAAGTGTAGATAGGAGTTCCCACAAAAGTCCCATTCGTTACCACTGAAACATAGCCATTATTTAAACCACAATCTGTAGATCCTGATAATACCGTATCTATATCCCAATTCATAGGAATGATCGTCACATTCACATCATCGCTATCAAAACACCCATTCAATGATGCCCCTGTCACCGTGTAGACTCCACTATTTGTAGGTTGAATGACACTATTTTGATTACCCGTATTCCATACGTAATTCGATACTGGAACATTAGCACTAGCCATTAGACTTCCAATACTATTTTCACAAAATGTCACATCGGTTCCTGCATTTACCTGAATAGGGTCATATGTAACAAGAATTGAATCAGATACCATACAAACAGGTGCGAAGTAAATATCATCTATAGCAAAGTCATTTCCGGATGCAACTGTGCTGTGATTCACAATTTTTAAAATCGCTTGCGTCGCTCCACCAGAATTCCATAAACCGGATAATCGTGTCCAATTACATGGAGTAACAGAGGTTGCCATCGTATCGCTGATCGGAACTCCGTTCACATACAACTGAAGCAAAGATACATTTGGATTATTCACCACATTCATGCCCCAAAAGCTAAAAATATAATCAGTACCAGGGGTTACAGAAACCGTTTGAGACCAAGCAGTTGTGTTTGGAGTCCATGCCCCATTGGCAACAAACATATTTCCATTTCCTGTAGTATGATCTCCACAACTAATAAAATTCGAATGGGTTAAGGAAGGTGAGGTAGAAATTGCAAATTGCCCACCATTTGACAATAACCCCCAAGATCCTCCTGTTCCTGGAATATAATCAGAAATAAAATTATTTGCCGCCGCAGTTGTTCCTCCTTGAAAATCTCCATGCAAGACCAAATTACTCCCAATATAACCACCATTCAAGGTGTACATACCGGGTGAAGTAACAGTTATACTATCGTTGGTAGATCCTGTCGACCATTGGTAAAAATCGTAATTAATCGGTGTACCAATAGAAAGTGTTTGACCCATACACAAAATGGTATCATTACCTAAATTGGGAACCGGTTCATTTCCATTACATTGGGAATATGAAAATGAGTATAACATCAAAAAGATGATGAAAGGTAAAGTCTTTCTCATGAAATAGTTTAAATTGTAAAAGTTGTTAGTTAGACGTATAGACAACGCAAAAAGTTGTTTAATCTAAATCAAATAAATTTTTAATCCCTAATGTTCGTTCAACCGTAAATCCCTCAGCATAGGGTACCTGCAAACTTCTACCGAATTGAGCCATTCGTGCTTTGACAAAATCTAAAAACTCTTGTCCTGAAATTGGCGTTTCCGGCTCATTCGAATTGGGGTTGTAAAATTGAGTTTTATAAGCAAGGATCGCCTCCATTTTGCGTTCTGCAAATTCGGTTACATCAACTACAAAATCAGGTTTGATATAGTGATCTTGAATATAATGATATACAAACGATGGTCTAAAAGCCATTTGGGATTCGCCCTCAAAAGTAGTTTCCACTTTTCTTAATCCGGATAAAAAACAAGCTTCAGAAACCAATTGAGACGCGCGACCATGGTCTGGATGGCGATCTTCAATGGCATTTGCTAACACGATGGCAGGTCTGAATCTACGGATTTGCTCAATAATCAAACGCTTATTAGCTTCGTTTATTTCGAAAAATCCATCGGCCATTTTTAAATTTTCACGGTGAGAAATCCCCATGATTCGCGATGCTTCCGCAGCCTCTTCATAACGTGTTTGGATGGTTCCTCTTGAACCTAATTCGCCCTGAGTTAAGTCAATGATTCCGACCTTTTTACCCAAAGCAATATGTTTCATTAACGTGCCGCTAGCAGCTAACTCAATATCATCCGGATGGGCTGCAAAGGCAAGAATATCTAAGTTCATTTTCTTTTGTTCTAATTAATTAATCGATTTGGTAGCTTTTATTGCGAAACCACGCAATTAAAGATATGAAAAAGAAAACAGAAATGAGCACATACACAAAATTTGGCATTTGCGCTGCACCATCTCCCTGCGCGTATGAGTGCAATCCTGTTAAGATAAAATTAACCCCGAAAAAGGTGAACAAAATCGAACTGTATCCCCAAAAACTCACTAAATTGAACGTGAACTTTCCTTTTAAGGCAGGAATGTATCTTAAATGAAGAATGACTGCATACACTAAAACGGAAACCAAGGCCCGTGTCTCTTTTGGATCCCAGCCCCAATATCTTCCCCATGATTCATTAGCCCAAATA
>JALRIV010000269.1 GCA_023255275.1 Crocinitomicaceae bacterium | reverse complement strand
CCAATGCCAGATCCTAGCAAGCCGCACACCTTTAATCAGCCGCAGGAAGGCGTTGTCGTATACTACGGACGCGATCGCGGCGAAACGGGTGTAGAGACTAAAGAGTTTGCCAACTTTGACGAGTTTGAAACGGAAATGTCGCATATGGGTTGCGAATACTTTTACGTCTTCAACGGCCAGGAATGGATTGTAAGCACAGGCAACGGCGTGTTCGATCGCGTAGAAGACTTGCTTGAAGTAGAAGCTGTGGCGTAAACACAACAAAAAGATGTCAACTATTTGCAGAAAGTGGTTGACATCTACAGCAAGATCAGATATACTGTATATAAGTTAAACAAAAGAGGGACTTGAGATGACAGCAAAGACTTTTAGCGTAGCAGGTGTTTCAACTTTTAAGGGCGTGACCAAGGTGCGCTTTGCGAACGACTTCGTAAGCCGTATTAAGATCCTCGACAAGAACGAGCATACGGACGTCGAGTTGATTGAGTTGGGTGCAGAGCTTACCAAGGAAGATGTGTGCAAGGTACTGGTTG
>JALRIV010000268.1 GCA_023255275.1 Crocinitomicaceae bacterium | reverse complement strand
CTATACCTCTTCTTACCCATCACTCTTAGAGAAGATAGCCGACTACACAGGCCTCATCATTCGATCTCGTATCCCTATAGATCGTGCGCTTTTACAAAGAGCAGAGCAACTGCAGTTCATTGGTCGCGTTGGGGCCGGGCTTGAAAACATAGACCTTGAGGCAGCTGCTGAACAACAGATAGCAATCGTCTCAGCACCCGAAGGCAATCGAAATGCCGTTGCAGAGCATGCCCTCGGAATGCTTTTAAGCTTGCTCAACAACCTCAGAAGAGCAGATCAAGAAGTCCGCACAGGAGTATGGAAAAGGGCTGAGAACCGGGGCATTGAACTTTCGAACCTCACCGTGGGTATTATTGGATATGGTCATATGGGAAAGCAGTTTGCCAAACGCCTCTCAGGGTTCGACTGCGAAGTACTTTGCCATGATATTCTTGAAGGCGTGGAGAATGAAAACGCCCGTCAAGTCAATTGGGAGGAATTTTCAGAAAAGGTTGATGTAGTGAGTCTGCATACCCCTCAGACCCCTCAAACTATT
>JALRIV010000267.1 GCA_023255275.1 Crocinitomicaceae bacterium | reverse complement strand
AAAAACTGGCAACCAAATCCAGATATTACTCCCGAACAGTTAGAAGAAATGCGTGTAGAAGTCTATGATCGCATTATTGTTGCACGAGTAGGATTGCTACTGCGTCACCCTTTCTTTGGTAACATGGCTACACGATTGCGCATTTTGGCAGCAGACGATTGGTTGCCTACTGCCGCAGTAGACGGTCGTAATTTGTATTACAACACTCAGTTCTTTAATGCAATGGATAATAAAGAGATTGAGTTTGTAGTAGCGCACGAAGTTCTACATATGGTCTTTGATCACTTAGGTCGACGTGAAGATCGAGATCCTATGCTGTATAACATTGCCGCAGACTACATTGTAAATAACTTGCTTGTTCGTGATCGTATTGGTCGTAAGCCTAGTATTGTAGACTGTTTCCAAGACTTTAAATATGATGGTTGGACTTCAGAAGAAGTGTATGATGACTTGTTCGAAGAAGCTAAAAAGAATGGCGAAGAATACTTGAAGCAACTTGGCGAAATGTTAGACGAACACTTAGACGGCGAAGGCGACG
>JALRIV010000266.1 GCA_023255275.1 Crocinitomicaceae bacterium | reverse complement strand
AGTTTATTAGAAAAAAATATATTTGCCCAATTCAAATAGAAAAGGGTCCTGCCGGAACTAAAAAATTAATTAAACATATTGCCGCTAATAATCCCTTGGCTTTAATGATTGATCAAAGATTATCATCTAGTATTCGTGTTCCTTTTTTTAGTCAGCCTGCAACAACAACTACAACCCCTGCTCAATTGGCCCTTAAATATGATGCATTACTTGTACCCGTATTTTTAAAAAGATTAAGTAAAACACATTTTGAATTTTTTATTGAAGAACCTTTAATCGTAAAAAGTACTAATGATTATGACAAAGATATTTTTAATATCACTAAAAATATGAATAAAAAAATAGAAAATTTTATAAAGATAGACCCTGCTAGCTGGTTATGGTCGCATGACAGGTGGAAATAAAAATATTATTTTAATATTAATTCTGGATCAATTTTTGCATCAAACCAATTCACTCCAAAATGCAAGTGTGGTCCCGTAGCTCTCCCTGTTGATCCAACCTTTCCAATTACCTGACCTTTTTTAATTAATTCATTCT
>JALRIV010000265.1 GCA_023255275.1 Crocinitomicaceae bacterium | reverse complement strand
ATTAATGGTATAAATTGACCTATTCCTGAACTGTCCATAATACTCCTTATTTTTAAAAAGAATTCTTATACTATCTATTAATCTAAAACAACTTTAATTAGCTGTAATTTTTTCGATATTATTCATGTAGGGTCTTAATTTATTTGGGACAACTACTGAGCCATCTTGTAATTGATAATTTTCTAAAATAGCAATTAAAGTTCTCCCTACAGCTAAACCACTTCCATTTAAGGTTCCAACAAACATAGTTTCATTATTTTTTTTATATCTAGATTTCATTCTATTAGATTGAAATGTTGAACATGATGAGCATGAAGATATTTCTCTATATTTGTTTTCTGAAGGTAGCCATACTTCAATATCATAAGTTTTTTCAGCACTAAAACCCATATCACCAGAGCAAAGTATAACTTTTCGATAAGGTAATTCTAGTTGGTCCAATATGTTAGTAGCACAATTTGTCATTCTTTCTAATTCATTCATGCATTGATCATTTTCAACAATACTAACCATTTCAACTTTATAAAATTGGTGTTGTCT
>JALRIV010000264.1 GCA_023255275.1 Crocinitomicaceae bacterium | reverse complement strand
GAAGTCGTTGAGCCTGCTGTAAAAGGTTTAATCCCTGAAAAAAGAGCTAAAAAGAACAAGTCTCTTTTTGGTTTCATCAAAGGTCTGATTGCTAGCGATAGCGATAAAGATGATGATTTACCTAGAGAAGCTGAAGAAACTGAAAATGTCATTCCGAATAGCGATCCACAAGAGAACTTTAAAAAACCATTTAAAAATAATCGGAGAAGAAGAAACAATCGAGGAAGAAATCAAAAAAATGAAAATCTTCTGGAAAATAAACCAGAAGATAAAGAAAAAGTTTCAAAAATACCTCAGGATGCTATTCAGCCAAAACAACAGTCTCAAGCTAATCAAAAAGTAATAGCGGATACGGACCATAAGAAACCTCAACCTCAAAAAAACAAACCGGTGAGAAAACCTCAAGAGGAGCTCAAAGATATTAATTTAGAGGATGTCGGACTTAAGCTTGTTGAAACTTCAAAAAAAGCTTCGGTTGAAGTTGATAATTCAGATGTTAAAAAGCCCACAAAAAGGAAAAAACCATCATGGGCTAAGAAGG
>JALRIV010000263.1 GCA_023255275.1 Crocinitomicaceae bacterium | reverse complement strand
GTCAGTGAGTAAGTTATGAAAAATGTAAATTCTAATAGTGATTGGCTCTTCCTGTATTGGGACGAGCCTATTTTTTCTAACTCTAATACTAACGACAATGCCGATACCAGTCCCGAATCTAAAGGAGACAAGACCTGAATTTATTGAAAGATGTATGAGTAACCCTACAATGATTGAAGAGTATCCCGATACTGCACAGCGTTTAGGAGTATGCTATACCTCTTGGACATCGGAGATTAAAAAAGTAAAATAATGGAAGGACTGATTAAAGATTTCCATTTCTTCTTTGAGTACAACGAATTTGATTCCCCTGATGTTGTTGGCTCTTATGAAAATATGGATGTCAATTTCCTTAACAAACTTACTGAAGCTCGTAAGATTGCAGCCATAGGCTTTAAGATTACAAGCGGATACAGAACACCCTCTCACAATGAGAAGGTAGGTGGCGTACCCTCAAGCAGCCATACCCTTGGTCACGCAGCGGACATATTCGCCCCAACAAGCAGACAGAAATATATTATTATTAACTCTCTTCTTCAAGCA
>JALRIV010000262.1 GCA_023255275.1 Crocinitomicaceae bacterium | reverse complement strand
CCACAGGTACTGGATCTGGGGGTCCAGGATACCAATTTGATGATGAGTTCAGTGATTTAACTCATGATGGCCCAGGAGTGTTATCTATGGCTAATGCTGGGGCAGGAACCAACGGAAGTCAATTCTTCATTACCCATAAAGAAACGCCTTGGCTTGACGGTGTGCACAGTGTTTTTGGTCGAGTGGTGACGGGTCAAAATGTAGTTGACAGTATCCAACAAAATGATCGAATTGAAGAAGTGGTAATTATTCGAAACGGTGCTGAAGCCCGAAAATTTAATGCCCCTGAGATTTTTGAAAACCATTTCGCACAACGTGAAGAAATACAAAAAGAACGCGAAGCAAAAAAACAAGAGATTCGCGACAGAAATGTGAGCCGATTTGACTCTCAAAAAAAGGCGTCCATTACTACACCTTCTGGATTACAATACCATATTACTAACACCGGTGAAGGAACAGCAGTAAGTAAAACCAATAGCTGTCAAGTACATTATGCTGTTTATTTTGTTGATGGCACCTTGCTAGAAACAAGCAAACTGGAAAT
>JALRIV010000261.1 GCA_023255275.1 Crocinitomicaceae bacterium | reverse complement strand
AATTGAAAAAAAAATAGAGCTTAGAAACAAAGCTAGAGCAGATAAGAATTATAAAGAAGCAGACAATATTCGAGACTACCTTTTAGACAAAGGTGTTTTAATAGAAGATAAAGATGGTAAAACTTCTTGGAAATTAAAATGAGTAAAGAACGACTTTATATATTTGATACAACACTTAGAGATGGAGCCCAAACTCAAGGCGTAGATTTTTCAATTGATGATAAACAAAAAATAGCAAATTCACTCGATATTTTAGGTGTAGATTACATTGAGGGAGGTTGGCCTGGTGCTAATCCCACAGATACTGAATTTTTTAATAAAGATCATGGTTTTAAAAATGCAAAACTTACAGCTTTTGGAATGACAAAAAAAACAGAACACAGTGCTGAAAATGATCCTATGTTAGCGTCATTAATAAACTCAAAAAGCTCTTCTGTTTGTCTGTTTGGTAAGTCTTGGGATTTTCAAGTAGATGTTGCTTTAGGTATTTCTAATGAACAAAATCTAATCAACATCAGTGAAAGCACAAAACATATTGTTAAATCAGG
>JALRIV010000025.1 GCA_023255275.1 Crocinitomicaceae bacterium | reverse complement strand
TGCACCTACACTTTTGGGTAGATTAGGTATTCCTAAACCTCTAGAAATGACCGGAACAAATTTGGTGGATTAAATTTTGTATACCATCCAAAAAAGAATATCTTGTCAAAAAAATTAGAGAAGATGGTTTTATTTTTCAGAAATTTAGTTGCCGTTGCACTTGGTATTGTAATGGGTAGTATGGCCAATGGATTCATCATACAAATCAGTGGAAGTATTATCCCACCGCCGAAAGGTATCGATACATCTACCTTGGAGGGTTTAAAGGAAAGTATGCCCTTTTTCGAATTTAAGCATTTTGTCATGCCTTTTTTAGCACATGCCATAGGCACCTTTGTTGGGGCAATGATCGCAGTGCTACTTGCAAAAGGACAACACGTAAACCGATTAGCCTACGCCATAGCTGCTGTATTTTTCGCAGGAGGCTTTTATATGGTTTGGGTACTTCCCTCTCCCTTGTGGTTTAATGCAAGTGATTTAATCCTTGCCTATTTCCCCATGAGTTTTTTAGCCATTCAAATGAATCGAAAACTAAAAAAGGAGAAATTACTTTTTTAGTTTTTGAACGATGGCCGTAGTGGAAAAACCTTCTTCTAAAGGAATCGTCAGTACTGTTCCTCCATTTGCTTTGACCAAGTCAGCACCTACAATATACTTTTTGGAAGTGGGGTCCAATTCGTGTTCATCATAGTCAGCCCCTTTGACCAACACGTCTGGTTGAATCATTTTAATCAATTCAAGGGGTGTTTGTTCTTCAAAAAAAACAATCGCATCTACAAAACCTATAGCCGCTAATACGAATGCTCTAGACGCTTCATGATTGATCGGTCTTTCGTCTCCTTTGCCCTGATTTTTCACAGAGGCATCTGTATTCAATCCTATCACCAATCGATTTCCAAGCGAAGCCGCTTTTGCCAAATAAGCCACATGACCCTGATGTAAGATGTCAAAACATCCGTTCGTGAAGACAATTCTATTCGCTTTTAATTTCCATCCTTGGATTTTACGCATGGTTTCTTCTCGACTAATTAATTTTTCTTGCAATGCGTCAAATCTGTTCATGATGTCTTTTTATAGTTCTTTGGAAGTAAATATAAGGAAATTAAACCTAAAACGATCATGAACATTGTTTGGGAGGACCAAATCAGCAATCCCAAAGCATTTCCAATGGGTTTCGCATCAAGTGGATAATCTTGTTGAATGTAAAGCGCTACAACCATTCCAACCAATAAAGGGTAAGTTCCGATTCCTCCATTGGTAAAGGTAATCCCGATGGCTCCTGCGCAAAAGGCAAGCAAAACACCCGTCATTGGTATGGATGCAGTTTCCTCAAAAGCCAGAAAAGGAAGGTAAAACATGATCAAATAACACATCCAAATTAAAAGCGTATAGACTACATACAAAAATGGCTGCTTAGCTTTGAAAATCGACATGACACCTTGCCAAACTTCTGAAATTAAGTCCAATAATTTTAACCTTAAATCCTTTTTCCAAATGAGTAATAGGGTCAACAACAAAACGAGCCCTAAAAATCCAATCAAAAAATACGTGCCGGTAGATGAGGGCACCTCCTTCGACTGAAAAGTAGTTTCAATTTGATGCTGAATGAACCAAAAATCATCGTAAACGAATAGAGCAGTTAGAAAACCGATAAACGCTAAAATTATTAAATCAATCGCCCGTTCTGCGATGATCGTCCCAAAAGATTTTGAAAAAGGCACTGCATCCGACCGAAAAAGCATAGCACTTCTTGAGGCCTCCCCTGCTCTTGGAATGGTTAAATTGACCAAATACCCAATCATCACCGCATGATACCGATGCGCCAAAGGGGTAGCATATCCCATAGGTTCTAACACCAATCGCCAACGTATGGCTCTTAAGAAATATGCGATGATCCCCAAAAGGATAGCAAGAGAAATCCAAAAATAATTCGCTTTTTTTAGCGATTGATAAAATACATGTAGCATTTCATCAGACATCGAATGGAAAAAGAAATAAAACAAATATAAACCTAAACCGATGGGTAGTACTGTCTTAAGTAATATTCGGAGTAGGTTTTTCATCGCTTAATCAATCAAATTCGTTTCCTCATTTGGAAACACTAAGGAAGGCTTAAAGGTTTTAGCTTCCTCAAAATCCATAAATCCATAACCAATGATGATGATTACATCACCTGTTGCAACTCTTCTTGCTGCAGGACCATTCAAACAAATGGTGCCGGATTTAGAAGCCCCTTTGATGGTATACGTTTCAAAGCGTTCACCGTTATTGATGTTCACAATCTGAACACGCTCTCCCTCCACTAAATTAGCAGCATTCATTAAATCTTCATCAATAGTTACACTACCAATATAATTTAAATCTGCTTGAGTAACCTTTACTCGATGAATCTTTGATTTTACTACTTGTATTAACATACGCTTTTATTGTGCCGCAAAGTTACTTCTAAAATTTAAAAAAACATAGCTTGAGCCGATGAAAAAGAGACAACAAATACCTTTCGTTAGCACAAGGAAAGATTATCAATCAATCTTACCTCTCCGCAATAAGCAGCTATGCAACAAGTCACTGACTGACCTGAGTAGGTTTCAATTACCGCTAAGTTATGGGGGTCTACAAATACCAAATATTCTAAGGTAAGGGATGAAGACGCAAAATCTTGAACCACTTTTTCTTTCAATGCTTGAATACTTAAGTGATGAATCTCGGACTGCATCCAATGTAAACTTCGATAAATTACTAGCGCATCCTCCTTCTGTTGATCCGATAATCGTAAATTGCGACTACTTAAGGCTAAGCCTTGCTCATTTCGTTTAGTAGGACAAACCTTAACGTGCACTGGTAAATGAAGTTGCTCAACCATGTATTTAATGATTGCCACTTGTTGAAAATCTTTTTCACCAAAATAAGCAGCGTCAGGCTGAATCAATTGAAACAAATTGTAAACCACGTGACAAACACCTTGAAAATGACCCGGACGAAATTCACCTTCCATAATTTGATCCAATCCATTCAAATCAATTCCAGGAAAATGGATGTCCTCCCCATAAACTTCTTCAAAATCAGGAGAAATAATCAAGGCATTCGGAAATCGATTTTTGATCAACAAAACATCTTCATCCAAAGTTCTTGGATATTTTTCCAAGTCTATCGGATTATTAAACTGTGTAGGATTGACAAAAATAGAAACGACTAAAATAGCATGATCCTTATGCGCTTCTTCCATTAAACTGATATGACCTTGATGCAAAGCACCCATTGTTGGCACAAAACCGACCCGCTCTACAGCATTTCGTTGAGATTGAATGGCATCTTTTAAGGATTTAAAAGACGTATAATAAGAAAGCTGATCCATATTTTATCTCCATTGAAAACGCAAAACTATTTTATTTTTATTGATATTCCGCATTTTTTTTAGTATTTTTGCATACTTATACGAATATTACACTTAATGGAGAAAAGAAAAATACTATTTGTATCTCAAGAAATTTCACCGTTTTTAACCAAAACTGAAATTGCTACTACAGGGAGGAAATTACCGCAAGGTATACAAGAGTCAGGGAAAGAGATCAGAGTGTTCACACCAAAATTTGGTTCAATCAACGAAAGAAGGCATCAACTTCATGAAGTGATTCGATTATCGGGAATGAATTTAGTCATCGACGACAATGACCACCCTTTAATCATCAAGGTAGCTTCTATTTCAGCAGCTAGAATGCAAGTTTACTTTATCGACAACGACGAATACTTCAAACGTAAAAATAATGTGGCGGAGGAAGATGGATCATATTATAAAGATAACGATGAGCGTTCGATGTTCTTTTGTAGAGGTGTACTGGAAACGGTAAAAAAATTAGGGTGGCAACCTGACGTGATTCATTGTCACGGATGGATGACTGCTTTAATGGCTTTATACATCAAAAAATCATTCAGTAATGACCCTCATTTCGCGGATACGAAAGTGGTTTACTCGCTGTACAACGAAGGTTTAGATCAAACTTGGGATGAGCGTTTTGCAGAAAAATTAAAATTTGATGGTTTTGACGATTCCATCACAAGTCAATTCGCAAAAACAGATTTCCTGGAAATCACTAAAGTGATTGCTCAACAGGTGGATGGCTTAACGATTGGTTCAGAAAAGTTAGACCCAGCGTTGAAATCCATTTTTGATGAGGCTACTTGTTTGAAATTAGAGTATACTCCAGAAGAAAATCAAAACAAAGTTTTCTCTGAATTTTTCGATAAAGTAATTGAAAACGAAGTGCTTGCATGATCACGATATTCAACTTAAATGCAATAAAGCGGAAAGTAACCTTACTTTCCGCTCCTTTTTTTCTAGTACTTTTTCTGATTGCTTGTAAGAAAAAAGAACATACCGTAGGGACAGAAATTCTTGACCCTTCTGTGTTATTAAATTCAAATGAAACCGATACGTTTCAATTAAAAACATTTACCATATTAGAGGATTCTGCCATCAGTATGAATCCAGCTTATGAAGTATTAGGCTCCTTCTCTGATCCAAAATTCGGCACAACCGACGCTAGTTTTTATACCCAATTAAGACTGTCAGGTTTGGTTCCTAATTTTGGAGATTTAAACGATATCATCATCGATTCTATGGTGCTTGGATTAGAATACAGAGGTCATTATGGCGCTTTGACGCCTCAAACTTTTGAAGTCTATGAATTAAATGAATCGATTTACAAGGATAGCACCTATTACGCCTTCACCACTAAAAACGTAAAAACAACCAACTTAATCGATCCGAATCACCAAACAATAACCCCTAAGCCATATGATAAATCGGTCATTGGAATTGATACCGTAGATAGTCAACTAAGGCTTTATTTAGATACGAATTTAGCTAGAAATTTCATGGTTGAAGCGAATACAGGTACATCATTTACCTCCAATGAATCGTTTTTAACCTATTTCAAAGGACTTTACATCAAAACCAATAACGGACCTTTGGCAAGTGGACAGGGCGGATTGCTTTACTTTGATGTCAATGACCCACTTTCAAAAATGACCATTTACTACCGCCAAGCTGGTATTTTAAAGAGGTATGACTTTGTCATCAATGCGGAATGTGCAGATTTCACACACGTGGTTTGCGATAATTCCGGGAAAAACATTGCAACCGTAATTCAAGATACGATTTCAGGACAAACGGAATATTATGCGCAATCGTTCAACGCAAGAGCAGTCGTTCAAATCCCGGGACTTTCCAATATTCCGAAAAATGCAGTCATTCAAAAAGCTTATTTATACCTGCCGGTTCAATACCAAATTGCCTCTACCTATTCCCCTGGCGTGGAAGTGTCAGTGGCTACCTTGAAGGAATTTGGGTCTTCGGATTATTATAGTGTAGGTGTTTTAGGAGCTTATGACAATTACTTCAAACACTTTAAAATCAACTTAAGAGATTACATTCAAGCTGTTGTGAATGAAAATATAGCCAATACGCAATTGATTATTTCGCCTAGAATGTTTATCAATTCAGGTGATCGCATCATCTTCAACGGTCCGAATACGACCAATAAAAATAAACCTAAATTAGTAATTACTTATACGCAGTATTAATATGTGTGGAATTGTCGCTTACATTGGAAAAAAAGAAGCTTATCCGATTATTGTTAAAGGATTAAAAAGATTAGAATACAGAGGGTACGATAGTGCCGGTGTTGCTTTGTTACACGGTAACGATTTAAACTTATACAAAAGACAAGGTAAAGTTGCTAATTTAGAAGCATTTACAGAAGATAAAGACCGTTTAGGCCACGCAGGTATTGGACACACGAGATGGGCTACCCATGGTGAACCAAATGATATTAATGCGCATCCGCATTACAATGAGGATCGTACAATGGCCTTAATTCACAATGGAATCATTGAAAATTACGACGTATTACGAACGGAGTTAATCAAATTAGGTTATCAATTTAGAAGTGAAACGGATACCGAAGCGTTGGTTCATTTAATAGACCACATCCAAAAGAAAGAAAATGTTTCCTTGGCTGAGGCAGTACGTTTAGCACTGTTGAATGTTGTTGGAGCTTATGCGATTGTGGTCATCTCTAAGGAAAACCCTAATCAATTGGTTGCAGCTCGAAAGAGTAGTCCGCTTGTAGTTGGAATAGGTAAAGAAGACGATTTTTATTTAGCATCTGATGCAACACCAATTATAGAGTACACCAACAATGTAGTTTATTTAGAAGACGAAGAAATTGCGGTGGTTGATTTACAAGAAGGATTAAAGATTTTCAACATCAATAACCAAGAGAAGACGCCATACGTGCAACAATTGGAGATGGAACTTGAAGCCCTTGAAAAAGGAGGCTACGAGCATTTTATGTTGAAAGAAATCCACGAACAGCCACGATCCATCAATGATTGTTTCCGAGGACGTTTAAATGCTCAAGAAGGTTGGGTTTCACTTGGTGGAGTAAAAGAATACGAACAAAAAATGATCAACGCTCAGCGTATTGTCATGATTGCTTGTGGCACCTCATGGCACGCTTGTTTAGTTGGAGAATATCTATTCGAAGACTTAGCGCGTATTGTGGTTGAAGTGGAATATGCTAGTGAATTCAGATACCGCAATCCAATTATTGGAGAAAACGATATTGTTATTGCAGTTTCACAATCAGGGGAAACAGCTGACACCTTAGCGGCCCTAGAATTGGCAAAATCAAAAGGAGCAACCATTTTAGGGATCTGTAACGTAGTAGGTTCATCCATCTCTCGAATTACAGATGCAGGTTCATACACCCATGCGGGTCCTGAAATCGGTGTAGCAAGTACCAAAGCATTTACGGCTCAAGTAACGGTTTTAACCTTAATGGCATTATCCCTTGCGCATAAAAAAGGTACGATTTCTGAATCCAAATACCACACGATGCTTTCTGAACTAGAAGCCATACCAGCAAAAGTAAGTAAGGTGTTAGAATCAAATGCGTTGATTGAAAAAATTGCTGAGGAATATAAAAATTGTTCCAATGCCTTATACTTAGGAAGAGGTAGTTCTTTCCCTGTTGCTCTGGAAGGTGCTTTAAAATTGAAGGAAATTTCTTACATCCATGCAGAAGGATATCCTGCTGCTGAAATGAAGCACGGACCAATCGCATTGATTGATGAAGAAATGCCTGTTTTTGTGATTGCTACAAAAGGAACCTCTTACGAGAAGGTAGTGAGCAATATTCAAGAGGTTAAAGCCCGTAAAGGAAAAATCATTGCGATTGTCACCGAAGGTGACGTTCAAGTGAAAGCAATGGCGGATCATATCATCGAAATCCCTGATACTGACGAGCATTTAGTTCCTTTATTAGCAACGATCCCACTACAATTACTTTCTTACCATATTGCAGTCATGAGAGGTTGTAATGTCGATCAACCAAGAAATTTAGCCAAATCAGTTACGGTAGAATAAATCTACCGTAATGCTGTGAAATGGAAAAAGATTTTTTTCAAGCTGTATTTGATCTTGCACGATTAATTCCGCAAGGAAGAGTGACCAGTTATGGCGCTATTGCAAAAGCTTTAGGCACGCCTAAATCTGCACGAATGGTGGGTTATGCGATGAATGCCTCTCACCAAATCTCGGATATCCCAGCGCATCGCGTAGTGAATCGAAATGGACTACTAACAGGGAAACATCATTTTAACTATCCCAAGGAGATGGAAGAAAAATTATTGAAGGAAGGGATTCTCGTTCAAGATGATCAAATCTTAGACTTCGAAAAGGTTTTTTGGGATCCTAGTACAGAATTAACGAATTTCTTCTAAAAAAACAGGTTCATTCCCTGAAATTTTAGCCTGTAATTTTAATGAATGGTACAATTCCATTAATACTTGTTGATCAGTATCAGTTAATCTTTTTTTGGATTGCAATTTTTGAATTTCTAGTTCTATTGCTTTACCTTTCTCTAATCGTTCTTGATATTCAGATTGACAAGAAAATAAAAGGAAAAACAAAATTATAGTAGCAGTAGTTCTTGTTTTCATGAACACAAATATAATAAAAAAAATGAAAAATCCAACTTTTTATACTTAGAAATTCCATTTCATATTACGGTCATCCAAAATGGCGATAGAAATTTTCCAGGTGGATTTGGTTTTGATATGATTTCCATCGGATACCACCCAATAAACCCCCAACCTTAGTCTTCGCTTCGAAAATTTAATATTACGCTCTAATCCCATTAAAAATTCGTAATGTTGCCAATCAAATTCTTTTACATATAACCCACCCAGTCCAAAAACTAATCCTAATCCAGTTTTTTTCATAAAAGGAATTTTATTGAGCAATGCCCCATTATCGTGATGCACAATATGTCCTTCGTAGAATATTTGTTTTGAAGGTAAAGAGGAGTCAAGCCCCTGAAAGGAATACAGCGGATTGGAGAACCAAATAGGATCAGATCTTCGTTGAAACTTAAAATCTGCCTCCTTTAAATTTCTTGAACTTAAAAACTTACCCGACAAGACGTGATAACTGGTGGTTCCTAAGGTGCCGATTTTAAAGGTTTGCATGATCCCTACGCGTCCGTACTCATGATCGATATCTGAACCAAACAATTTAGGAATACCGCGTTCATAAGTCACATAGAACGTTGGCCATTTAGAACCAAGAACCACCTTTCTTTTGGGCTCTCTGACGTATTTTTGTCCTGGTGTATACGAAATGGTAGCATCTAAAATGAGGGCTTGGTAGGTTTGAAAATCTGACGGGTCATCATTGGGAATATCCTTATCAAATAACGTTAGAAACTGATATCCTTCTAGTGTCCTTCTTTCTGAAAACTTGAAATTATTATTGAGATAAAACCCATTGAAAATCTCATAGTCATGACCTAAATCCAATTCCGTTTTTTCAATAAAATTACTCCGCTTGTAAATCTGGGTAATTGCGTCGTAACTCCGAATTACACCGAAGTCTTGAGAAAACTGAAAGGTGGCAGTTCCAAAATGGAATGGGTCGTAACGAAAACGCCACCATGTATTTCCTTTAATATCTTTATTTAAAAATCCGTAGGAAATTTCCGTATACGTGTCTAATGCTTGTTCATTTTCCCACTTTTTAAAATAAAACAAACTGGGTGCAACGCGCGGACCAGCAATATATAATGGCCTTGACATTCCTGCAATTGAACTAATCGTCCATTGATTTTTTTTCGCGCGATTACGATGTTCAACACCAAACCATAACACTTTTAATGCGGTAATTTTATTAAAAACACGATCAATCGAATCCAAATATTCTTTTCGGTTATGGGCATCGTGAATACTGTCTTTAGTGATGATGAATTTTATTTCTTCAGGCGTCAATTCGGTCTTTCGTTGATTCGCCCAAAACGTACTATCCTTATCGTAGGCTTCTTGGCTCATCGATGCCAACTCATTGGAAAAATATTTCTTTTTAAAGCTGGGATTAAACGCATAATCCGTATAGGCTGAAATGGTTTTTAAGTCCCTTGTTTCATCTTTAAACTTAACCCCGTAACTCAAGGTTTGTTCGGTGAGTAAATTGAGGGTATCTCCGATATTGTCGTATTTTTGTTCAATATTGAAATAATCATAGGTCAATAAGTTTCCTTTTTGCATGGACAATTCTAATTTCTGAACCATCCAAATGGAATCATAGATATAGATATACCCTTCCAAGGTAGTGGTTGCAATATTTCGCGGTAGAATTTTGATTTTATGAATCTTTACTCCACCCTCTTCATACTGATCCTCTAAACGATACTTATACGACAAAATTCCGGGGGTTGAAATTGGCGAACTTATAGGAGTTTGGTGTAAATCATCTAAATGAATTAAATTTTGGAAAAAGTTAAAATTTGATTTTACCGTGGTGGTATAATACATATACTTATCCGACCCGCGCAATTCGTAAGCATTTTTAACTTCTTTCACTTTTCCGGGCGGAGCATAAGAACGATTCAACTGAATCTCTAATAAATTCATATGATCAGCAAGGGAATCCAAGGCCTTTTGCTCCATCAAAAAGGGGTCTTCAATGATATCTTGTGGGGCATCATTTTTAGTTTTTTTCTTTTTCGACTTTCCTGTCGATTCAATTTGCTCACTGGTTTTGGTGTACACTTCTACATTGTGCGGATAATTCCATGGATTAATGGTATCTCTTCTTTCAACCACTTTCATCATGATGTCGCGACCAGGGTTGGTTCGTTTCACCGACACACTCACATCAGAAATATCTTGAATTTTAGTGGGGAAAAGTTGCATATTCCGCTCCGTTTCTTGATCTGAAACAGCCACATACGCATCGCGATCTTCATAACCCATCGCACTGAAGACCAGAAAATATTCTCCTGGAAAAAGCATCAATTCATAATAACCATCCTCATCGGCGATTGTCCTTAAATCTGCTGCATTTTTTGCATAAATCTTAGCAAAAGGAATAGGAATGTTTTTTTCATCACTAACCACCCCATATACTTTCTTTTGACTGAAAAGCATGGAGGAAAACAAGGTAAAAATGAAAGCTAATAGTATACGCATAAATCCTAAACCAATCTAAAAGTAAGTAATTTCTAAACCATTAGAACAAACCATTTAACACAAGGTTTAAAAATAGGGTAAAAGGTACATAAAACAGATGAATGGAATCGAATTATTTTTAATGATACATGCCATATTCAACAAAAGAATCGTAATTTTAAACTATGAATTTAGTCACAGGTAGTACAGGTTTACTTGGTTCACATGTATTGGTTGCTTTATCGAAAGAAAATTTGCCTATCCGAGCCATGTATCGTTCTGCTTCGAAAAAAGAAAAAGTGAAGCAGTTGTTTCATTATTATTTCCAAGATCAAGCAGAAGACTATTTCCATAAAATCGAATGGATTGAGGGGGATTTATTGGATTTGAATCGGTTAAAAAAAGCCCTGGAAAATGTAACAAATGTATACCATTGTGCCGCCTTAGTTTCTTTTCAACCGCGTGATTTTTATCGACTTTTCAAAATCAATCGGGAGGGCACTAGCAACCTAGTAAATCTAATGCTTGAACATCCTTCAATTTTCTGCTGCCACGTGAGTTCAACAGCCGCTTTAGGAAAGGAACAAGAAAAAGAAATTGATGAACAAAGCAAATGGGAAAACGACGGTACTTTATCGGGTTATTCCTTATCGAAATACAGTGCGGAAAAAGAGATTTGGAGAGGAATGGAAGAAGGCCTTCAAGCCGTGATCATAAACCCTAGCGTGATGTTTGGCGCAGGGGACTGGAATGAAAGTTCACTGACCATTTTCAGGACCATCAAAAAGGGATTAAAATTCTACACCAGCGGAATCAATGGAATTGTAGATGCCAGAGATGTTGCTGAAATCATGGTGAAATTAACGCAAAAAAAGATCACGAACGAACGCTATGTAGTCGTTGGCCATTCACTTCCATTTAAAGTCCTTTTTGAAAAAATAAGTCAAGCTATGGGAGTAAAAGCGCCAAGTATAGAGGTGAAACCTTGGTTGATGAACATCAGTTGGCGCTTGGTAAAATTGATTTCCTTTTTCAAACGAACACCTCCTGTAATCACCAAACATACGGCTAAAACTGCTTTTAGTCAAAGTCGTTTTTCAAGTGAAAAAATCAAAAAGGAGCTGAATTTCTCCTTTCGTTCGCTAGAAGATACGATAGAAAATAGCCTGGATGGCAGGATGAATTAAACAATATCACACAACAATTGTTAACCAAATATGAGTACTTGGATTAAAGATAAACAAGGAAGATGGATTTTTTTGCTCATCGTTTTTTATACCATAGGGGTGTTGGGTATCTCCTTCTCTCCATGGAAAAGTTTGTTTCTTAATTTATCCTCCTTTAATTTATTACTCACCTTTGCGATTTTGCTAATCACCCGTAAAAAACAAACGCTCAATTTTTATCTTTTTATTCTACTGGCCTTTATCATAGGCATGGGATCAGAATGGCTCGGTGTTCATTTTGGATGGCTTTTTGGAAATTATACTTACCAAAACACATTGGGTATTAAGCTTTTCGAAGTACCACTAATCATTGGAGTCAATTGGGGATTACTTGCCATTACATCGGCTGAAATAGCACAATTCCTTTTCCGCAATACCTACCTTAAAATCAGTATTGCTGCACTTTTAATGACCGTTTTCGATTACTTTCTTGAGCCGGTCGCCATTGAAAGTCACTTTTGGCAGTGGAAAGGCGATACAATCCCCTTGTTCAATTATATCTGTTGGTTGATGGTTTCTTTGGTACTTCAATGGATTTATTTTAACTTAAAAAATGAAGAGAACAATGCGTCTCATCGACAAATATATTTTATTATGCTGATGTTTTTTCTTATCTTAAACGCAATATGATCTGGTGGTCTCTATTTACAGTAATTGGTTCATTTTTCCTCATGGAAATTATGGCATGGGCGACGCACAAATACGTCATGCACGGATTTTTGTGGAAATTCCATGAAGACCATCACCAACCGCATGACAAAGAAGATTCCTTCTTCGAGAAAAACGATATTTTTTTCCTCATTTTTGCTATTCCATCTTGGTTAGGTATAATGCTCGGAATGATTTATCACCATTATTTCTTTGTTTGGATGGGTGTAGGAATTGCCCTTTATGGATTTGCTTACTTTCTGATACATGATGTATTTATTCATCGACGCTTCAATTGGATCAATCAAATTGAAACCCCTTATTTTTATGCTATTCGTAAAGCGCATAAAGTACATCATAAAAACCAAACTAAACATGAAGGATCTTGTTTTGGAATGCTCATTGTACCTAAAAAATATTTGATTGAAGCAAAAGTTTTTTTACAACAAAAAACAAAAAAATGAGCCTCTACGCATGGGTAATCTTACTCTCTGTTTTAGGACCTTTCCTATTGAGTTTTGACAAAAAAGTAGCTTTTTTTAGAGAATGGAAATACCTATTCCCTGCTACTGGAATTGTGTTTGTGATTTTTGTGGTGTGGGATTCATTTTTCACTTCCAAACAAATTTGGGGATTCAATCCCGCCTATTTATCTGGTAAATACATGGCAAATTTACCCATCGAGGAAGTTTTATTCTTCGTCGTTATTCCGTATTGCTGCTTATTCATCCATCAAGTATTAAAAGCTTATTTCCCTTCGGTTAAACTACTTAAAATCACCCATTATTTTGCCTTTACCCTTGTTCTAGCAGGATTTATTTTCGGTGCAACCCACTTACATCAATGGTATACCGTTACCGTCACTTTTTTAACCAGCTTGGTCACTATTGGAGTTTATTTTGTCTATAAAAAATCATGGTATCCACAATTTGTCTTTACCTATTTGGTCTGTTTAATTCCATTTATCATAGTCAACAGCATATTAACCGGAAGCTTTACCCCTTCTCCAATTGTTTGGTATGCCGAAAATCACATCATGGGTATACGCATATTCACAATCCCTGTGGAAGATTTATTTTACAACTATCTTTTGTTGCTTCCGATTGTATATTGGTTTGAAACATTTAAAAGTAAAAAAAGCACCAGTAACTAGTGCTTTTCCATTGATTTCTAATTTTATACTTAAGCAATTACACCAAGGTTTTTCCCTACCTTAATGAATGCTGCTATGGCTTTATCTAAATCGGCTTTAGAATGCGCTGCTGAAATTTGAGTTCGAATTCTTGCTTGACCTTTTGCCACCACAGGATAAAAGAATCCAATCGCGTAAACGCCTTCTTTCAATAATTCATCTGCAAATTTTTGCGAAAGTGCCGCATCGTACAACATAATTGGAACGATCGGAGAATCTCCTGGTTTAATATCAAATCCAGCCTCAATAATGGCCTTTTTAAAATAAGTCGTATTTTCTTCCAAACGATCTCTTAACTCCGTGGTTGAACTTAAAATATCAAACACCTTATTGGCTGCACCAACAATTGAAGGCGCAAGAGAATTGGAAAATAAATAAGGACGAGAACGCTGACGTAACATGTCGATGATTTCTTTTTTACCTGTGGTATATCCACCCATCGCACCTCCTAAAGCTTTTCCTAATGTCCCTGTGATGATATCTACACGATCCATAACTTGGCAATATTCTGGAACACCACGACCCGTTTTACCAATAAATCCAGCAGAGTGACATTCATCCGTCATCACCAAAGCATCGTATTTATCCGCTAAATCGCATATTTGATCCATTTTAGCGATATCCCCATCCATAGAGAATACACCATCGGTCACAATGATTCGAAAACGTTGGTCTTGTGCTTTGATCAATTGAGCCTCCAAATCAGCCATGTCCGAATGCTTATAACGGTAACGCTGCGCTTTGCAAAGTCGAACACCGTCGATGATGGAAGCGTGATTCAGTTCATCAGAGATGATGGCATCTTCTTCGCCGAATAAAGGTTCAAAAACCCCACCGTTTGCATCAAACGCAGCAGCGTAAAGAATGGTATCTTCTGTACCGTAAAAATCAGCAATTTTCTTCTCCAACGTCTTGTGAATATCTTGAGTTCCACAAATAAAACGAACCGAGGACATTCCAAAACCGTGCGTATCCAATGTGTCTTTTGCCGCTTGAATCACTTCTGGATGAGAAGATAACCCAAGGTAATTATTGGCACACATGATGACCACATCATCTCCAGAATTCACTTTTACATTTGCCCCTTGTGGACTTGTAATAATTCGTTCTCGCTTGTAAATTCCCTGCTCTTCAATACCCTTCAATTCTGTTTGAAGAAAATCTTTCATTTTACCGTACATATCACCTTTTTTTGACAAATATACATTTTTTAATAGCTGATTAGCACCTTGAGGAAACAAAAATGTCGTTTCTAAAAAATAGAAACGACACCCTCAAAACCTAATAGTAGTGTCTACTTAGAAATAAATAAACGTTGTGTTTTCACTTGATTTTGGGCAAGTACTTTTATAACGTAGGTACCAGCACTCAAGTTGCTTGGCATCGTTAATCTTTTCACTTCTTGTGCTTGTGCGATTAAAGCACCTGTAATATCATATACGACCACATCGCATTCTTCTTCAAAAACCAATTCATTTAAAGCTTGATTGTAATAAGCTATGGTAGAATTACTGAAACAAGAAGGGACAGAAATCGTTCTTAATACTTTTGTAGTTCCGTCCAAATCCGTTTGTGAAATTCGGTAATAAGTTACCTCATCCTTCAGTTGAAGATCTAAGTAACGGTAATTCAACAATTGTGAACTATTAATTGCACCCTCTACCCGTGCAAAAGGACTAAATTGGAAATTTGCTCCTGCACGATCAATTGAAAAATAAGCATTGTTATTTTCAGTAGCAGTACTCCACTCCAATACCACTTGATTTCCAGAACAACGTCCATTAAAATCTTGTAATTCTACAGGGAGGACAATTCCATAACAAGACCCCTGTAAAATAGGGCAATTGGTTACAGCCGTAGAACTTGGAGCCAAAGTATTTGTTTTTGTATAAGTTGCCCCTGAAGAAGCATCTCCTCTTGTTGGATTACCTGAATTAGCAATTGTAACAGAGCCCGTTGAGGTATATATACAATAATTAGTTGTGGCATTATTGAACGTACAATTTGTCACATTCATATTTGCGGGATTAGAACTTCCAATTCTTGTGTACAAATCATTTCCTTGAGAGCCTGTTGCGACATTTGAAGTAAAAGTACAAGTATTTATATTTACGGTAGCGGGATAAGAGGGCCCATTTGAAGTATAGTGTAAATAATCACTTATATCAGAAGCATCTATTCCACCAGTTAAACCGGAATTAATAGCAATTGCACCTCCTCTGCCAGTTGAACCAGCGAAATTATTAGTAAAAGTACAATTATTTAAATTCAAAGTACCTGCTCTTCCCACTAAAATTGCACCTCCATAATAGATCCCACTAGTTAAATAAGCGGTGTTATTTGAAAAACAACTATTGTTTATGGTTAAGTTTGCCCCTGATAAAAATACAGCACCTCCGCCATTCGAACTTCCATTCAGATTATCAGCAAAGATAGAATTATTCACTACAACTGTTGAAGTATTGTTTCCAACTACAAATAAACCAGAACCCGCTTGCCAATCTGATGTATTTCTTGAAAAAGAATAATTATTAAACGTAACGTTATTGTTAATCCCTATCACCGAAACTCCACCTCCTGCGACTGAATTTATTGCATTACAGTTCGATCCACCTCCATTAAAGGTTACTTGTGAACCAAAAATTGCTATCGAAACACCCCCGCCTGCAGGTTTGTTTTCATCAGTAAGGACATTATTAATTTGTACACCCGTAACTCCACTTATTACAATCGCAGTGCCATCATCTACACTATAAGTATATTTTGTAATAAAAAGACCTTCAATTACTACATTGTCTGCAAATACATGAAATAATCGCATGAAATTAGAACTTGTTGCTGTATTTTGAAAAATAGTTTTTGCCGGGCCAGCTCCTCTAATGGTTATACCAGCAACATCTAATGTTAAATTAACATCGTTGTATGTTCCTGCATCAATTAAGATGATATCTCCAGCTTGTAATACCCCAGAGTAAGCAGCTAATAATGCAGTTAAAGTCAATTTTGGCGTTGAAGGCGATGTTCCATTGTTCGCATTGTTTCCAACAGCCGTACAATAGACATCTCCAGTCAAGCTATTATCATTCACATAATACGTAGTCGAGAAAGCTGAAAGCGAACAAACAGCAAAGAGCGAAAAAAGTAGCGATTTTAAGTTCATCATTAAGTAGATTAAATTAGCAAATAATTTATACACGATAAATTGTGAATTAAATTTACCCAAGTTATTTTATCTAAAAAAACAAATGGGATTTTACACTAGTTTTAGTTGTGTAAAACTACTTTTTCAGGACGAACGGTTGAGGTGTTTCGGGGTGAACGGTTATTTTAAAATAGAGACGTCAAAGTTCCTTGAAACAGGCACATCAACACTTAAGTACTTCATTTCTAGGCGATATGCTTGGGATTTACCCTTGATTTTAAGTACGTAGTTAGGATTGATCACATACGACTTGTGTACCCGTTCAAAAGCCACGTGATGTTGCGTCAATTGCTCTTCCAATTTGCGTAAAGATTGACGATCCATAGTTTTGATCAACTTTTCTTCGTCGTTGATGTAATAGGTGATGACATAATTATCATTCGATTCAAAACAGATCAACTGGTGAGGAAAAATGGATAGAAACACTTTCCCGTTTTCATTTTCCAAATCAATTTTTTTCAACGACAATTCTACTACTTTTTTCTCCACAAAATAAACCGTGTCTTTTAACTGATCGAATAAAGTAAACAAAACCACGATCACAATTGGAGGTAAAGTAAGTATGATGAAGGAGGTCAAATACGGTAACACATAAATGAATTCAATCCCTTGAACCACAATAAATGAAGTAGCAAGTACCATGGAGAACACAGGCAAGAACCACAAAGTATACCGAACCCTGGATTTAAGTGGGAGATTCTTGTGATCCAATTGCATGAGAAAAAACAATACACCAACAAATAAGGTAACGTAAACAATTAAAATTTGAACCCAAGTTGAATCCCCTAAAAAGGACATCGTATCGAATAAAAATAAAAACGCACTAAAATACACGCTGTAAATCAACGCGACGATTCTTTTATTTTGTTGAAATAAATTCATGAATTTTCTCTTAATTTTCGATATCCTATAATAATCAATCCTACAGAAAGCACTAAAGTAACCAAAAAGAACAACAGAATTTTCTGTTGGTACACGCGTATACCTTTTTCCATTTTACCGTTTTTCTTCGCTAAATCACGTTGTTCTTTGATGTATTTAATTTCGAGTTCCTTCTTATTAATTTCATTATTAAAGGTCAAATCCTCTAATTGATTTTTGATGGAAATGGAATTTAACTCATCGTTTAATTTTAAAAACGATTTATATTTCTTGGAAGCCATCATCCAATTGGATTGCTTTTCGTAAAAATGAATCTCTTCTTTCAAAAACTCCAATAAGTAAATTCGATTGTCGAATTTTCGAGATAAATCCAATCCTTGCTGAATAAATCCTAAAGCAGCTTTGTCGTCTCCCTTAGCACTATTCCACTTACCCATCAATAAATTCCAAAGGATTCGTTCTTCAACGGATTCATTTTTCAACATTTTACCCACTTCCGATAGAATCAATCCCGCATCAGCAAATTGTTTGATTTTAATGTAAATTTCAGCAATACCGAGTTTAGCGAATATAATGCCATTCACATTTCCGAGTTTTTTCTCAATGATCAAGGAATTATTATAAAAAGAAAGGGCTAAATCCAAAGAATTCAAATCTTTGTAACATTCACCAATGTTGTAGTAACGAATGGACTTTTGTAAGG
>JALRIV010000259.1 GCA_023255275.1 Crocinitomicaceae bacterium | reverse complement strand
AAAGAAGAAATAGAATTTAGTCCGAAAACTATTGAATTAGATACTGAAATTATTGAGCGAGAATCTAGTTCAAAATAGAGATTTATTATTTTAAAAAATTTAAATTTCGCTTTAAGCCTTCAAATTTAGTACGCTTAAGAGGAGAATTTTTAAATACCTTTTGAAACGTTTCAGAAGTAATTTCTTCCCAGTCTTTTTTAGAAAGCGAAAGTAATTCAGGATTGGTATCAAACAAAGGCTCATTGTGAGGTTTTGAAAATCGGTTCCAAGGACAAACATCTTGGCACACATCACAGCCAAAAGCCCAATCGTCAAATTTCCCCTTCATATCTTCTGGAAGATTATCTTTTAATTCAATCGTATAATATGAAATACATTTACTGCCATCTACTTGATAAGGCGCAATAATAGCTTGCGTTGGACAGGCGTCTAAACAAGCGGTACAAGTCCCACAGTGGTCAGTAGTTGGAGTATCATATTCTAAATCTAAATCAATGATTAATTCGGCTATAAAATAAAAAGAACCTACTTTTTGTGTAATGAGATTACT
>JALRIV010000257.1 GCA_023255275.1 Crocinitomicaceae bacterium | reverse complement strand
AACAAACATAGGAGCTCCAGGTGGGTGAGGAATTTGTAATTTATAAGCACTGCTGATAAACTCTCCGCAGTCCCAGAAACTACCCGTTGCTTCTGCGGTCATAATGTACACAGTACAAGCAATTAAGGTTACCAACCAGCCTGTCCAATTGTTTACTTTTTTAAAGTCCATTCTTATCCATTTTAGTAGTTGCAAACTTAACCCAAATGAGCCAAAATGGGAAATTAATAGCCGCTTTATGAATATTTTAAGATTTCCGGTTTCACCCTATGTTTTTTATCTTTGCAGCCCATGGAAAATAAACGTTCTGTCGCTTTTCACACACTAGGCTGTAAGCTTAATTTTTCGGAGACTTCTACCCTATCTAGACAATTGGAGCAAGAAGGCTTTGAGAAAAAGGCATTTACGGAGCAGGCAGACGTATATGTGATCAATACCTGTTCTGTTACAGAAAATGCAGACAAAGAATGCAGGCAATTGGTAAGAAGAATTCAGAAATTGGCTCCTGAAAGTTTTGTAGTGATTACAGGATGCTATGCTCAATTAAAGCC
>JALRIV010000256.1 GCA_023255275.1 Crocinitomicaceae bacterium | reverse complement strand
TCCAAACATTAAACCTTTTATAGGATTTACTAACATTTCACCACCTTGTTCTTGAACTGCCATTAATAATAGCCATAGTACAGCTATTGCGAAAATAAAAATTGTTGTCATAAATATAATTTACCGTTGATAATCGATTTCTTCTTTTCTAATTTGATTGGTCTAACTTGTAAATTTATTTCAATGTGTGTTAATTCTGTATCTTTATTATATATTTCTTTTATAGCTTCACCTACTTCTGTTAAATGTAATTCATTTTCTAATTCAATAATATTTTCAATTGTTTCTAGTTTAAAATATAAATCTTTTAAAAAAGAAAACATAACTCTATCATCACTATATAATAGACTGGTTCGTGTTGCTGTCTTTTTTAATTCCTCAATATTATATTTTAATTGCTCTTTCATTTTTTGTAAATATATAAAAAAATATTAATATATTCCTTTTAGTGGGTCATAAATTGCTCCTTCTACCTCAGGTAAGCCAAAATTGTTAACTTTAAACGAAAATGTTTCAAAGCTTGCGTTTCTACTTCTTTTACAACTTACTGTAAC
>JALRIV010000255.1 GCA_023255275.1 Crocinitomicaceae bacterium | reverse complement strand
CTATTAACTAGTTGGTAAGTTTCCGTTACCAAATATACATCTTGGATCAGAGAATCCAAAAGAATATCTTTCTCTAGCTTTAAATCTCATGTTTCCAGTATCAAAGTCACCTTCAATAGCAGTTTTGATAGGAGATCTAACGAACATTTTTAATCCGTTAGGCACATCAGTTAACAAGAAGTATGAATCAGTGTCAGTTAAAAAGTTATTAACTCTGTAACCTTCAGGAACCATACCCATGTTATTAATTGCGTTGATGTCATTGTCGGCAGTTCCAACTCTCATTGGAGACTTCATGATTCTCTCAGCAGTAAATTGTAATTCTTTTGGAATTATCATTTTTCTACCGGAAGCAGCTATTTTCAAGCCTCTCTCATCGACAAATCCAGCAATGTCAATTAATGACTGCTCAAGTGAAGTTTCGTTAAGATCTGCAGCAGTTGCTAGAACGTTTGAGAAAGTTCCACCAGTTGCTAATGGGTGAGCGTTGTTGATCAACGACTTACCATCTCCACCAACAGCAGTTGTTACTTGCGCATTGTTCAATACGTTTGCAG
>JALRIV010000254.1 GCA_023255275.1 Crocinitomicaceae bacterium | reverse complement strand
AGGACCCCTACCCATCGTAGCCATGGTAAGCCGTTACCTTACCATCTAGCTAATGGGACGCATGCTCATCTTTCACCGTTGATACTTTAATAGTGGTTTCATGCGAAACTGCTATACTATGAGGTATTAATCCAAATTTCTCTGGGCTATCCCTCTGTGAAAGGTAGATTGCATACGCGTTACGCACCCGTGCGCCGGTCTCTAGGTCCGAAAACCTATACCCCTCGACTTGCATGTGTTAAGCCTGCCGCTAGCGTTCATCCTGAGCCAGGATCAAACTCTTCATCGTATATTGTTTGAACTTATAAAAGTTCCTGTTTTATATTGACTCCAAGTTACTATCGGTTTATTCAAATCTCGCGATTCTATTACTCTTATTTTATTTGTCCCGTTTTTAAAACGAGACGGCTGTCAATTCAATATGTCTAGGAACGTGTCTTTTTGTTTTTCGCTTGTCTCTCAAAGCGGGTGCAAAAGTACAACTTATTTCTTTACTCACAAGAAAAATTTAAAGATTTTTTTCGATTTATTTACCGAAACTTAACTCCTCTTCTCTTG
>JALRIV010000253.1 GCA_023255275.1 Crocinitomicaceae bacterium | reverse complement strand
CTTTGAGAACTTGGAAGCTGTCTTCCTGAGTTTTGCAAAAGAAATTCTGGAAAAATAGTTGACAGTTTCAAAACTTGGTGTATAATAGTAACACAGGCGAGTTGACCGAGTTGGATAACGGGGGAGACTGTAAATCTCTTGTCTCAGACTTAACAGGTTCGATTCCTGTAGCTCGCAATGGTCAGTAGCTCAATTGGTAGAGCATCCCGCTGTTAACGGGACGGTTGTAGGTTCGAGTCCTACTTGACCAGCTTCTGTTGTGCCATGTGTACAATATGAAACGGGGTTGTTATGCAGCCCTAGCTATGCGGATGTGGTGGAACGGCAGACACGCTAGACTTAGGATCTAGTGCCGAGAGGCGTGAAGGTTCAAATCCTTTCATCCGTATTATGTCTCTATAACTCAATGGTAGAGTATCACACTTTTAATGTGAGAGTTGTAGGTTCGAGTCCTACTGGAGACACTTGCTGGAGTAGCACAATTGGCGGTGCAACGGTTTTGTAAACCGTAGGCTGTGGGTTCAAATCCCACCTCTAGCTCTTGACAACCAAGAATCCTGTG
>JALRIV010000252.1 GCA_023255275.1 Crocinitomicaceae bacterium | reverse complement strand
AAACCTCTTCCTCCGATTCCAATTTGAATTCCTGCACCATCCGATTCCCAAATATTTAACCCCGGTATTTTACCAAATATTTCCCTTGCATTGGACGTGGATTTAGCACCACTCAAATTTTCTAATTCAATGACAGCATTCGTTCCATTGTTAATCTGAGTTCCTTTAATAGTCGGTAAATAACCAACATCGAACTGTTTTAATCGTTTTTCAAAGACTTTTGCCTCTTCCATTTCAAGTACCTTAGAACTTAACCGAATGAGCAACGGGGGTTTTTGTTGTTGATAAATCCAATACAAACTGTCGTGGTAGGAACTTGAGAATAAAAGAGTATCATTCCATTCGGCATTCAATCGAAAGGAACCATTGGCATCACTTCTAGTTTTTTCTTTTGTTCTTAGGTTCTCAATTTTTACCCCTACTGCAATTTCATTAGAGCCATCCACCAATTTGCCCGTAATCGATTGGGCTTGGATGAATGGAGAAAACAACAAAAGAAATATAAAAAAATTGCGTTTCATTTTTTAAAAGGTGCTATCCAAGTTCTATGTGCTAAGTTATAG
>JALRIV010000251.1 GCA_023255275.1 Crocinitomicaceae bacterium | reverse complement strand
TGCGGAGGTTACGCTATAACTAAAAGCATACGACCTAGAACTATCTCCGTTAGCAATGGCACCACTAAATGCACCAGTAACACTAGATTTAACCCAAAATGAAATAGTTATGCTGACTGCATTGGCTGTTCCAAAATTAAAATCATCAATTGAATACCCTTCTAAAGAAGTGAGAAATGTATATCTATCACTAGCAGAAAGAGATGAATCCGTAGTTGTCACAGTAAACAACATTGAGTTGTAAAAACTAGTTGGCGCATCTGTTGATTGTTGAATTGAGTAAACGCCAGCAGAAGATGTTCCAAGTGTTTTCCAACGGTCAAGTGCAAAAACCGTTGAACCAGTATTATTGAGACTCGCCCCTGCGTTCCTTTGGTCAATCCGCATATCGCCGTTGATGATGCGGTTCCTGCCAGCCATGTTAGACACCGATGGTGTGAAGCCGTTGACAGTCGCAGTTGTACCGCCAGAGGCATCACCTATGCTATTTACATTTAAATCAGCCATTACACTGTTCCTTTCGGATATTGTTCTTTCACTGCGGCAATCTGAGCCTTCCAAGCG
>JALRIV010000250.1 GCA_023255275.1 Crocinitomicaceae bacterium | reverse complement strand
AACTTCATATCTTTTAGAGATATCTTCGACTCTTCTCAGAGCAATAAAAAAATTAATTTTGTTTTAATAGGCTTTGCAGTGATCTTGCTGCCCGCTATATTGATATTTAATTAATTATGTCAGTTGATACAAAAGGAATTATCCTTGCTGCAGGCAAGGGTACTAGATTAATGCCTGCAACATTGCCTGCCTCCAAACCTCTTCTACCTCTTTATGATAAACCCATGATTTATTATCCCTTAGAAACTTTAGTGCGTATTGGGATTAGAGATATTCTTTTTATTGTTCAAGAAGATGATTTACCTATTTTTCAAAAAACTTTCGGATCAGGACAAGAAGCAGGTTTAAATTTTTCTTATAAGATACAAAAAATTCAAAGAGGAATTTCCGATGCTTATTTTATAGCAGAGGATTTTCTTGATGGCGCTTCTTCTGTGCTGGCTCTAAGTGATAATGTTTTTTTAGGAAAAAATTTTTTTACATCTGCCGCCGAAGCATTAACCAAGATGAAGCAAAAGGGGAGCAGTATCTTTGGATTAACTGTTCCAGACCCTGAAAAATACGGT
>JALRIV010000024.1 GCA_023255275.1 Crocinitomicaceae bacterium | reverse complement strand
ATAATTGATCACTATTTAAAGAATAGATGTTTTTTTCAGCAGACAACATGTGAAAAATCATTAAACCATTTTTATCTAATGTTTCATCATTTTGAACTGAATCAATAAAAATTGGGGCTTTATCATTAAATAATTGAAACAATCCTCGATTTGCATCTAAATAATAATAAATAGAATCATTATATTTTCTAGAAATTCCATAAAAATTATTCATTATTGGAATGGGAAATTTGAAGGTGGACACATTATTGTTCTTTTTAATGACAACAAGTTCCTCATCAGCATCCACAAACCCCACTCCATTGACATAATGATCTCCAATTGAATTTCTGTAATATTGAAATTGATAACATGGTGCTTCAATTTTAATTGAATTTTCATCAAAGTTAATTACGTCAATTTTTTCGTTTTGACAACTGGAAAAAAATGGGATTAAACTTAAAAATAATTTATATTTCATTCTAGGTTAAGATTTAAATTCCTCAGACGAATATTCATTCATCTGAGGAAATATCAAATAAATTAATCAGCCATCGCACATTTAGTAAATCCTGAACATCCAGTCGATCCTATACCACAATACGACCCCTTTTGAAGCGTGTTATTAGGATAATTTCCAGTATTCATCCAGCAGTCTTGTGGACCATAAGTAACTGGTTGAGCTTTTTCCAATTCAGATCCTTTAATTTGATTTTGAAATTGTTTAAATGCTATTAATTCATTCGATTTATAAGATTTTACAAGAAAATCCATTGAATCTTTTTCTATTTCTATTTGATTTCTATCAGATGCATGTAAATCAATTTTTTCTTTTTCACAAGAATGAAAAATTGACATTGAAACAACTAAACTAAACATTAAAATCTTCTTCATTTTTTTAGATATAAAAATTCATTCCATTTTATCGTTCTGCAGGAATATCTCGGGTTAGGTATCCGGATTACTTTAACGGTGCAAATCAAAAAAAAAAAAAACAATTCCTAATATCTTGATTATTTTTTTCCAAAAATGGGAATTTATTTTTGAATTAAGCGCTATATCTATTTTATTTCATCTAGTCAGATGCTTTTTTTATGCTTATTTTTGTACTTCATCATTGATTTATGCGAAATTGTTTTCAAGAATTTAAAAGCCCCATTGCAGGAATTGAATTGCCTGAAAACTTTACCTTTCCTTTTTATTACGAGCCTCATCCATTGGCTAAAATAGCGGCTGATGAACTAAAGGCTTATTTAGAAACACAACATGATTTCAACCATAATTTCGGATTGAATCAACACCGCGATTTATCACTCATCATTGGAAAAATGTTTGGCGTTTTAGTGGTTAAAACACCTGAAGGAAAATTGGGTTACCTTGCCGCTTTCTCCGGAAAACTGGCCAATGAAAACCACCATACTTTTTTTGTTCCTCCCGTATTTGACATCCTTACTGAAAATGGTTTTTTTAGGGAAGAAGAAGAAATCGTTAACCAAATCAATTTTCAAATCGCACAAAAAGAAAGTGATCCCTATTTTGTAGCGCTTGGACAAAAAATCAACCTAGCAAAAAAGCGACAGCTCGAAGAAACAAAAGCCTTAAAAGAAAAAATTAAAGCGAATAAATCCAAACGAAAAGCATTGAGAGCTGAAAAGGCATCTGTATTATCTGAAAATGATCTTTTTGATTACTTAGAAATACTTCGTAAGGAAAGTGTACAAGAACAATATTTTTTAAAGGATTTTATTCGTAAAAACAACGAGGAAATTGAAGCACTGCAAACCACATATCAACTGCTTCACGCTGAAATTGAAGCCTTAAAACTAGAGCGCAAACAAAAATCCAACCAACTACAACATAAAATCTTCGATCATTATTCCTTTTTGAATCAACGAGGGGAGTTGAAATCCTTAAGTTCCATCTTCCATGGAATTCCTCCGGCTGGAACAGGTGAATGTGCTGCTCCTAAATTATTGCATTACGCTTATTTACATCAATATGAACCCATCGCTCTTGCTGAGTTTTGGTGGGGTGAAGCTCCCAAATCTGAGGTCCGTTTACATGGCCAATTTTATCCTGCTTGTAAAAGCAAATGTGAACCGCTTTTAGGACATATGTTACAAGGATTAAACGTGGACCCCAATCCACTATTGATCAATCCAGCAGTTGGTAAAGATTTACCTATTGTGTATGAGGACGAATACCTTTTGGCCGTCAACAAGCCTGCAGAATTTTTATCGGTTCCAGGTATTTACTTGAAGGAATCGGTCTATTCACGCATCAAAGATTTGTATCCTGAAGCTACAGGTCCCTTGTTGGTGCATCGTTTAGATATGTCGACTTCTGGAATTTTACTCATTGCCAAGGATAAAGAGGTACACAAGAAAATACAAAGGCAATTTATTCAACGCAAAATTGATAAAAAATACATCGCCCTTTTGGATGGTATTCCGAAAACAAACGAAGGAAAAATAGAACTACCCCTCAGAGTGGATTTAGATGATCGTCCGAGACAAATGGTATGTTATGAACACGGTAAAAAAGCGGTTACCCTATACCAAGTTATCGAAATTAAAGCGGGAAGAACAAAAATTGCTTTTAAACCCATTACAGGAAGAACCCATCAATTACGAGTACATGCCGCCCATACGCTCGGTTTGAATACCCCAATTGTAGGAGATGATTTGTATGGAACAAAATCAAATCGATTGTATTTACACGCCGCAAGCTTAAGCTTTTTACACCCCATCACGAAGGAACAGGTAATCATTGAAGTTCCAGAAGATTTTTAAAATTCATGGACAAGAATTTGATAGCGTTGTTTCGCTTCAGTTCGAGAACACGCATTAAAATGCCACCATTCCGAGGGGATATTTTGAAATTTTTGAGCTGCCATTACCTTACGCAATAATTGACGATTTGCAACCTGCTGTTGCGTTAACAGTCCTTTTTCTAAAAACATCAACTCCTTTGAAGGATAAGCGATTTCTCCAATTTCATCGTACTTCGCGCCCATATCTAAAGGAATACCTTGTTCATTTACGATGGTTAAATCAACTGCCGCACCGTAATTATGAATGCTATGGTTTTTAGGGTTCGATACAAACTTTCCTCGCCGAGCGACTGGGATCGAGTCTAAAGCATCCCACATTTCTTGTTGCACGCTTAATGGTCGAACTGCATCGTAAACTAACAGATGATAGCCGGGTTTTAATTTCGTTAAATAATGCTGTACCCTACCCAAGCGATCAGCAACATCTTTTTGTAAATAGGCCTTCTGGATAGTGTCGTAAAGTGGAAAACCCATGAAATTGTCGCGAGTACGGTATTTTAAATCTACCCAAATATTCGAATTTACCTCCTGTATATTGACGAAAGGATTGGCATCTTCGGATGTTTTTTGGTGATCATGAGTAAGGGTGTCTGGAAGGGAGTCACCCGGTGTTTGTTTTACATCCAATTTTACGGGATTTACCGTTTTTTGTGTCGTATTTTCTATGCAACCACTTAAGATAAGCAGGAACATAAAAAAGGAATAAATAGATGAAGAAAATTCAAACATTTAAAGTAAATTTGCACAAATTTAGAACAAAGATATGCCAAAAATTTCGCAAAAAGCAATGGATATGCCCGCTTCTCCAATTCGTAAATTGGTTCCCTTTTCAGAAGCAGCTAAAAAACAAGGTAAAACTGTTTATCATTTAAACATTGGTCAACCAGATATTGAAACACCACAAGTGGCATTAGATGCTATTAAAAATTTAGACCGCACGGTTTTGGAATATTCCCATTCAGCTGGATTTGAAAGCTACCGCAATGGGTTATCTGCATACTATATCAAAACTGGAATCAATGTTCAACCCGAAGACATTTTAATCACCACAGGTGGATCTGAGGCATTGATTTTTGGTTTTATGACTACGTGCAATCCAGGCGATGAAATCATTATCCCTGAACCTTTTTATGCCAATTATAATGGATTTGCAGTTACAGCTGGTGTAAATGTAGTTCCTGTTACGGCTTCAATTGAAACAGGATTTGCATTGCCTCCAATTGAAGAAATTGAGAAAAAAATCACACCGAAAACAAAAGGAATTGTGATTTGTAATCCTGGAAATCCGACGGGATATTTATATTCGAAAGAAGAATTAGAGCAATTGAGAACCATCGTTCAAAAACACGATTTGTTCTTATTTGCTGACGAAGTATATCGAGAATTCTGTTACGATGGAGCGAAACCATTCTCGGTTATGAATTTAGAAGGAATTGAAGATAATGTCATTATGATAGACTCGGTTTCTAAACGTTATTCCATGTGCGGAGCGAGAATTGGTGCATTAATTACTAAAAACAAAGAAGTAATGGCTTCAGCGCTTAAATTTGGACAAGCGAGGTTGTCTCCTCCAACAGTAGATCAAATTGCGTCTGAAGCAGCTTTAAATACACCTCAATCGTACTTTGATAATGTAGTAGCAGAATATGTAGAGCGTAGAAACATTATGGTGGATGGATTGAATAACATTCCAGGTGTATTTTGTCCTAAACCAAGTGGTGCTTTCTATTGTGTTGCTAAATTCCCTGTTGACGATGCTGAAAAATTCTGTCAATGGTTACTGGAAGAATTCGAATACGAAGGGCAAACGGTCATGATGGCACCAGCAAACGGATTCTACTCTACAAAAGGTGCCGGGCAAGACGAAGCACGAATCGCTTATGTATTGAACAAAGAATCACTTAAAAATGCGGTTAAATGCCTTGAAGAAGCTTTAAAAGTGTATCCAGGAAGAAAATAAAATCGATAACAACTAAAAAAGGGAAGGTATGAACCTTCCCTTTTTTTTGTCAAAGCTTTCGGGTTAAAAGGACATCAAAGTCATCCGCAGATGGTCCATAACTTGCAGGTAAACTTACATTTAAGCACCGCAAATAAACCCCCAATTGCGCACGATGATGTATGAAGTGGTTCATGCAAAACAAACGTAATACTTGCCTTTTAGGTAAGGTAAAATAGATTTCGTTGCCGTGGCACATCGACCAATCTTTATTTAAGGCATCATCTTGAACCCTTTGCAATGCAGCATATGCCTCATCAAGCAATTCATCAAAATAGGCTAATAAAGCTTCATTGGATTTAAATTCTTTCGGTTTAAAATCCATAAAATCCAATTGATTGGCATCAATGACAGCATTCCACCAAGCGAGAATTTCAGCTACATGGACCGCTAAACGTCCGAGGGTTTCTGATTTTTCTGATGGTTGGAAATCCAAGTGATCAAAAGGCACTTTGGTTAAATACAATCGTGTTACTTCCGCTTCTAGTTTTAATTCATGTGCAAATTCTTGTCCGATGGTCATGCGTTGTGGGAAATTATTTTTTTTGAAATCTACGCTTATTTGATGTCATTACAAAATATCAAATTAGGATTTCAATAATTAAGCGATATTCAAATAATAATTTGACTAATTGTCTTTACTTTTGTTTTGTGAATCCATTTCAAATGTGATCTTACAAACCTTTTACAAGTAAACCTCTAAACTGTCCTCGGACAGTTTTTTTTTGCATAAAAAAAAGGAGCAAAGCTCCTTTTTCCTATAGAATACATAAGCTATTAAACAAAGACGAATCCACCCACCATCAAGGCAATGGCACAAATACTTAACACCAAGTAATGCAATACATGAGGGGTTTTAATCATTGATTCTTGGTCATTCTCGGATAGCATAACGATGATCGTTCTTAAATAGTAATAAATTCCAATTCCTGAATTAATGATTGCGATAATTACAAGCATTGGATAGGCACCAAATGCTCTTGAGAATACCATGTATTTTCCGAAGAAACCAAATAGAGGTGGAATACCTGCCATGGATAATAGGGCTAAGATCGCCACAAACCCAATAAACGGATACTTTCTTGCTAAGCCTTTTAACGAAGCAATAGAGTCATCTTCTTGTTTGATCAACATCGAAACACTTAAAAGAACGACAATGGAGAATCCATAAGAAAATAAGTAAATCCAAAGACTTTGAACGTTCAACAAACTATTGAAACTTAAAATCGCCAACAAAGCATATCCTACATGAGTAATACTCGAATAGGCAATTAAACGTTTAAATTGCGTTTGTTGAATGGCAGATAAATTCCCTAAGAACATCGAAGCAATAGCTACTACGATTAAAATCGGTGCCCAATAATCAGACGCCCCACCAAAGGCTACAGAAAATAACTTGAAGAATGCAATAAAGCCAGCAAACTTAACGACAGCAGCCATATAACCTGTCATGACGCTCGGACTTCCCTCGTAGACATCAGGGCTCCAAAAATGAAATGGAACTGCGCCTACTTTAAATAAGAAAGAAGCTAACATCAGTAAAATTCCAACATGTAAAAAAGAAGGTAAGGTATCATTCGTGTTGATGAACGCCTCTATTTCAGCAATTTTAAAAGTTCCTGTTGCACCGTAAATCATCGCAATTCCAAACAACAACACTCCTGTTGCAAATGCACCCGTAAAGAAGTATTTAATTGATGCCTCCGTAGAACGTAAATCTTTCTTTTTGGTCCCTGCTAAAACATATACAGGTATGGATAAAATTTCCAAACCAATAAAGAACATAAATAAATCAGAAAATGACACCATACACAAGGCACCTGTTGCTGAAAAAAGCATCAAAGCCATGTAATCACCTGTGTGATCTTTTTCTTTAGAAAAATAAGCATAACCTGACAAAGTAAGTAACAAAGTAAACACTACAATGGTCAGGGAAAACAAAACACTTGCACTATCAAAAATCAATCCTTCATATTTGATGAAATTTAAAGGATGATCAAAATTTAACACCAGTAAAGACCCAGCAATGAATAAACCTGCACTCGCAGTAATTAATGATAAAACTGGTTTTTTAAGCAGGGAAATAAACATAGTTAGAATTCCCGAAGCGAACAATATAATTAATGCATCCATTTTTTTATGGTAATAATGTAGTTGATTGAACTAATGAATTGATTTGATCCAAACTAGGATTGATGAAATTTAAGATCAGGTTTGGATACAACCCAAGTAAAAGTACTAATCCTGAAATGAAAGCGAATGTTAACCACTCACTCCAATGAAGATCTGGGAAATCAAATCCTTTAGGCGTACCGTACATGCTTAATTGATAAGCTCTTAAGGTATAAACAGCTCCAAGAATCACAGATAAACCAGCAATGGCACCCCAAATCCAATTGTAATCGTAAACCCCTTTGATGAGAATAAATTCACCAATAAAACCACTTGAAAAAGGAACTGAAACTGAAGCAAATCCAATCACCGCGAACCAAAAAGCAAATTTTGGTGCTTGCGTTGCAATGCCTCCCAATTGATCTAAATCGCGAAGTTGGGTTCTTCTCTCGATCACTTCAACAGCTAAAAACAATCCAACTGCTACCAAACTGTGGTTAAACATTTGAATTAATGATCCACCTAGCGTATCTGGATTAAAGATGATGATCCCCGCAGCAATCAAACCAACATGTGATATCGAAGCATAAGCAAAAACTCTTTTCATATCTTTTAAACGAATTGCTATGATCGCTGTATAAACCACACCTATGATTCCTAGATAGATGATCGGATTTTGAAATTGACTTAAAGCCTCAGGCGCTAAAGGAATCATCCAACGAATCATACCATACAAGGCCATTTTCAACATTAATGCAGATAACAACATTGTACCCGCTGTTGGAGCGACTGTATAAGTGTCAGGCTGCCAAGTGTGAAAAGGAATTAAAGGAATTTTGATTGCAAAAGCGATAAAGAAACCGCCCATGACATAAAAAGCGACATCAATCGGAAGATTTGCTAGGACTAAATCAATATAACTGAATGAATTCGCCCATTGCTTGATACCGATTAAAGCGAGAAGCATCGCTAAGGATCCAACGAAGGTAAATATGAAAAACTTAATCAAAATTTTCTTGCGCTCTGCAGCACCAAACCAAAGTGCAATTAAGAACACAGGTATCAAGGTAATCTCCCAGAAAATGTAGAATAATAACCCATCAAATGCAGTAAAAACACCAATTAACGCGAATTGCATTAAGAACAGCATGCTGACAAACTTTCGATCTTCTGCCAATGGTGATTTAAAATTCGCTAAAGCAATTAAAGCTATGGTAACATTGACCAAGACTAGCATCAATAAACTAATGCCATCGTACGCAAAATTTAGTGAAAATCCGAAACTGTTACTGTTGGATTGAAAAATCTGAACTAAATGATCACTTCCGTAATAATAACACGCATGGATCAAAACCAATACAACGGATGCTGCAGCAGCAACTAATGTAAAGGCACGCATTAACGCTTTTGGGGTAAGTAAAGCAATTAAAGCAAAAATGAAAGGTAAAATTATTAATTCCAAAACGTTATTTTTTTATAATGTAAAACATAATCAAGCCAACTATTCCGAAAACCATCCATAACAGATAACTGGAAACATTTCCAGTTTGCCATTTACGAACGACATTTCCAGTTTTTCCAATGGTCGCTGCAAAGGTGTAAATACCTTCTTTGAAACCATTTTCAACCACTGAGTTTTTCAAATCACTGATCCATAAAATCGGTTTTACGAATAAAAATTCATAAATCTCATCGACATATAATTTACGTGCTGACCATTTCTCCCAACCTTTTAGATCTGAATCTGCAACAGGTAATGCGTTTTTCTTAACATACACCAGGTAAGAGACAAACAATGCAATTAGGGTTAAAACTGAAGCGGAGACCATCAACAAAATGGTATCACCATTTGATAAATGAACGGCTTCAACAGCAGATAATCCTAAAATACTGTGGTCGAAGAAATGAGACATCCAATGTGCCATTCCTTCACCAAATAAACTTGGAATATTCAATACACCTCCGATTACAGATAAAACAGCCAATACCATTAGGGGTAAAGTCATATTCAATGGAGATTCATGCAAATGGTGCTTGTTCTTCAGTGCCTCTAAAGGATCCTGTAAAGGTTAAGAAATATAAACGGAACATATAAACGGCTGTTAACAAAGCACTAAATGCAAGTGCGATATAAATACCCATGTGGTGATGCATCGCGTGCGCTAAAATTTCATCCTTAGAGAAAAATCCGGATAAGAACGGGAAACCTGCAATCGCTAACGTACCGATTAAAAAAGTAATGTGGGTGATTGGAATGTATTTTTTTAAACCTCCCATCATTCTAATATCTTGTTCATCAGACATGGCATGAATGACACTACCTGAACCTAAGAACAATAAGGCTTTAAAGAAAGCATGTGTCGTTACGTGGAACATGGCGGCAGTGTAAGCTCCCATACCAAGTGCAACAAAAATAAAGCCTAATTGCGATACTGTTGAATATGCCAATACTTTTTTGATATCGTTTTGACGCATCGCGATAAAGGCTGCGACTAAAGAAGTGGCTAAACCGATATACATCATGATATCTTGGGTCATTGGAGCTAATTCAAACAAGAAATTAGAACGAACTACTAAAAAGATACCGGCAGTTACCATCGTTGCAGCGTGAATCAAGGCAGAAACCGGTGTTGGTCCAGCCATTGCATCTGGCAACCAAGTGAACAAAGGAATTTGTGCAGATTTACCTGTTGCTCCAATAAACAACATCAAGGTAATTCCAAACATCATCCAAGTTGTTGGCTCAACCGATTTAGTCAATAAACTTTGTCCTATTTCTTGGTACTCCAACGTTCCAAATTCTGCGAGCAATAAGAACAAGCCAATCAATAACCCTAAATCTCCAATTCGATTCATAATGAAAGCCTTTCTAGCGGCTAAACCATTAAGCATTCCTTTTTGAGCATCGTTGTAGTGAAATCCAATCAATAAATAAGAACAAACACCAACTCCTTCCCATCCGAAGAATAGCATGAAGTAGTTCGATCCCAAAATAAGCACCAACATGGCGAAAATAAATAGATTCAAATAGGTGAAGAATTTGTAATATCCTTTATCATGAGCCATATACCCCATTGAGAAAAGATGAATTAAAGATCCAACACCTGTGACAATCATCGTCATCCAAATAGAAAGGGCATCAATTTGAAAACGAGCGTTTAATTGAAATCCTTCTAAATTTAGAATAGAAAATAAGTGAACGCGCTGGTTTTCGTGGAATTGAAAGAAAATCGTTACCGCAAAAATAAAGGAAACAAACACCAATAAGGTTGCAAGTGAACCGACTACTTTTTTAGGCATGCTTTTTCCAAAGGCACCGTTGATGAATGCACCCAGCAATGGCAACGCCAAAATCAATATTAACAATGTATCAATAGCCATATTTATCCTTTTAACTTATTAAATAAACTTATATCAACCGTTCTTAAGTTTCGATAAGCCATCACTAAAATGGATAAGCCTACGGTTGCTTCAGCAGCTGCTACTACCATGATGAAGAATACGAAAATTTGCGCATCTGCCTTTCCATAATAGGTTGAAAAAGCAACTAATAGTAGATTGGCAGCATTCAACATCAATTCGATACACATTAAAAGAATAATGGCATTTTTTCTGATCAATACGCCTAAAACGCCTATTCCAAATAGAATGGAAGCAAGCATGACATAGTATTCTATGGATACCCCAGCGTCAAATACAGTTTGTAAAATCATAGTTCGTTTGTTATTTGTTTTTCTCTTTTCGCTAATAAAACTGCACCCACCATTGCCGATAAGAACAATACCGATGAAATCTCAAACGGTAGAACATATTTCGTGAAAAGCAATTGTCCAAGTCCTTCTACCAACCCTTGCGCATTATCGCTTGTTTGATAGCCAGATTGAAGAATCATAGTGTCTTTCGTCGCAGCAATTAAAACAACTGCTAAAATTCCGGAAGCAACTACCGCAGCAAATTTGGCGACGTTCTTGGTTTTTGGTTCATTTTCTTTACTCAAATTCAAAAGCATCAAAACGAATAAAAATAAAACCATAATTGCTCCAGCGTATACAATGATGTTCACCACCGCAACAAATTGAGCGTTTAATAAAATGTAATTTCCTGAAATGAAGAAAAACGTAAGAATTAAATACAATACACTTCTGACAGGGTGTGGTGCTAAAACCACCATTAATGCAGACCCAAAGGTCAAACCTCCTAAAATATAGGTTAAAATTGCTAAACTCATATTGCTGATCTTTTACCGGTATGTTGACGTTTTGTAATATCAATGCGGTGATCTAGCGACTCTACCAACATATCCTTACCATAAATAAACTCATCGCGTTCGAACTCTGTAGGGACAATTCGATCGGTTAAGAAAATTGCTTCTTTTGGACAAGCCTCTTCACATAATCCACAAAAAATACAACGCAACATATTAATCTCATAGGATTCTGCGTATTTTTCTTCGCGGTATAAATGCTCTTCTCCTGGTTCTCTTTCCGCTGCCACCATCGTAATTGCTTCTGCAGGACAAGCCACGGCACACAAACCACAAGCGGTACAATTTTCTCTACCTTCCTCATCTCTTTTTAACACGTGCATTCCTCGGTAAACTGGAGCAAAAACACGTTGTTCTTCAGGATATTTTAAGGTGTTATTTTTGCGAAATAAATGTTTAAAGGTAATCCACATACCCCCAAAAACTGCAGGTAAGTAGATTCTTTCGGCAAGGGTCATTTTCTTGTCCGAAACTACTTTTCTTTTATTGGATAGACTTTGCATAATTCTTTTTAATGATTAAAACCATCCTTCATTGAAAGCGATGACTAAACCTGTGATTAATAGATTGATTAACGAAATTGGAATCAAACTTTTCCAACCCAAATGCATTAATTGATCGAAACGGAATCTTGGAAGTGTCCAACGAATCCACATAAAGACAAAAATGAAGAATACAATTTTTCCAAAGAAGGCCAAGGTTCCTAAAATCGCTAGCGTATTTCCACTAAATGCATCCATACCCGGGAAATTGTAACCTCCAAAGAATAAGGCTGCAATAACCGCAGAAGAAATGAACATGTTAATGTATTCTGCGAACAAGAAGAAACCAAGCTTCATGGAACCATATTCCGTATGATACCCACCAATTAACTCTGATTCACATTCCGGTAAATCGAATGGAGCTCTATTAGTTTCAGCAAGTGCCGTAATAAAAAATACTAAGAAACAAACCGGTTGATAAAATACGTTCCATCCCATTCCAAAAGATCCATGCTGACCATCCACAATGTCTCGTAGGCTTAACGATCCGGTCATCATCACAATGGTGATCACGGAGATACCCATTGCCAATTCATAGGAAATCATTTGAGAGGAAGCACGTATCGCACCAAACAAAGAGTATTTGTTGTTCGATGCCCATCCACCAATCATGATTCCATATACACCAATGGAAAGTACACCCATGATGAATAAAATCCCAATATTAATATCAGCAATTTGTAAGGAAATTGATCTTCCAAAAGCTTCGATATTTGGTCCCCATGGAATTACTGCTCCGGTCATCAATGCCGTAAACATGGCAATTCCAGGTCCTAAAATAAATAACCATTTATCTGCATTTCTAGGAATAAAATCTTCTTTGAAAAACATTTTTCCTGCATCAGCTAAAGGTTGTAAGATCCCGAATGGACCGGCACGATCTGGTCCGATACGATCCTGTAACCAAGCAGCAACTTTACGCTCAAAATAGGTCAAATAGGTGGCAATCAATAAGGTAATACCGAAAACAGCTAATACCAATAACGACTTTTCAATAATTAATCCTGTATCCATTAGTTTAATTTTTTATCGGTAATTTTTCGATCTGAGGTATAAAGATTTTGGGAAATCACAGAATGTCTGTTGATCGTTCTCGGACCTTCAATGCTCCATTTAGAAGCATCTTTTTTATCAAATCGACATTCGTTACAAATCCATGCTGTTTTGCCATCTTCATTCGATTCAACCTCACCGTATTTATCTTTTCTAGCTGTTACGCGATAAATTTCATTTCCAAACATCCAAACAACTGCCTTACCAGAACACTTCGAACAAGAACAAGAAGCTTCCATCGGTTTCAAAAACCAAACCCTACTCTTAAATCGGAATGTTTTATCGGTTAATGCACCTACCGGACATACATCAATCATATTTCCTGAGAAATCGTTTTCAATTGCATTTTCAATGTAAGTACTAATTTCAGCATGATCTCCACGATGTAAGACTCCGTGAACTCTTTTATCTGTCAATTGATTCGCAACCGCCACACAACGATAACATAAAATACATCGATTCATGTGCAGTTTAATCTTGTTACCAATCGTAATAGGGTCAAAAGTTCTTCTTTTCTCTTTGTAACGTGTAGCTGATTTACCGTGCTCAAAACCTAAGTCTTGCAAATGACACTCCCCTGCTTGGTCGCAAATTGGGCAATCTAAAGGGTGATTAATCAACAAAAACTCGACAATTCCTCCTCGATTTTCGTGTACACGCTCCGAAGTTTTGTTTTTCACAACCATACCATCCATCACTGGAGTTGAGCATGAAGCAACCAATTTAGGCATCGGTCTCGGATCTTTTTCAGAACCTGCAGCCACTTCTACTAAACAAGTTCTACATTTTCCTCCTGTTCCTGGAAGTTTAGAATAGAAACACATAGCAGGAGGAACCACATCACCACCAATCTGACGGGCAGCATTCAAGATGGTCGTTCCTTCTTCTACTTCTATTTGGATATCATCAATGGTTACTTTTACCATAATTTGAATATTTTAAAATTTAAACTAAGGTTGATTTAGGTAAAACCAAGCCATAATTACGTTTTTGAGATTCCTCAGGATGGGTAACATGCCATTCAAATTCTTCTCTGAAGTGACGAATTGCAGCAGCTACTGGCCACGCGGCAGCATCACCCAAAGGACAAATGGTGTTTCCTTCAATTTTCTTGTTGATCTCTGCTAACAAGTCAATATCTTCCAAGGTACCTTGACCATGCTCCAAACGATTTAACACTTTTTCCATCCAACCTGTACCTTCTCGACAAGGAGAGCACTGTCCACATGATTCATGCGCATAAAAACGAGCGAAAGTCCATGTATTTCTCACGATACATTGGTCCTCATCAAAAACGATGAAACCACCTGAACCAAGCATAGAACCTGAAGCAAAACCTCCTTCTGCTAAGCTTTCGTAAGTCATTAAACGATCTGTTCCTTCAGCCGTTTTGGTCACCAAATGAGCCGGTAAAATCGGAACGGAAGATCCTCCAGGAATACACGCTTTTAATTTTTTATTGTTGGCAATACCTCTACAGTATTGGTCGCCATAGATGAATTCTTCAACGGTAATTCCCATTTCAATTTCATAGACTCCTGGTCGAACTAAGTTACCACTAGCAGAAATTAATTTCGTTCCTGTAGATTTACCCAAACCAATTTTGGCATATTCGTCTCCACCGTCGTTCACAATTGGAACAACCGCAGCAATACTTTCAACATTGTTTACTACCGTAGGGCAACCCCACAACCCTTTAACGGCAGGGAAAGGTGGTTTCAAACGAGGATTTCCACGTTTACCTTCTAACGATTCGATTAAGGCCGTTTCTTCACCACAAATGTATGCACCTCCACCCGGAGCTACACGTAAATCTAGATCAAAACCTGAACCTAAAATATTTTTTCCTAAGAAACCATTTGCATACGCTTCAGCGATGGCTTTTTCAAGAATATCCAAAATCCACATATATTCTCCACGAATATAAATGTATGAAGTATTTGCTCCGAGTGCATAACTTGAAACAATCATCCCTTCAATTAAACGATGTGGAATTTTCTCCATCAAATAGCGATCCTTGAACGTTCCTGGTTCACTTTCATCTGCATTACATAGCAAATATCTTGGAACACCTTCCGGTTTGGCGAGGAAAGACCATTTCATTCCCGTTGGGAAACCAGCACCACCTCGTCCACGTAAACCCGATTTTTGAACTTCTTCCACCACATTTTGCGGTGACATCGTTTTTAATGCTTTTTCTACAGATCGATATCCTCCATGTTTACGATAAACATCAAAAGTTTCGATTCCGGGAACATCATCGTGTTCTAAAAGAATTTTTCTACTCATCGTGCTATTTCTTTCGGCACCACACCAGAACGGTAAGATGCGATTATTTCATCAATTCTATCTTTGGTCAAATGCTCGTGGTATTGTTTACCGCATTGTAACATTGGTCCGTAGCCACATGCTCCTAAACATTCAGCTGTTTTAAGGGTAAACATGCCATCGGCTGTAGTCCCTCCCATTTTTACTTCCAATTTTTCTTCGAGGTAAGCAATGATGTTATCAGAACCCACCAACATACATGGTCCTGTTCTACACACTTCAAAAACATATTTTCCAGTAGGCTCAAGGTTGAACATCGTGTAAAAAGTAGCCACTTCGTACACTTCAATAGCTTGAATATTCAAAATTTCAGCCACATAATTCATCGTTTCCACACTTAACCAACCGCCAAAATCTTCTTCGGCCATGTGCAAAATGCGCATGAGAGCACTTTTATGTTTCCCTTCGGGATATTGAGCAATAAGCGCTTGAACTTCTGCCATTCTTTCAGCAGAGAATTCCTGCCTTTCCTGATGTATAATTTTTAAACTCATATTCTAAGCATCTAATTCACCTGCAATCACATTCATACTACTTAAAGTCAAAACGGCATCACTAATGGTTTGACCAGTTATCATTTCGGGATAAGCTTGGTAGTAAATAAAACAAGGTCTTCGGAACTGTAAACGGTAAGGAGATCTTCCTCCGTCTGAAATCAGATAATACCCCAATTCTCCATTTCCACCTTCAACACTATGGTAAACTTCACCCACCGGAATCGGTGTTTCACCCATCACAATTTTAAAGTGGTAAATTAAGGCTTCCATATTGTTGTACACCTCTTCCTTAGGCGGTAAATAAAATTCAGGAATATCTGCGTGATAAGGTCCTTCTGGTAAATTTTTATACGCCTGTTCGATGATTCGTAAGCTTTGTCTAATTTCTTCTTGGCGAACCATAAAACGATCGTAAACATCGCCATCTGTTCCTACAGGAATGATAAAATCAAAATCCTCGTAAGATGAATACGGATTCATGACGCGTACATCATAATCTACACCTGCAGCGCGTAAATTTGGACCAACAAATCCATAATCTAAAGCGCGTTGTGCTGAAATTGGACCTGCACCTCTGGTACGATCCATAAAAATTCGGTTACGAGACAATAAGCTATCAAACTCATTGAATACTTTCGGGAAAGTTTTAAGGAATGACTGTAATTTTTGATGAAAAGCTGGCGTAAAGTCGCGTTCAAATCCACCGATTCGTCCGATGTTCGTCGTCAAACGAGCTCCACAGACTTCTTCATACAATTCGTATATTTTTTCACGCTCTTGGAAAACATAGGTAAAACCGGTTAAGGCTCCTGTATCTACCCCAATCACCGAATTACATACCAAATGGTCTGCAATACGAGCTAATTCCATAATGATCACACGCATGTAATCCACTCGTTTAGGAATTTCAGCACCAATTAATTTTTCAACGGTCATGTGCCACCCAAAATTATTTATTGGGGAGGAACAGTAATTTAAACGATCCGTAATTGGTGTAATTTGATGGAAAGGTCTTCTTTCAGCTAATTTTTCAAATGCACGATGGATGTAACCTACCGTTTGCTCAGATGAAATGATTTTCTCACCATCTACTTTCAATACGTTTTGAAAAATACCATGGGTAGCAGGGTGCGTTGGACCTAAGTTCAAAGTAGCGATATCGCCATCTATTGTATCCTTAGATAATCCTTCGTAACTGCTGTCGTGTAAAAATTCTTCTTTAAAAGTACTCATACCTATTTATTTATCTTCCGAAGAAGCGATCGTCTTTATCTTCTCTAGTTGCGTCCTCTAAATGGTATTCTTTTCGCATTGGAAAATAATCCATACTGTCTTCATTTAAGATACGCACCAAATTTGGGTGATTTTTAAATTCAATTCCAAAGAAATCAAACGTTTCACGCTCTTGCCAATTGGCACCATCATAAATCGATACAATGGAGTCAATCGTAGGGTTTGAAGCAGGAAGATATGCTTTTAATCGAATTCTAAAATTAGCGACTAACGCATGCAAGTGGTATACCACACAAAATTCACGATTCGCATCATTTGGATAGTGCACACCACCCAAAAGGGTTAAAAAAGAAATATCTAACGATTTTTCTTCCTTTAAGAATTTGATAATCTCCGTATTCTTTGCTGGATCGATTTCAACCGTCAACAAGTCATAAGGCGTTTCAGAAGATATAATCGCTTCTCCAAATTGATTTTTCAGGGTCTCTAAAACACCTTCATTGGTTAGTGTTAATCTACTCATTTGAATCAATATTATAGGACTCCATTAAATGCTTGTATTCATCGGTGTAACGTCTTCTTAAAGATTCTGTTTTCACCAATTTATGGATATTCATAATTCCATCAATGATTTGCTCCGGTCTTGGCGGGCATCCAGGAACGTAAACATCCACAGGGATTACACGGTCGATTCCTTGCAAAACACTATACGTATCAAAAATACCCCCTGAGGAAGCACAGGCTCCAACAGACAATACCCATTTAGGCTCAGCCATTTGCTCGTATACTTGCTTTAAAATAGGTGCCAATTTTTTAGAAATGGTTCCCGCAACAATCAACAAATCCGCTTGTCGAGGTGAAAAAGACATACGCTCCATACCGAAACGAGCGACATCATAATTACTTCCCATAGTGGCCATGTATTCAATCCCACAACAAGAAGTTGCAAAAGGCAAAGGCCATACCGAGTTAGCTCTGGCAGTGGCAATCACCTTGTCCAATACAGAAAGTTGAAAACCTTCTCCATTGATTACTGGAACATCTTCTATTTTTCCCATTCTAAAGCTCCTTTTTTAAATACGTATAAAAAACCTATTAAGAAAAACACAACAAATAGGATCACGGCAAGCAGCCCTTCCAATTGTAATGCTTTAAAATTTACGGCATAGGGGTAAAAGAAAATTACCTCGACATCGAATAAAACGAATAAAATGGCCGTCATGAAATAACGAACTGAAACTGGAAAACGCGCGTTTCCTTCAGATTCAACACCACATTCCCAATTCTCATTTTTTGTTTTTGATTTGATTTTAGGACCCCAAAGATGAGTTACAATCAAGGTTGTAATGACAAATCCCAAAGCGACAACTGCTTGAATGACTAACGGGAAATAGTCCGCAGAAGAAGAAACTGTTGATTCCATTTATTCTTTTTTCTTACACTTTATAACTAAATTTCAAAAACTCTTTTTGAAACGACCCAATTTTCCAAGGAAAAATTTAGTCAAGGCAAATTTAACTTTTCATTTATTACTATGAAACAAAATCCACAAAAAATATCAAATAAATTACCTAAAGCGTTTTGGAATGATATTCTTTGGTCAATTCTTTATATTCGTCTGTATACTTTCCTTGTTCATCTCTGATTGTAATCAACACCTCTTGAACAGGAACTTTTACTTTAGAGAAACAAGTAATCACCCTTTTTGTTTTATCCATTTTACCTTTTAACAGATACCTCTTGTTGGGATACCAACCTTGTTCTAGAGCAGCCAATTCAAATTCTGCTTGTGATTCGATGGGATAAATGACGTAAAATCGACTCCATGCACATGTAATTTCAGCCGCTTTTGCAAATAAGCGCTCAGGTGTTAAGGAAAGGGCATGTCTTGCTGTAGATTTACGTGGATCTAAATTACCATTTTGGGTCAGAAAATAGGGCGGATTGGAGACCAATAAGTCGTATTTTTTTTCAAATGGAAATTCCAAAAAATCGCCTTGAAGAACTTGTATTTGAGTCTTATAGTTTGACTCCCTCACATTTTGCTCTGCTTCTAAAAAAGAGGGTTGATCAATTTCGATGGCATCTACTTGAACACTCGGTGATTTTTGTGCCAACATCAAGGATAATACACCTGTCCATGTTCCAATATCCATAACCTGGGATGCATTTTCCAAGGTTACTACAGCGCCTAAAACCATAGCATCCGTACCTACTTTATGGGTCGCATTTTTTTGGGAAACGGAGAAAAATTTAAATTGAAAAACAGCCATTAAGCTAAATACAGATCAATTAAGCCGTCAGGTGCAGCGATGGTCATTTTTTTCGCTTTTCGATCCAATGCTTTCACCACACCGTCGATTAACGGAATTAATACTTCTTTCCCTTCGGCATCGATTTGAATCAGCGGATTAACCGATAAATCAATGATGGAGACCAATTTTCCAACAAATCCTTTCTTTTCATCCCAAACCTCAAAATCCACCACTTCGTGATCGTAGAATTTTATTCCAGAGAGTTCTGGTAGAATTTGTGCAGGAAGAAAAACTTGATTTCGAAGTATTTTTTTAGCGTCTACTTCTGAATTGACTCCTTCTAAT
>JALRIV010000249.1 GCA_023255275.1 Crocinitomicaceae bacterium | reverse complement strand
TGCAGAACTAATTACTGACATCACATCGACCGGATCAACATTGAAAGCCAACAATTTAAGATTAATAACTGATGGATGCATTTTAAAAAGTTCAGCCTGCTTATTTGTTTCTAAAAAATTTTTAAATAATAATTTTCTTAGATATTTTAAATAAAAAACCCACGGAAATTTCTTTCCGAGGGTTTTAATTTTTTTTAGTGAATATTTAATGAGTGTTCTCTAAACGGTAGGGAATTACATTCTCATTCACTAATTCAATAAGTCTTATTTTGCTTTGTTTTTTGAAATTGTTCATTACTTTGTTTATTACTCCAATCATCATTTTCAAAAGCAATTCAAAAGGAACTCAAAAAATAGGTAAATAAAACAACTCGTAAAAATTTCTTCAATCTTGGGTGTTTAATATTATAACAAAGAGGAAATACCATTCAACCAAATGAAGAGATTATAAAAAAATTATCTATAATGTCGAATGTCAACTTAAAATCTGCGATATTTAATTGTTTTTTTTTTTAGATTTTTCTGTGGTATGTAATTAGAAAATGAAAGTAAAATATTTAAATTATTATA
>JALRIV010000248.1 GCA_023255275.1 Crocinitomicaceae bacterium | reverse complement strand
AATTAGCCCAACTTGAAGATCCACCTGACATCTCTAAAAACAAACCGTTTGGTGTTCCTGCACACACTCCCACCCCACCAATTTGACTTGCTGCTCCATAAGTTGCACCCGCTGAACCACCATTTTTATTTGCTGTGATATTTACACTCATAGTTACACCGCTTACAGTGGTGTTGTGTGTTTTAGGAAAATTCTGGGGAGTACCTGTGCCAAGAGCGTTCCATGTGAATGTCTGAGAAAAAGTATGCTGCACCAAAAGTACCATACACAAAAATAATAGCGAGCGTTTCATTGTTTTAGTTTATTCTGCAAATTTATACTAAAAACAGCATGCATTTAAAAAAAATAGCATGCTGTTAAATTTTGAACGAAATATTTTTTTTTGAATAATAACTATTCTTTGATAAATTTTAAAACTTGTTTTTTATGTTGATCGTCCAAAATTTCTAAGAGGTAAACACCCATTGCAATCGATTCAATATTTAACTCTAAATTGTTTTTATTTTCAGTGTTTTTTACCAATTGATGAATCAATTCTCCATTTAGATTTAACATCTGAATTTGATAGTTT
>JALRIV010000247.1 GCA_023255275.1 Crocinitomicaceae bacterium | reverse complement strand
ATCCGCTTTCAAAACATAAGGTGGTGCTAAAGTTTCTAAAAAGGCAAATCCTTGCTCAACTGTTTCAGCAGTAAAACTATCATAAGCAGCCGTTGGAATATTGTGTTTTACCAAAAATTCTTTGGCAAACTCTTTACTTCCTTCCAATGTTGCACCAATTTTTGATGGCCCAATTACAGGAATATGACTTAAAGCAGCATCATTTAAGAAGAAATCATAAATACCTTTTACTAATGGATCTTCAGGACCTACAACAACCATTTCGATGTTTTCTTTGATAACCAAAGCTTTAATCGCTTCAAAATCGGTTACAGCAATCGCTACATTAGTGGCAATTTCAGCTGTTCCAGCATTTCCAGGTGCCATAAAAAGAGTATCACAAAGCGGACTTTGAACCATTTTCCATGCAAATGCATGCTCTCTTCCTCCTGAACCCAATAATAATATATTCATGTCTTTAAATTTTAGTTGTAAAAAACCTTCTTTCGAAGAACGCTGCAAAAATAATTGCTTTTGAACGGATATTATAATTATTTTCTAAAAACTTCTGGAAACTTACTCCATAGTTCTAATCAGAAT
>JALRIV010000246.1 GCA_023255275.1 Crocinitomicaceae bacterium | reverse complement strand
GCTACATTAAATGGCTCTGGTTTGGCTGTAGGACGTTTGATGATTTCACTAATAGAAAACTATCAGAATGAAGATGGGTCAGTAACAATTCCATCTGCATTAAGAAAATACATGAACAATAAGGAAAAAATTTAAATTTTCTTATTATTAACCTTGTTTAAATAACAGAGATAATATAATTACACATAATTATGAACGGACAAGGAATTGCTCAATTTATACCCTTAATATTAATCTTTGTAATTTTTTACTTTTTTTTAATTAGACCTCAACAAAAAAGAGCCAAAGAACATCTTGAAATGGTGAAAGGTCTTAAAAGAGGTGATGAAGTTATTACTTCAGGCGGAATTATTGGAACAGTCGATCGTGTTTTCGAGGATGACACCATAGAAGTAATGTTAGCAGATAATGTTAAAGTTAAAGTTATAAAAAATACCATCACAAGTTTATTGAAAAAAACTCAGACTAACTAATTTTTTTTGTGCTAAATTTTACAAAATTAAAAGTTACTTTTGTTTATTTAGTACTTTTTGTTTTATTTTTTTTTTGCTTCTCTAAATTTAAAAAATAATAATCTTTT
>JALRIV010000245.1 GCA_023255275.1 Crocinitomicaceae bacterium | reverse complement strand
CGAAATTTTATTTTTAATTTCTGGCTTTAATTCAGCAAAAGTTTTAATTCTTCCTTTGGGAATAAAAATTGGATCATAGCCAAAACCTTTTTTACCTCTTGGTGGAAAAGAGACTTTACCAAAAACTTTTCCCAAAAATTCAAAAGTTTTTCCTGATGGAAAAGCAATTGAAATACAACAAGTAAAATTAGCAGGTGAACTTTGTTTTTTTTTATTAATTAATTTTTTTTCTACTTTTTTGATAGCAATCTTAAAATCTTTGGTTTTTCCAGCCCACCTTGCAGAATAAATTCCAGGCTGATTATCTAAGTATTTTACCTCTAGTCCCGAGTCATCAGAAATTGATACCATTTTGGATCGTTTAGCACAGTAAAGCGATTTTATTTTTGCATTACTCTTAAATGTTTTGCCATTTTCTCTTGGTTCCTTAATGTTAAAATCTTGAGGTTTATATATTTTGATTTTTTTTGGAAGCAAATCACTTATTTCTTTAAGTTTGCCAGGATTGTTTGTTGCTATCAAAATCGCTTTTAAATTTTTTAATTCTTGAAGATTACTCACTTAAGGCTTTTTTTTGTATATTAAT
>JALRIV010000244.1 GCA_023255275.1 Crocinitomicaceae bacterium | reverse complement strand
AAAAACACAAGATCAATCATTAAGAATATTCCCAATATCTAATTGGACCGAAATGGATATTTGGAATTATATTCTGCATGAAAATATTGAAATTGTTGATCTATATTTTGCAAAACAAAGACCGACTGTTATTAGACAAGGTTCTATTTTTATGGTGGATGACAACCGCTTTCCAATAGAAAAAAATGAAAAAGTAATTTTGAGAAATGTTAGATTTAGAACTTTAGGATGTTACCCGCTTACAGCTGCTACAGAAAGTAGTGCAACTACATTAAAAGCTATTATAAAAGAAAATAGTAATCAAAAATTTTCTGAAAGAGCAGGACGCCTAATAGATTTGGATAAAATCAATAGTATGGAAATTAAAAAGAAAGCTGGATATTTTTAATGAATGCAGTTTCTCAAATTAAGGTTATTACATGCGGAAGCGTTGATGATGGAAAGTCAACTCTAGTAGGAAGAATTCTATCTGAAACAGATAATATTTTAACTGACCAAGTAGCTAAATTAAAAGTTATATCCAAAAGATACGGAACTACAAAAGATCCTATTGATTATGCTCTTTTGATGGATGGACTTCAGGACG
>JALRIV010000243.1 GCA_023255275.1 Crocinitomicaceae bacterium | reverse complement strand
GTTTGCCACTTGCCAAGAACCAGCAGAGATTAGACGGGCAGAGGGCGAGCCTAGGTTGACCCGCAAGAACAGCCCCGAGGTATTATTTGTAGCCCATGTCCCCGTCGTATCAACTGGGGCAGTGATTGTTTTGTACTCCCAAGTGTTTGCGGCGTTGATCGTGTACTGAACGGCGTAGGCGCGATCACCGTTACCGTTCGTCAGGCTGATTGAGTAAATGCCCGTCACACTGCTGTTGACCCAGAATGACACGGTGACACTATTAGTAGTCGTGGTGCCAAAACCAAGATCGGCGATGTTGTTGCCCTCAATAATCTGCCCAAAAAACGAATATGTAGTCGGTGACGCTGGGGTGGTATTCGTCATCAACATACTGTTAACAAAACCCGCCGGAGCAGTAGCAGACCGCTGAACAGTGTAAGCACCGCCTGAACGGTACGCGATGAACCGGTCTAAAACACAGCTACCGCTTGCCGTAACACTCGCCCCTGCGTTTCTCTGATCGAAAACCATCCCGCCGTTGATGATGCGGTTCCTGCCAGCCATGTTAGACACCGATGGCGTGAAGCCGTTGATGCTTGTGGTA
>JALRIV010000242.1 GCA_023255275.1 Crocinitomicaceae bacterium | reverse complement strand
ATGGAGAAGAAGGTGATCGTTTGATTTTTAAAATTTTAAATTCCGGGGATTATTTATCAAAAGCCAATCCTACCCATTTAGAAGCTAAAGATAGTACCAAATTAACATCTAGTATTTCTGAAAAAGCGTTGCGTTATGATTTGACTGTGCCTTTTGCAAGATATGTGGTACAACATCAAAACGAAATAGAATTTCCATTTAAAAGATATCAAATCCAACCGGTTTGGCGTGCCGACAGACCCCAAAAAGGTCGTTTTAGAGAGTTTTTTCAATGTGATGCCGATGTGGTAGGTTCGAAATCATTATGGCAAGAAGTAGAGTTGGTACAATTGTATGATACGGTTTTTACGGCTTTAGGATTGAACGGAGCGACAGTTAAGATTAACAACCGAAAAGTGTTGTCTGGGATTGCTGAGGTAATTGGTGCTTCGGATAAGTTGATTGATTTTACAGTTGCATTGGATAAACTAGATAAAATTGGCGAAGACGGTGTAAAAAAAGAAATGATTGAAAAAGGAATTTCGGAAGTAGCTTTAGTGAAAGTGCAGCCGTTGTTTTCTTTTTCAGGGACTATTTCGGAGAAAATCG
>JALRIV010000241.1 GCA_023255275.1 Crocinitomicaceae bacterium | reverse complement strand
TGTAAAAGTAAAAGCTATTTAGAAAATTTTAATGAAAAATTGCTAGAAGAAGTTGTCAATATTACTGAAAATCCAAATGTAATCATTGCTGATTTTGATAAAGAATATTTAAAAATTCCAGAAGAAATTATTATCTCTACACTACAAAGGCATCAAAGATATTTTCCACTCTTTGACTCAAAAAATAGATTAACAAATAATTTTTTAATCGTAGCCAACAAACCAGATACGCAAAATATTATTAGAGAGGGCAACAAACGAGTTGTGATAGCTAGATTATCTGATGCCAAGTTTTTTTGGGAAATTGATAAGGGAAAAAACTTAATTAAACAAATTGGTCAATTAAAAGAAATAACTTTTTTTGAAAAAATTGGAACCATTTATGACAAAACACAGCGGCTAAGGAAATTAGCAGCTTTTATTTCTGATCAATTAAATATTAACAAAGAAAAAATTGAAATTGCAGCCTCTGTAACAAAGTCAGATTTGAAATCAAATTTAGTTGGTGAGTATCCAGAGTTACAAGGAGTGATGGGAAAATATTTTGCACTAGCTCAAGGATTTGAAGAAGAAGTGGCAAACGTTATAAGCGAT
>JALRIV010000240.1 GCA_023255275.1 Crocinitomicaceae bacterium | reverse complement strand
AGTGCCACACGTGGTCAATGAAGCCTCAGGATTTGGTACTGGGCAACTTCCAGATAAAGAAGGACAGATGTACTACATAGATGCCGATGATTTGTACCTCATTCCAACGGGAGAAGTTCCAGCAACAAATATTTTTAGAGATGTTATTTTGCAGGAAAGTGAATTGCCAAAACAATTGACAACTTATACACCATGTTTTCGACGAGAAGCGGGAAGTTATGGCGCTCACGTTCGAGGATTGAATCGCTTGCATCAATTTGATAAAGTAGAAATATTACGTGTTGAGCACCCTGAAAATTCTTATGATGCGCTTGAGGCTATGGTAGAGCATGTGAAAAATATTTTGGAAGAATTAAAACTGCCTTACAGAATTTTAAAGTTATGTTCAGGAGATTTAGGATTTACATCTGCATTAACATACGACTTTGAAGTCTTTTCAACAGCACAAGACCGTTGGCTCGAAATTTCTTCTGTATCTAATTTTGAAACCTTTCAGGCCAATCGTTTGAAGCTACGCTTTAAAAACGCCGAAGGAAAAACACAATTAGCACACACTTTAAATGGCAGTTCTTTGGCACTACCACGAGTTTTGGCA
>JALRIV010000023.1 GCA_023255275.1 Crocinitomicaceae bacterium | reverse complement strand
AATTGGTCGTAAAAGCAGGTGTTCATCGCGCGAGTACCATCAAAGTGGCTGAAGCAGCAAAAATTATTGAAAACACACAACGAGATGTCAACATTGCATTAATCAATGAATTATCAATCATCTTCAATAAACTTAAGATCAACACGTTTGACGTATTAGAAGCTGCTGGGACGAAATGGAATTTCTTAAAATTCACACCTGGATTAGTGGGAGGACATTGTATTGGCGTTGATCCATACTATCTAACCCATAAAGCACAGCAAGCAGGTTATCATTCGAAGGTCATCACTTCAGGTAGGTACGTGAACGATTCGATGGGATTTTACATCGGAAAGCAAACGGTTAAAAAAATCATTGCAAAAGGAAAGCATATTCAAGACGCTAGGGTTTTGGTGATGGGTGCTACTTTTAAAGAAGATGTGAGTGATATCCGAAATTCAAAAGTAATTGATGTCATTAACGAATTGAAATCCTTTCAAGTACACGTTGACGTTATCGATCCACATGCAAGCTCAAAAGAAATGGAACACGAATATGGTGTAACCCTTATTCCTCATCCAACAGAAAAATACGATGCAATCATTGTTGCCGTAAACCATAAAGAATATGTAGCGATGAATGAAGCTGACTTTATGAATTTAATGGCTGATCAAGATGGGATTTTTGTAGATGTCAAAGGAATTTTCAAAAATAAAATTAACCAATTGGAGTATTGGAGTTTATAATGAACTACGAGAAAAAAATACTAATAACAGGAGGAGCAGGTTTCATTGGAAGTCATGTGGTCAGAAGATTTCTTCGCCACTACCCCTCTTATTTAATTGTCAATTTAGATAAATTGACCTATGCAGGAAATCTAAAAAATTTAGAGGATGTTGATCAATTGCCAAACTATCGTTTTGAAAAAGTAGATATTTGTCAAAAGGAATCCCTTCAACATGTTTTTGAAAAATATGAAATTACTGATGTCATACATTTGGCAGCAGAATCTCATGTAGATCGATCCATTGAAGGTCCTATGGAATTCGCTCAAACCAATGTCATAGGCACGTTGAATTTACTGGAATGTGCTCGAAAGTCATGGAAAGATGCCAATCACGTTTTTCATCACGTTTCAACAGATGAAGTCTATGGTAGTTTGGGTTCAGAAGGTTTGTTCAAAGAAACAACAGCCTACGACCCTAGAAGTCCTTATTCAGCATCCAAAGCAGCATCCGATCATTTCGTGAACGCCTACTTTCATACGTATGGATTGCCGATTAAAATGTCTAATTGTTCCAACAATTACGGAAGCCATCATTTTCCAGAAAAATTAATTCCCTTGATGATTCACAACATTCAAACATTAAAACCGCTTCCCGTTTACGGTAAAGGTGAAAATATTCGCGATTGGTTGTGGGTAGAAGATCATGCTAGTGCCATCGATACCATATTCCACAAAGGTACGGTAGGCGAATCATACAACGTGGGTGGTTTAAATGAATGGAAAAATATTGATTTAGTGAAGTATTTATGTCGACTCATGGATCAAAAATTAAATCGAGAATCGGGTACATCTGAAAAACTAATCACCTTTGTAAAAGACCGTGCTGGACACGATGCTAGGTATGCTATCGATGCATCAAAACTTGCTGCCGAATTAGGATGGAAGCCGAGTATCACATTTGAAGAAGGATTATCTAAAACTGTAGATTGGTATTTAGCAAATGAAAATTGGCTGAAAGACGTCACTTCTGGAGCTTATCAGTCGTATTATCAAAAAATGTATCACCACTAATGGGATTTTTCAATAATCTTTTCAAGGCTAAAACCGCAGCATATTTTGATTATACTTCCATTTCAGTGGATATGCACTCCCATTTAATTCCAGGTATTGACGATGGTTCTAAATCCTTAGAAGAGACAAAAGCACTATTACTTAAATTCGTTGATCTAGGATACCAGAAGGTGATTACCACACCGCACATCATGCAAGACTTTTATAAAAACGATCGCGATAATATTTATAGAGGTCGTGATGAAGTTTTAGCATTAATCGCGAAAGAAAATATACCTATCAAATTTGAAGCAGCTGCAGAACATTTTTACGATGATGCGTTTATGGAGCGGATAAAAAAGAAGGAAGTACTTACGTTCGGGAATCAATTTTGTTTACTCGAATTTGGCTTTCATCACCAACCCAGTTTCGAAGATGCGATGTTTTTCAATTTGCTTTCTGCAGGATATCAACCTATTTTAGCTCATTTTGAACGTTACCATTATTTCCATGGCAGTATCGAGAAAGCATTGGAATATCGAGAGAAAGGAATCTCCATTCAATTGAATATCAATTCGCTTTCGGGGAATTATGGCCCGGATGTCAAAAAACAAGCCGTTAAACTCATTCAAGCAGATGCTGTAGATTTTATTGCTTCGGATTGTCACCGTATGAGTCACTTAGACATGATGAAAAGTTTGCAAGGAAATGAACTACTCCAAAAATTAAATCTAACACAATTAAAAAATAAAGACCTTTTATAGTGATTAAAGCTCCAAAGCTAAATATTTTGCAGTATGGCTCTTATCTTTGAAGTTTTTCACCACTTTTTCTGGCGTTCCTTCTGCAACCACCATACCTCCCCCTTTTCCTCCCTCAGGTCCAATATCGATGATATAATCCGCTACTTTTATCAAGTCTAAATTGTGTTCTATCACCAACACAGTATTGCCCTCATCGACTAAACGCTGCAATACTTCATTTAACATTCGAATATCCTCAAAATGAAGACCGGTTGATGGTTCGTCTAAAATATAAATGGTATTACCCGTACTTTTTTTTGCTAATTCAGAAGACAATTTGATGCGTTGCGCTTCTCCTCCGGAAAGTGTGGTAGATGATTGTCCGAGCGTGATATAGCCCAACCCAACCGATTGAAGCATGGATAAGGGGCGATGGATTTTGGGAATATGTTCAAAAAAAGTGGTTGCATCTTCTATAGTCATATTGAGGACATCACTAATGGATTTTCCTTTATAGCGCACATCCAACGTTTCCCGATTATATCGTTTGCCCTCACAAGTCTCGCATTCGACATAGACATCCGGTAAAAAATTCATTTCGATTAGTTTCATCCCACCACCAGAACACGTTTCACACCTTCCACCTTTTACATTGAACGAAAAACGACCAGGCTTATAACCACGAATCTGTGCCTCAGGATGACTGGCAAATAAACTACGGATCTCATCAAACATTTTCGTATAAGTAGCAGGATTAGACCTAGGTGTTCTACCAATTGGACTTTGATCGATTTCAATGACCTTATCCAAATGTTCCAAGCCCGAAATGGATTGATAAGGAAGTGGCTTACGTACACCATTATAAATATGCGCTAATAAAATAGGATATAAGGTTTGATTGATTAACGAAGATTTTCCACTTCCTGAAACCCCCGTAATACAAGACAACGTACCTAATGGTATTTTTAAATTGACATTTTTCAAATTATGACCTTGAGCCCCCTTGAGCTGAAGAAATTTTCCATTTCCTTTTCTTCTTGTCGTCGAAACTGGAATGCGCTTCTCCCCTTTAAGGTATTGCGTAGTCAAGGAATGATTTGAAATTAAATTTTGAAAGGTACCTGCATTTACTATTGATCCTCCATGGATACCTGCACCGGGACCAATATCAACAATGAAATCAGCCGCTTCGATCATTTCTTTGTCATGTTCGACCACAATGACTGTATTTCCAGTATCTCTTAATTTTTTTAATGAATTGATCAATCGAGTATTGTCGCGTTGATGCAAGCCAATAGAAGGTTCATCCAAGATATACAAGACATTCATTAACTCGGAGCCGATTTGGGTAGCCAAACGAATACGCTGTCCCTCCCCTCCTGATAATGTTTTAGCTGAACGGTTCAAGGTTAAATATTCTAAACCCACATCTAAAATAAAACCTAATCGTGCGTTAATTTCTTTAAGAATTTCAGTACCAATTCGCTTTTGGTTTTCATTCAGTACATCTGGTAATTGCTTAAACCATAGACCCAATTCACCTAAATCCATCTTTCCTAAACTACCAATGTGTTGACCATTGATTTTAAAGAAAAGGGCTTCTTTTTTTAAACGATATCCATGACAAGTTGGACATTCTACCTTATTCATAAAGCTTTGAGCCCATCGTTCAATAGCTTTGGAGCTCTCATCTGCATGACGAAGGATAAAATTCACCACACCTTCAAATCGTATGGTAGTAAACCGATCTTCAACGTCCTCATTCCCATACAGGAGAAGATTCAACAATTCTTCCGATAACTCTTCAACAGGTGTTTGAAGGGTATAATCAAAAGCTTGTAAAATGGATTCAATTTTATCAAAAAAATGATTTTTCTTATATTCTCCAAGGGGGATAATCGCACCTTTTTTTATCGATAGTTTTGGATTGGGAATAATCTTAGCAAGATCAGCTTCTACCACTTCACCTAAACCAGCGCAATGCGGACAAGCTCCATAAGGAGAATTGAACGAAAATAAATTAGGTTCAGGTTCAGGGTAACTAATTCCTGTGGTTGGACACATCAATGCACGACTGAAATGGCGTACCTCCGTTTGTTCATGGATTTGCACCATCATTGATTTACCGCCTAAACGCATCGCATTAACAACCGATTCATAGACCCGATTACGATCCTTTTTACTTACCGCAATCCGATCTACTACAATTTCGATATCATGTATTTTATAGCGATCTAAACGCATTCCCTTCGTGATGTCGACTATTTCGCCATCCACGCGTACTTTTGTAAAGCCAGATTTGGCAATTTGCTCAAACAATTCGCGGTAATGCCCCTTTCTTGATTTTATTTTAGGAGCTAATAAAACGATTTTCTGCCCCTCATACTTTTCTAGAATTAAATCGACAATTTCATCGTCTGAGTATTTAACCATTTTTTCATCGGTCATATAAGAATAGGCAATGCCTACGCGAGCATAAAGCAGACGAAGAAAATCATAAATTTCAGTGATTGTACCTACGGTAGATCTCGGCGATTTAGAAACTGTTTTTTGTTCAATGGAAATTACTGGACTTAAACCTTCAATTTTATCGACATCTGGACGTTCTAATCCGCCTAAAAATTGCCTTGCATAAGCGGAAAATGTTTCGAGATACCTGCGCTGTCCCTCTGCGAAAATCGTATCAAAAGCTAAAGAAGATTTACCGCTACCGCTTAAACCCGTAAAAACGATTAATTGATTGCGAGGAATTTTTAAATCAACATTTTTAAGGTTATGTTCTCTTGCTCCAAAAACCTCAATGAATCCATTTTCCAAAATGCCAACTTTTATTGTTTGGGTTTATATTTAATTGTATTCTTGTAAAGTAACAAAAAAGTAATGACAAAAAATAAAATAAATAAGGGTATCAAGGCCAAATAATTTGCTTTCACCATTAAAACGATCGTCAAGCCCAAAATTAAACTTAATAAACTAATTCCTAGAAAAATATACCATACTTGTAAATCATTTTTACCTGCATATACTAAATGATGGGTGGTATGGTCCTTTCCTCCTACCATTGGAGATTGGCCTTTTTTAAGTCGGTTAATGACTACGGTTAAAGTGTCTACTGCCGCTGGAGTTAAAACAACCAAACAAAGGACAAATCCAACCCAAGATGGAATTTGAGTTATCGTAAATTGATTCACATTCCATAAACTTTGAATGCTAAAAAAGGCCACAAAAAAAGCAATGAATTGACTTCCAGCATCGCCCATAAATAATTTAGACGGGTGAATGTTCAATTTTAAAAAACCAATTACTCCACCAATCATTGCAATTAAAATAATACTCCAAATATTCGCGTTAAAATCTAATAAAATCCAATTTGTAATTACACAAGTAAGCAGAATGAATAAGACTACCGTTCCCGTGATGCCATCCATATTATCTAACATATTGAGTGAATTCATCAAAATAATCACCCAAAAAACCGTTAAAATGGCATCTACGTAAAAGTGATGAGTTAAATCAATGGTAGTTTTTGTAAACACCAATATTAATCCACATAAAATTTGAATGATTAACTTCATGATGGGCCTTGTATTATACGCATCATCTGCCAACCCCATGGTAAAGGCAATGGATCCACCTAACATCAAACCGACGAATTGGATGTTGTGAAAAATATTTTCATCAAAAAACAAAATCGAATAGGCAATCGAAGAAAATAGAAAAACAATAAAAAAACTAACCCCACCAAGGGATGGTTTGGATTCATTGCTCCAACGAACTACAATATCGTTTTTATTGCGTATTCCCAGAGACTTAGAGAAGGATAACAACAATAAATTACAAATATAGGCAATGATGACACCTCCTAATCCAAACCCTAATAATTGTACTATTTTAATCATACTTTAAAATGGTGAATCAAAATTAATGAATTTTTCGCCAATTTGGTCTTTAGAAGAAACAATCGGATTTACATATTGCCAATCAATGTTCAAATCTTCATCATTCCACATCAATGTTCTTTCTGTTTTTGGTGCGTAATAAGCCGTGCATTTGTAGGAGAAAATGGTATGGTCTTCCAAAGCCAAAAAACCATGCGCAAATCCAGGTGGTATATAAAATTGATGGTGATTCAACGCGTTGAGTTCGACCTTGATATGTTTTCCGTAGGTTTTAGAATTTTTTCGAAGATCTACAGCTACATCCAATACGGCACCTTGCAACACAGAAACCAATTTTCCTTGAGCAAATGGTGGATTTTGAAAATGAAGTCCTCTCAATACGCCTTTCTTGGAATGAGATACATTATCTTGACAAAACTGTTTAAAATCTAAACCTAATTCCTCGTAACGAACTTGGTTAAAGGACTCATAAAAATACCCCCTTTCATCTTCAAAAAGCCTAGGTTTAAGAAGATATAACCCATCGATCTCAAATGATTCAATTTCCATCTTTTTTAAATAATCCTTTTATACGATTCACCACTTTTTGAAAATTGGATCCTTTCGTTTTCTTACTCGATTGTTCGTAGTAGCCATAACCATAGCCATAACCGTAACCATAACCACTGAAACGACTGATTTTTTCGGCATTTAAAATCACATTGAGGCTATCTAATTGCTTCATTTCGAACAATTCCTTCAATCGCAATGCGAAATTTCGTTTCGAGTAATGCGATTTAAACACATAAATTGGAATGTCTGCATCGGTTAAATTTTTAATTCCGTCTGAAACTAAACCAATTGGAGGATTATCGATAATAATGACATCGTATTTTAATTTCAATTCATTTAACACTTCCTTATAACGATCACTTAAAAGAAGTTCAGAGGGATTCGGTGGGATTGGTCCAGCGGTAATAAAATCTAAATTTTCCAATTCAGAACGCTGGATCACCTCATTCAACCCATATTCTTTTATAATTAAACCACTCATCCCTTTCATATTGGATGCTTTTAATCCTATATGAATTTTCGGTTTACGCATATCCAAATCAATCAACACGGTTTTTTTACCGCCCATTGCAATAATTCCAGCTAAATTAAGCGCCACAAATGTTTTCCCTTCCCCTGAAATGGTAGATGAAATCGCAATAGTTTGGTAATTCGGATGAATGTAATTAAGATTGGTTCTGATTTTACGTAAGGCTTCAGAAATCATGGCTTTTGGTTGGTAATTTACCACCAATTCTGAAAACTCCATCGAATAATTTACTTTAGGAACAGAACCTAAAATGGAGGCTTGAGCTGGCAATAGATTTTTCAGGTCTTCCAACATGTTCACATCATTAAAGGTAATGTACTTCACCAACATGATTCCAAAACCAACAATTAATGCAATTAAGGTAAAGGAAATGTAAATCAACTTTTTATTGGGGGAAATTGGTGAACCTGCAACACCTGGACGTGTTAAAATTCGGTTAGCCGAAGAGAATCCGGCATTTGAGATGGCATAACGCACCTTATTTTCAGTCAATAAGGAATAGAATTTTTCATTTAAATCCTGAATATTTTTTAAACGACTAAATTCCATCTTCTTTTCTGGAATCTCAAAAAATTCATTTTCAAATCCACCAATTTTTGATTTTATATTTCTACTTTTTGAAATTAAACGTTCCAAAATGACCGAAACACTTTTTCGAATCGTAATTAATTTGTTTTGAATTTTCGTATTGATTAGTTTTACCTCACTATTTTCTTCTGTAGCTTGAAACAATAAATCCTCTTTTTTCTCCAATAAAGTATGTAAGGACTCTATTTGACCACTTAAAGAATTTTCATAGCTCTTTCCTAACATTTCAGGCATGATGCGGTATACTTCCAAACGATTTGGCTCCGACCTTAACTTGCCGTCTATGTTGCGTAAAGTTCTGATTTCTTCATCCACAATAAACGCCTCATCCTGTAACTTCGAAATTTGAGAAGAAAGGCTGGTCGAAATTTCCTCTGGATTGGGAAGATTTGATTTCTTTTGAAATATCAATAAACTGTCTTTTGATTTTTCCAATTCTCCTGCCAAGGAATCCAATTGATTATTAATGAAATCCAAAATATTATCCGCACTTTTTCTTTTTAGTTCATCATCAAACTCCATAAATACCTCTGCTACCGCCAATGTAATATCATGACTCAATTGAGCATTATTACTTTTAAAGGAAATCTGAATGGTTTTTGCCAACGGATCCATTGGGGTAACCAATAAATTGGGTAAATATTTTCCAGCAAAAGACTCGATAGAATTAAAGGTGAAATACAACTCATTATTATCTTGCTCATCTTCAAGAGCTGAAGGATTTGGAGATTTTACTACTAAATCAAAATGTTGATTAATTAAATGTTCATCTAGTTTTCCTGATAAATGATACGATTTACCTCCTAACTGATAATTCAGGGTTAGTTTATCATTTTTAAACTTTAAAAAAATCGGTACCGAAATCAACGTCGAGTCATACAAAAAATAGGGCTGGACATTAAACGTACTATTCAAATAACGTTCTTCCGTAAGTACCCTTCCGTGGGAATACAAACTGATATTGAAACCAATTCGTGTGATGGCTTTTTCAAAAAGCAATTGCGATTTAATCAATTCTATTTTGGAGGATAATTCGTCCTCATTTGAGTTCAACAGTGAAGCATTTTCTGCTAAAATATTCTTCGCTTTGTCTTGGTTATCTAGCTGAATCACCAAACTTGACTCATAAACTGGTTTCGTATATCTTAAATAAAAGAATCCAATTCCTAAAAAAAAGAAAAGCGTAAAGATAGGCCAATACCAGTACCTCCCTATAATAGTTTGAAAAATTAGCGGATCAAACTCCTTGTTGATGATCTTTGTTTTTTGATTCAATTTATTTCAAGTTTATGATATAGGTTACTAAAATTATCGTCGATGAGATAACAGCCATAATTGGAGCTACTTCTTTGATGACTTCTCTCAATATTTTTGGATTTGGTTCGATATAGATGTAATCATTCGATTGCACAACAATATCAGAATATTTTAAGCCATCAATGGTGGAAAGATTAAAGGTATATACTTGTCGCACACCATTTTCCATACGCATCAACTTCACTACCTTTGCCTTTCCTCTTTCGGCAATTCCACCAGCTTGAGCAATGACCTCCATGAGCGTGGTGTTGTTATTAGTGATCGGAATTACCTTGGCGTCCCCCCCATTTCCAGGAAACACAATTACCCTTCGATTGGTTACTTTTACCTGAACAAAAGGTTTCTGGTATTCTGCTGCATACAATTCCTCTAACTTATCCTCACACTCCTTGATACTCAAACCAACCACTGGAACATATCCTAAAATAGGCAATTCAACCGTACCTTCTCGGTTAACCAAATATTCAATAGTACTGACATTGTTATTTTGTTTACCATCTTGCACATTACTGATACCTAAAATGATATTATTCCCGTTATTCGCAGATAGGGTAAAACTGATTTTATCATCTATTCCAATTTTATAATCGGTAGGAGGAGCTAATAAAACACTATCTTTCTTTGCATACTCTCCTTTTGGAGATTTAAACATAATATTAGAATTCACCCCACAACTCGTAAGCAACAACAAACTAAGGCTAAAAAAGTAAATGAGATTTTTCATAAATTATTTTCGATGCTTGGTTAATAATCGCTGGTAATATTTTTCTGTATTTTTTACTAAAGTAATATAACTGAATTTGTCTTGTACGTAATTCCACCCATTTTGTGACATTTTTTTTCGAATATTTTCATTTTCGATTAAAAAAAGAAGTTTTTCTAAAAAGGCATCTTCGTTTTCCTTCGGAACAATAAATCCTGTTTCACCCTCTTTGACCACGTCAGATACGCCCCCAACGTTAGTAGAAATCACTGGAATATTTGCAGCTTGTGCTTCAATCAACGATACGGGTGTTCCTTCATTATTGGAACTTAAACAAACTATGTCCATTCCAGCATTAAACGTTGCGATGTCCTTTTCCCAAGAAGTCATTTCAATAACAGCTCCATATTGCGCATTGATTTCACTCACCCTTTGGGCTATTGCCACTTTCATATCTCCATCACCGACAATAAATACTTTAAGCTTTTGAGAAGTCTTGGCTAAAGCTTTTTCCACCACGTTTAAAAATAAAAAGTGATTTTTAATAGGCGCTAATCGTCCAACAATTGCGATGGCAATTTCATCCGACTGAATTCGATATTTCTCTCGAACATTTGCTCTTTTGATTTCTAAATTTTGATGGAACTTTGCCAAGTCAAACCCGAGTGGAATCACTTCTACCTTTTTCGATTTTACGATGTTAAATTGCGAAACAATTTCCTCCTTTTGCAATTCCGAAATAACGATAATGCCTGTAGATAATCGGGCTAAAAATCGTTCGATGGTTTTAACTAATCGTGTTTTAATTTTGCCAAAGTAACTGTGAAACACATGTCCGTGAAAGGTATGCACAATGACAGGTACCCCGCAAGATTTAGCAGCTAATCTTCCTATTGCTCCCGCTTTTGAAGCATGGGTATGAACAATATGAGGACGATAAGATTTTATGATTTTTCGAATCCTAAAAAATGCTTTGATATCATTCATCAGGCTCGGGTTTCTTTTCATTTCTTCAATCAAAATAGGGGTTACACCGTACTCTTCTAGCACGTGTAGCGAATCGGCTTCATTAATTTCGGGAAGTCCGCCGATTAATTGCGTTTCAAATTCATCAGACAAGAAACGTGTAAGAAAGGTCGCATTATAAGTTGGCCCTCCAATATTAAAACGATTGATAATTCTTAAAACTTTAACTCTTTCTTTGACTTCCATGTACCCCAATAAATATTAATTTAGTAGTTTAAAAAAGTTTAGTTAAAATTTGATTAAAGGTTAAAAATAAAGGAATTATCCATAAAAAGCATCAAAAAATTCAAATATCTATGAAATCTATCGTTTTTTTCATCATGCTCATTTTTTGTTTTTTGGGCCTGCAAGCTCAATCCAATTTAGAAGCGCAATTTCAAAACTTCATCTCTGATCCTAACTTAAAAAGTGCAGGAATTTCGTTTCAATTGAAAGAAGTGAATACCAACAAGGTGATTTTTGAACACCAACCTAACCTCAGTTTATCCACCGCTTCCACGGCTAAATTATTTTCTACGGCAGGAGCCATTGACATCCTAGGTCCAAATTACCAGCCCAGAACTCGTTTATATATCGATGGGACGATCAATTCGAACGGAGAACTTTTAGGCAATTTATGGGTTCGTGGAGGGGGAGATCCCACGTTAGGAAGTAAATACTTCAATGCTTACGGTAAAGAATTGGATTTTTTAAACTCATGGCTGCTTGCTATTCAACAATCTGGGATTAAAAAAATCACTGGAAAAATCATTGTTGACGGATCTGAATTTGGGTATGAAGGAGTTCCTGACGGCTGGGCTTGGTCGGATATCGGGAATTATTATGGTGCAGGATTCGGTGGGATTTGTATTGCTGATAATTTGATGAAGTATCATTTCCAGACGGGCGCTGTTGCCGGAGAAGTTTGTACCTTAACGTATACAGACCCAAAACTGCCAGATTTTAAGTTTACCAATTACATACAAAATGCAAAAATCACGAATGACAAGTCCATCATTTATGGAGCGCCTTTTTCTTCTGATCGATTTGGAACCGGCTTCCTACCAATGAATCGAAATGACTACGTAGTAAAAGGAAGTTTGCCCGATCCTGAAGCATACCTTGCCCAAGTGCTCTATGAACACCTAACAAAGAATCAAATTCCCGTGACTGAAAAATTCGCGCCTTTTAGAACCAACCAGCTAGTGAAAAACAACTATCTTGAATTTCAATTAATTCATACCCACATGGGACCAAAATTGAGTGAAATCGCAAAAGAAACCAATCACAGAAGCATTAATTTATTCGCAGAATCGATGTTGGGTTTAATTGGGTATCAAAAAATGGGGAAAGGAACACTTAAAGAAGGGGTACGATTTTTAAAACAATATTTTGGCAATAAACTGAAATTTAATGGCCTTTTCATCGAGGATGGTAGCGGCCTATCAAGATCAAATGCAGTAAGTGCAGCAGATTTCACCACATTACTAAATTACATGGCACAATCGATAAACTACAAATCATTCTTGCAAACTCTACCCACAGTCGGAGTCAGCGGCACTGTTTCAGACCTGTGTGTCAAACAAATTGCAGCGGGTAAAATTCAAGCCAAAAGTGGCACCATGGAACGCGTTAAATCTTATGCAGGTTATGTAACCACACTCAGCGGTAAAAAACTTTCATTCAGCATCATCATCAACAATTACAGCTGTTCCAATTATCAGATTGTAAGTAAAATTGAGCGCATCATGAATGAAATGGTTCGTGTCCTCTAATAAAATTGCATAAAATATTTGCTACTAATAAAAAAACAGTTATCTTTGTCGTCCAATTTAAGAATTTAATATTAAAATTTAAGCTATGTATGCAATTGTAGAAATAGCAGGGCAGCAATTTAAAGTGCAAAAAGACCAAAAGGTTTTTGTTCACCGTTTAGCCGCTGAAGAAGGGTCAAAAGTAGAATTTGATCGCGTTCTTTTAGTAGACAACGGAGGCAAAATCAACGTTGGCGCCCCAGCTATAGCAGGAGCGAAAGTTACTGCGGAAGTTATCAACCACGTTAAAGGTGATAAAGTAATCGTTTTCAGAAAGAAAAGAAGAAAAGGTTACAAAAAGAAAAATGGACATCGTCAAAGCTTTACAGCAATTACGATTAAAGACATCAAAGCTTAATAAGAACTTTCCAATCAATTTGGAGTAAAATTTAGAAACAATGGCACATAAAAAAGGAGTCGGTAGTTCGAAAAACGGTCGTGAATCAGATAGCAAAAGATTAGGCGTTAAAATTTATGGTGGTCAAGCTGCAATTGCTGGAAACATCATTATTCGTCAACGTGGAACTCAACATCACCCAGGTTTAAATGTTGGTATTGGTAAAGACCATACTTTATTTGCATTAACTGACGGGATTGTTGAATTCAGAAAAAAGAAAAACAATCGTTCGTTTGTATCAGTAGTTCCATTTGAGACTGCAGAAGCATAATTCGAATAAAAATAAAGAATTAAAGGCGAGCTGATGTTCGCCTTTTTTATTTTAATTAATATCTTCGCAAAAAATAATTCAATCCATAACGATGTTAGAAATTAGCAGAATCCGAAATGAAAAAGAGGCCATCATCGAAAGCCTTAAAAAAAGAAACCTGGACGTTAGCCCAATCCTAGAAGAAATTTTAACGCTTGATGCGCAATGGAGAGGGGATAAAACCAATTTAGAGTCCATTTCAGCGGAATTAAATGCAATAGCTAAAGAAATTGGTGAATTATTCAAGCAAGGAAAGCAAGAGGAAGCGAATGCTAAAAAGCAACGCACAGCAGAGCTCAAAGAAAAAGAAGCTGCCTTAAAAACAGAGGTAGATCAATTAGAAAAACAAATCACCCAATTATTATATCAAATTCCCAATGTACCGAATGCATTGGTGAAAGCAGGGAAAAATGAATTGGATAATGAAACTGTTCATGAATTTGGTGAAAAACCCCAATTCAACTTTGAAGCTCTTCCTCATTGGGAAATCACTAAAAAATTCGATTTGATCGACTTTGAATTGGGGGTAAAAGTGACTGGTGCTGGATTCCCAATATACAAAGGAAAAGGTGCCAAATTACAACGTGCATTGATTGCTTATTTTTTAGATGAAGCTGAGAAAGCAGGTTATGAAGAATTTATTCCACCATTAGTTGTCAATGAAGCTTCAGGATACGGAACAGGTCAATTACCAGACAAAGAGGGACAAATGTATTATGTAAATGAAGATGATTTGTACCTCATTCCAACGGCAGAAGTTCCTTTAACCAATATTTATCGAGATGTTATTCTTCCCAATGAAGATTTCTCTATCAAGTTGTGCGGATATACGCCTTGTTTCAGAAGGGAAGCAGGATCTTATGGAAAAGATGTAAGAGGTTTAAATCGCTTACACCAATTTGATAAAGTTGAAATCGTTCGCGTTGAGCACCCAAATAATACGGCGAAAGCTCTAGACGAAATGCTTGAACACGTTAAAGCTTTACTAACGAATTTAGGATTACAATTTAGAATCTTAAGATTATGTGGTGGCGACACTGGTTTTGCCTCAGCCATGACCTATGATTTTGAAGTTTATTCTGCAGTACAAGATAAATGGCTAGAAGTAAGCTCTGTTTCTCGATTTGATACTTTCCAAGCGAATCGTTTGAAATTGCGTTTTAAAACAAATGACAAAAAAACACAATTAGCACACACCTTGAATGGGTCAGCTCTTGCTTTACCGAGAATTGTCGCAGCTATTTTAGAAAATTTCCAAACAGAAAATGGCGTTGAAATACCAAAAGTACTCCATCGCTATTTGAATTTTACACATATTTAATGAATCCGCTTCGGCGGATTTTTTTATGCTTAGAAAAAATTGTTCAAGCTATTTTATTAAATTTAGTGCATGCTAAAAATATCTCTTTTCATATTTCTCATTGGTTTTCATTGGCTGAGTTATAGTCAACCTGCAAACTCGGATCAACAATTGGCGCAAATGTATTTTAACAATGGGGAATATGACAAAGCACTAGATTATTACGAAAAATTGGCAAAGTCAAATCCATCGGATCTTAATAAAAAAAGATGGGTGGAATGTTTAATTCAAACCAATGACACCAAGGGAGCCGAAAAGCAACTCAAAAGATTCATCGATCAGAAAGATGCAAACTATGACTTTTCGTTCCTGTTGGCACAACTGTATGAAAAGAACGAAGAACCAAAAGAAGCTGCAAAAATATACGCTAATTTGGTTAAAAATGCACCCTTGAATCCTTCTAAAATCATAGAACTATTCAATGCCTTTAGAGCGGTGAACCAACTCAACTATGCCTTAGAAACGATAGAAAAAGGCAGAAAGTTCTTCAAAGACAGCTATCCCTTTCAATTTCAATTCGCCGAAATTTACAGCGCATTGAATCAACCAGACAAAATGATCCAAGAATATATTTCAATTCTTGATATCTTCCCCGATCAAATCTACAATTTACAGCAAGTTCTGGTTAAGCAAATTGATTTTTCAAACGAAGCGAATCCAGAAATTAAATCGCTTAAAAATGCATTAATCAGCAGGGTTCAAAAACATCCAGAAAATGAAATATACACCCAAATGCTCATTTGGCAGTTTATTCAAACGAAAAACTTCGAAGGTGCACTTCTTCAATTGCAAGCCATCGACAAAAGAACCCAAAGTGATGGACAATACATTTATGATCTTGGAAGAATTTGTCTGGAGAACAAAGATTTTGTGGTTGCTAAAAAATGTTTTTCATACCTCATCCAAAAAGGACCATCCAATCCTTATTTTGATCGCTCAGAAAACGCCTATTTCCACACCAGTTTTGAGGAAATAAAAACCCTACAGGTTCTCGATCAATCCGCATTAAATCAATTGGTTGATCAATACCAAAACGCGATCGAAAAAAGACAAAATCGCAGATCAACTTTATCCTTGCTTTTAGAAATGACTTACATTCAGGCATTCTATTGTGATCGAAGCGAAGAGGCAAGTCAAACTTTAAGCCATGCTTTGGATCTAGCTACCTATAGCGACATGGATAAAGCTGAAATCAAAATGCAATTGGCAGATATCCTCATGCTTAAAAACGATATTTGGACGGCTTCTTTACTTTACATGCAAATTGACGCCGATTTTAAATATGAAACCATAGGACAAGAAGCAAAATTCAAGAATGCAAAAATTTTTTACTACGATGGCGAATTTGACTATGCGCAAAGTCAGTTAGACGTCTTAAAACAATCTACCTCCAAGTTAATTGCAAACGACGCGATGAACTTGTCGATTTTAATTACCGATAATTTTGGATTAGATAGCAACTTTCAAGCCATGTATTGGTTTTCCCAAGCAGATTTAAAAATAGAACAATTGAAAATAGAGGAAGCCTTTCAACTTTTCGATAGTATTATCCGGGAATATCCGGCACATGGTTTAGGTGATGAAATCTTGTTGAAAAAGGCGCAGGCCATGAAAAAAAGCAAGAATTGGGATCAAGAAATCAAGTACCTAGAGGAATTACTAAAATATTATAAAGGTGACATCCTTGCAGATGATGCTATATTCATGCTAGCTGAAACATACGATTATCCTCTAAATAACCCCGAAAAAGCGCTGGAATTATATAAAAAATTACTCTATGAATTTCCTGGAAGTTTTTTTGTTACTGAAGCCAGAAAAAGAATTCGATTTTTAAGGGGTGATTTCAACAAATTAGAAGAGTAATTTTTCGAAATGTTTATAAGTAAATTTCATTACAAAGCAACTCTTTATTATTTTTATCGTTTAAATAACGACTGAATAAATTTAAACCATTCGAAATGAAATTTACTATACTATTTAGTACACTATTTTTGTGTCAATTTGTTTTTTCTCAAAATCAAATTACTTCTGTTAAACAAGACCAACAAGTTGTTGAAAAACAATTAAGTTCTGACGAACAAAAATCAAAGCCTTCTCAAGTAGTTAAGACCAATCAAGAATGGACATTAGAAAGTCTTGACAAATATATTTTAGCTTTAGAAGTGAAGAAGAATTGGGTCAAAAACAACCCTGAAGAAAATCAGAAAGCAATAGAATCTGGTTGGTTTGAGAAAATAGATACTTCAATCAACAATGCTCGATTAAAAAGAGAAGCAATCTTACAAAAACAAAACTAAACCGCTTAAAACAAGATGAAATCAAACTACTTTTTAATCCTTTCCATGTTTTTGACATGCTTTGGGATTCAAAACCTTAAAGCACAAACGAACACCCCTTGTAATTCTGGAGTGTTACAAGCTCCGAACATTGCAGTTGGAAGCAGCTGCTCTTATACCAATGGAACAACAGTTGGTGCAGCAATCAATACGAATGCAGCTAATGGTGGCACACCTACATGTGGCTCTATGGGAGAAGATGTATGGTATTCGTTTACCGCCCCGGCTTCTGGAGCAATTAGCATTCAAACCCAAGAAGGTTCAATTTCTGATGGCGTTATGGCAGTGTATTCAGGGTCTTGTGGAGCATGGACTGAGGTAGCGTGTGATGATGATGGCGGCTTAAACTCTATGCCTCAATTGGATTTGACCGGTTTAACACCCGGTAATACGTATTTGATTCGTTTTTGGGATTATGCTGGAGGAACAGGAACTTTTAGTTTGTGTGTAACGGAAACTGTTGTTTCGCCGCCACCAACCAATGTCACTTGTTTACAAATGAATCCAATTTGTACGAATAGTGGATTAAACTTCCCCGCACAATCCGGAAATAACAACATAGATCCAGGAAACAATTACGATTGTCTTTTTTCACAGCCTAATCCAACCTGGTATTATTTGAAAATAGCTACACCCGGAGTACTTAATATGACTTTGTCCGCAGGATCTGATGTGGATTATATTTTATATGGTCCATACAATAATTTAGCAACCGCCCAAGCAGATTGCGGTTCCATGGGGTCACCTACCGCTGAAGTTGTGGATTGTTCCTATTCATTTGTTTCGACAGAATACCCAACCATTCCGAATGCTTTGGTTGGTCAGGTATATGTTTTACTCATTACCAACTATGCGGATGTTGAACAAAATATCACACTTACAGCCTCTGGTACTGCCACTACGGACTGTGCTATCATTTATCCATGTAACATCAATACGATTACTGCTAACCCATCTGTGTGTAATAGTGCAACCAATACGTATTCCGTATCTGGTTCCATGACTTTTACCGATAATCCAACCACTGGACAATTAATTGTAGAATCTTGTGAAGGGGTACAAGCGACCTACAATTGTCCACTTCCAGATCCATTTAACTATACCATCAATAATATTCCAGCTGGTGGTGGCGCTTGTGATGTCACAGCTTATTTTACTGCCGATCCAACTTGTACAGCTACCTTAGCTTACACGGCTCCAAGCTGTGTGACACCATGTAATTTAAATGCCATTAACGTAACCGTTAGTGCTTGTCAACCTGACAATACCTTTAACCTTACCGGATCTGTATCCTTTACAAATGCACCTTCATCTGGAACACTTACTTTCACCGATTGCAATGGAAATAGTAACGTTTATAATGCACCATTTGTCAGTCCATTAAACTGGTCTATCAATAACATTCAATCAGATGGTACCGTAAACTGCAGCGTTACCGCAGTATTTTCAGCTGATCCAGCTTGTACCATTACAACGCCTTTGTATGACAATCCAGCCGCTTGCGGTTGTGCGGCAAATGCAGGTACTTATAGCACTCAAATCATTGGAAGTAGCACAAACAATTACGTACTTTGTTACTCAGACGAAATCGAATTAATTTCGAACAATGATTTCATCTATGCCGCTGAGGCTAACAATCCTCCTGGTCCTGCGTATGATCCTTCCATGTCATGGGCGGTATACAGTTGTCCTCCAACCCAAGGTTTAAATCCATTGGATGATATTGACATCAATACTGATCCTTGTTTCTTAGGAATTATTCAATCTCAGGACTTTATTGACTCCAATGACATGTCATTTTACAATTCGTTTCCTGCTAATACCTTTACGAATAACACCATCTATTTTATTCCTTTAACCATTTACTCCACATCAGGGAATTTCTATTCTTATACGAATACCTCATTGCCTTGCTACGATTTTGGAAACTTAATTGCTATACAGTATTTACCCCAAATCACTACCGTTGTTAATGAAAACTGTGTCACAAATACCGTAACAACAACCATCAGTGGTGGGTATCCAGCAGTAAACGGATCCAATTTTACCGTAGTTCCAGGATCGGTTTCTCCTGCATCTGTCACCTTGAATAATGCAACCTGTTCGAATGGTGGAACCATCACACTTTCCAACCTATCCAATGGTGTGAATTATTCGTTTCAAGTGGTGGATAATAATGGATGTCCGATAACGGTTTCTGGTACTTTTACAGGACAAGAAAATGGAACCATTACCTATCCTCAAACGAATTACTGTGTCAATGGAACAAACCCAATTCCAACCATTGTAGGAGTAACAGGAGGGACCTTTACTTCAACTCCTGGACTCTCCATCAATTCAAGTACAGGTCAAATCAATTTAGCGAGCTCAACGGCAGGAACTTACACCATTACCTATACAACTCCTGGAGTAACTTGTCCTGGAAGCGGAACTTTTACCTTATCCATACACAACTTGCCTTTAGTAAATGCAGGATTGGATGTTACTGTCTGTGCTGGTC
>JALRIV010000239.1 GCA_023255275.1 Crocinitomicaceae bacterium | reverse complement strand
AATTCATTCTGGAGATTCTGCTTGTTGTATCCCTCCCTATTCATTATCAAAAGAAATAATCAAAGAAATTGAACATCAAACTAAAACCCTCGCGATTAGCATTGGAGTTATAGGATTAATTAATATTCAATTTGCGATACAGGGTAAAAATATTTATGTTTTAGAAGTTAACCCAAGAGCAAGCAGAACAGTCCCTTTTGTATCTAAAGCATCTAATATCTCAGTTGCAAAATTAGCAACCAAAGTTATGTCAGGCATTAAATTACAAGAACTAAATATTCCAAATAAAAAATTAAAAACTTTTTCTGTTAAAGAAGCGGTATTTCCTTTTAATAAATTTCCAGAAGTAGATATTTTATTAGGTCCTGAAATGAAATCTACCGGTGAATCGATGGGTATTGATTACGATTTTGGGATGGCTTATGCAAAAAGCCAAATTTCTGCTGGAAACACTCTTCCGAAAGAAGGAATGGTTTTTATTTCCGTAAACGATAAAGATAAACCATTCATTAAAAATTTTGCTAAAAAACTTTTTAACTTAGGTTTTGAAATTTTAGCTACTGGCAGAACAGCTGAAACGCTAACTGAAGCAAATATTGCATGCACTA
>JALRIV010000238.1 GCA_023255275.1 Crocinitomicaceae bacterium | reverse complement strand
CTCCAAGTATTAATTCTAACGATCAAAGAAATGTTAAAAGGCATCCGACAATACAAGATGATGTAGTAATTGGTTCAGGCGCTCAAGTACTTGGTCCAGTAACAGTAGGTAGATGTGCAAAAATTGGTGCAAACGCAGTGATCACTAAAGATGTTCCTGAAAAAGCTGTGATGGTTGGAATACCTGCTAAGAATGTTGGATTGGCAGATAGTGAATTTAAACCTTACGGTATCACTGCAGATAGTGATGCTAAAAAAAATAATGAGTAACATTCAAGAAAATTTTATTTCAGGAATTGGCAACACACCTCTTATCAAATTAAGAGCAGCATCAGAAATTACTGGATGTAATATTTATGGCAAAGCTGAGTTTTTAAATCCAGGTGGATCTGTAAAAGATAGAGCAGCATTAGCCTTGTTGAAAGATGCTCAAGAGAAAAAATTAATCTCAAAAGGTGGGATTGTTGTTGAGGGAACTGCTGGAAATACTGGAATTGGTTTAGGACTTCTTGGAAATTCACTAGGGTATAAAACAATTATTGTGATGAACGATAATCAAACTCAAGAAAAAAAAGAAATCCTAAGAAATTTAGGAGCAGAATTGAGATT
>JALRIV010000237.1 GCA_023255275.1 Crocinitomicaceae bacterium | reverse complement strand
ACAAGGAACCATTTTCTTTTCATCTTTTAAGTATGCTGCTGCCATTTCCACACCCGCTGCAGCTGGTGCATAGAAAGCTGAACCTTTTTCTAAATATTTTACAATTTCAGCTCCACCATCTCTGGTTCTTTGGTTGATTTCTTCAACACGTTCTGCTGTTATTTTTCCGTCTTTTACTAAATCTAGTAACGGTTTGCCTGAAATTTTAGTAAACCCAGGAAGTGGAACCATCGTATCACCATGACCACCCATTACCATAGCTTCAATATCTCTTACTGGAACATTAAACTCTAATGATAAAAATAACTTAAATCTTGAGCTATCTAATATACCAGCCATACCAACAACCTTATTCGCTGGTAAACCAGAATATTTTTGAAAAGCCATAACCATTACGTCTAATGGATTTGTAATACAAACTACGAATGCATTAGGAGCATGTTGTTTTATTCCCTCAGCAACTTGCTTAATAATTTTTAAATTTATTCCTAATAGATCATCTCTTGTCATTCCTGGTTTTCTTGGAACACCTGCAGTAATGATTACAACGTCTGAATCTTTTACATCTTTATAATCATCAGTACCCGATAATCTCACATGAAAGCCATCA
>JALRIV010000236.1 GCA_023255275.1 Crocinitomicaceae bacterium | reverse complement strand
AATTCCTTCAAAAGGACATGATTACTTGGCTTGTGGTAATCCATTTGGTCGTGAGCCGTATGTTCCAGCGCTTCTATGTGCGACATGATGTTGAAACGAAGCTGCTCACTCTGTTTAATCCATTCTGATTTCTTTTCATCCGTGCCTTTCGCTTTTATAAAATCAAATGACACAATGGTTTCTTGAATTTGCTGCTTTTGAATGGCATTGATATCTTCCGTCCATTTACTGCTTTTCAAATTCGTAAGCGTAAATAACAGGCCACCAGCGATTAAAATCAAAACCGACGAAACCATGGTATTTACTCGAGTTTCAGGATTTCGAATACCGCCGAAAAAGTAGATGGGTAAAAAGCAAAGCATTAAAATACCGAGTGCGAGATACCACATTATATTCGCAAAAGGCCAATGCATGATTTTAAACATGACCGACACACAAAATAAGAGGGCAAAAATTGCAGCAATAGCTATGATTAATTTCTCGCGTATGGGTTTTACCTCCTTTACTTTTAACACCGATAAAAGAGGGAGAAAAATAGTGGAAAAAATAAAAATAGATCCTACTAACAGTATCGCAGCGCCAGGCCAATGCATGATTTTAAACCAAGCACCCACCGTAA
>JALRIV010000235.1:333-620 GCA_023255275.1 Crocinitomicaceae bacterium | reverse complement strand
CAAAAAGATCGTGTAATCAAGGTTAGAATTGGAAAGCCGATTTCTGTTGCAGAACAAAATGAATACCAAGATATTGAGGCTTATGGCGAATTTTTAAGAAAAAAAACCTACATGCTTTCAAATGCTTTTGAAAACGAGGATTCTAAATTACAATTACCTAAATTATCTTCTCCTAAACCGCCAAAGCAAATTGTTAAACCAGCCAATCATGGTGAAATAATTGAAGAAATTAAGGCGTTAAAAGAAGGTGATTTTAGATTGTTACAAAGTAAAAATTACCAAGTTTT
>JALRIV010000235.1:0-323 GCA_023255275.1 Crocinitomicaceae bacterium | reverse complement strand
CACGAAATAGGTCGCTTGCGCGAAATCACTTTTAGAGAAGTGGGCGAAGGAACAAATGAGGCTATTGACCTAGATAAATATGACCAATATTATCACCATATGTTTTTATGGGATGATGATGCACAGATGATTGCAGGAGCTTACCGAATGGGACTTGGCGATGGAATTTATAAAAAACATGGTATAGAAGGTTTTTATTTGCATGAGTTGTTCCGATTTGAGCCAGAATTGCACAGCATGATGAGTCAATCCATTGAAATGGGAAGAGCTTTCATTATTTCGGAATACCAGCAAAAACCAATGCCTCTTTTTCTTTTGTGGAA
>JALRIV010000234.1 GCA_023255275.1 Crocinitomicaceae bacterium | reverse complement strand
AGATCCTGATTTTAGATCTAGTTCTAAAGATATAGAAAAGATCCTAGCTGAGTTTAATGAGCAGAATGTTGATGTTCTTCTTTTAGACTTAAGGGGTAATTCTGGAGGGTCCCTTTATGAAGCTAATAGACTAACAGGCCTCTTTGTTGCAGCTGGAGCGACTGTTCAAGTTAAAGAGAGCAATGGTTATGTGAGACCCTGGGGTGATGGAAGAGCAATTCAAGCATGGGAAAAACCATTAGCTATATTGGTTGATAGATATTCTGCCTCTGCATCTGAAATTCTTGCTGGAGCAATTCAAGATTATGAAAGAGGAATTATTATTGGCGATCAAACGTATGGTAAAGGTACTGTGCAAAAACTAGACACTCTCTCAGCGGGACAAATCAAAATCACTGAATCAAAGTTTTATAGAGTTTCTGGTGAAAGCACACAAAGGAAAGGTATCGTACCTGATATTTTATTACCAGCCTTTACTAGCCGTGATGATTTCGGTGAAGAAGCACTTGAAACTGCGCTGCCATGGGATGTAATAAAACCAATTAGGCATAAAAAATATGGTATTGATAATAATGCTATGGAAGCAATAAGAATTTCAGTTAACCATAGAAAACAAGAAG
>JALRIV010000233.1 GCA_023255275.1 Crocinitomicaceae bacterium | reverse complement strand
AAAATCTAAAGATGAAAGTTTATTCAAAAAATCTAAAGAAATATCTGCCGAATTAGAGAAGATTTCTGAGCAACAAAAAAATACTAAAACTGAATTAGATAATATTTTATCAAGTATACCAAACATACCTCATCAAGATGTTCCAAATGGAAAAGATGAAAATGACAATGTAGAAGTTTTAAAAGCAGGTAAAGTTCCTGAATTTGATTTTAAACCCAAATCTCACTACGAACTTGGAGAAAATTTAGGTATGCTTGATTTTGATCTTGCAACTAAAACAACTGGATCAAGATTTGTATTTGTTAAAAAAGAGTTAGCATTACTAGAACGAGCTTTATCTAACTTTATGCTAGATACTCATATTGTTCAAAATGGCTATCAAGAGATTTCACCTCCATTGATTGCCTCTGATAATACAATGTATGGAACAGGCCAATTACCAAAATTTGAAAACGATCAATTTGAAATAAAATTTGATGAAGGATCTGATAGAAAATTTTTAATTCCAACTGCTGAAGTAATTTTAACAAACATTGTTAAAGATAAAATTGTAGACCAAAAAGATTTACCAATGAGATTTGTTGCCTCAACACCTTGTTTTAGAAAAGAAGCTGGTAGCTAT
>JALRIV010000232.1 GCA_023255275.1 Crocinitomicaceae bacterium | reverse complement strand
ATTGTAATTGAGTAAACTTGAATAGAGTATTTAAAACTACGTTTGGTGTTGCATCACGTTTCAAAATATAAACGATACGCATACCATTTCGATCCGATTCGTCACGAATATTGACTATTCCTTCAATTTTTTTCTCGTTAACTAAATCTGCAGTACGTTTAATCATATCTGCTTTGTTAACCTGATAAGGAATTTCAGTAACAACAATACATTCTCTTCCTTCAACTTCTTCAAAAACCACTTTAGCACGCATTACAACACGTCCTCTACCTGTTTTGAATGCTTCACGAACACCCTCATAACCATAAATCACTCCTCCTGTTGGGAAATCTGGAGCTTTAATATGAGTCATTAACTCATCGATTTCAATATCATTGTTATCAATGTAAGCCAATGTACCATTTACTACTTCAGTAAGGTTGTGTGGAGGCATGTTTGTAGCCATACCTACTGCAATACCTGTCGCTCCGTTTACTAATAAAGTGGGAACACGTGTAGGCATTACTTTTGGCTCATACAAAGTATCATCAAAGTTCAATTGAAAATCAACCGTTTCTTTTTCGATATCAGCCATAATTTCTTCCGAAATCTTACGCATTCTAGCCTCTGTATAACGCATTGCTGCAGGAC
>JALRIV010000231.1 GCA_023255275.1 Crocinitomicaceae bacterium | reverse complement strand
ACTCTGATCTCTCAGAGTCGCGACGAACATGTCAAGTGTTGGTAAGGTTCTGCGCGTATCTTCGAATTAAACCACATGCTCCACTACTTGTGCGGGTCCCCGTCAATTCATTTGAGTTTTAACCTTGCGGTCGTACTCCCCAGGCGGTGTGTTTATCGCTTTCGCTGCGACACTGAAAATAAATTTCCAACGTCTAACACACATCGTTTACGGCATGGACTACGAGGGTATCTAATCCTCTTCGCTACCCATGCTTTCGTTCCTCAGTGTCAGTAATGATCCAGAAAGCTGCCTTCGCAATTGGTATTCTTTCTAATATCTACGAATTTCACCTCTACACTAGAAATTCTGCTTTCCTCTATCATACTCTAGCTGAAAAGTTTTGATGGCAGTTCCAGAGTTAAGCTCTGGGATTTCACCACCAACTTTTTCAACCACCTACGAACTCTTTAAGCCCAGTAATTCCGAACTACGCTAGGTCCCTTCGTATTACCGCGGCTGCTGGCACGAAGTTAGCCGGACCTTCTTATTCGGGTACAGTCATTTTCTTCCCCGACGAAAGAGCTTTACAACCCAAGGGCCTTCTTCACTCACGCGGCATCGCTGCATCAGAGTTTCCTCCATTGTGCAAGATT
>JALRIV010000230.1 GCA_023255275.1 Crocinitomicaceae bacterium | reverse complement strand
GGACTTCTTACCACTACCCAATTCAATATGAAAAAGGATTTAGGTAAAGATATGTTTACCGATGTTAAGTTGATGCACGACACAGGTTTAAATGCTGAATTATCTATTGGATATAGAGTTATGCAACGTGACCAAAAGAATAAAAGTATTATCACAGAATATAAGTTAATGGAATATTCTTTTTTATCTTCTTGGGGAGCCAACGAACTTAGTACCGTACAAGGAATTAAGAGTATTAAATCTACTTACGGTATTTTAGAACTTATTGAAAAATCATATAATTTGAATTATTCTGACGATAGATTAAGACAAATTGAAACGCTGTTGAAAATGGCTTCTATGGGTGATTCAGAAGAAAATCCAGACAAAGCGTTTGTTGATATGATGATACCACACCATAAATCAGCTATAAAAATGGCTGAAAAATACGAAACAATTTTAAAAAATTCACAATTAAAGCAATTAGCAAAAAATATTATTTCTTCTCAATCAAAAGAAATAAATATAATGGAGTCACTCAATATTAAAGCCGTAGATGATACACTTTACTTTAATGAGCCGATTATTTTAGACACATTAAAATCATTCAAACTTTAAAGATTAAAAACAAAATGGAAGCAAACGAAATTAAAGCGGCTT
>JALRIV010000022.1 GCA_023255275.1 Crocinitomicaceae bacterium | reverse complement strand
TGAATATTTTCATTCCTAATCGCATCGATGGATTTTTCAGACAGGGCTGCTCCACCAATCAGCACGACGGGGATTTTTTGCAGAAGCGTTGTGTTCGAAGCTAAAAATTTGTCCAATTGCATCGGAACAATTGCTAAAAAGTCGGTTTCGATATGCATGTAATCAATTCCATTAGGTTCACATAGGTTTAAATGCAAATTTCCAATAATGGAACGAATGATCATCATTTTTCCTGCAATTGTCGTTGGTGAAAGACATAAAATGGCATCTGCTCCAGGTTTCAATTGGAAAAAGTCCAACGTTTTTTTTGCCGAGATGATCATGTGTTTTTTTTCAATTTGAATTTTTTTAGGTACTCCTGTCGAACCGGATGTGCAGGTTTCAATATACGAGCGTTGATCTTCCCAATCTTTCAAAAAAGAAAGAAAAAGCTGAAAATTCGCTTCTGAAATATCTCTTCTCGTATAATTTAGCAACATATCTTTTAACGAAAAAGTAACAAATTGATTGCAAAAAAAAAGCTAATTTAGTGAAATATAAAACGCAAATTATGAGAAATATACTAACAATCGCTTTAATTGCCTTTCTTGGGTTTTCATTTTTACCCAGCTCTAAACCTGATGCGGGTATTTCATTTGAAACCATTCCTTTGGCAAAGGCTATGAAAAAAGCTGAAAAATCAGGAAAATATATTTTTATCGATGCTTATACTTCTTGGTGTGGTCCTTGTAAAAGAATGGCTGCTACTTCCTTTAAAGATGCTGAGGTAGGTAAAATATTCAATGAGAAATTCATTAATCTGAAGATTGATTGTGAGAAAGATGAGGATGGACCAGAAATTTCACGTCTATACAAAATTAGAGCCTATCCAACTTTATTGGTCATCAATGGATCTGGCGAATTGGTGAAAGAAGTCATCGGTTTTCAAACTGCTGACCAATTGAAAAATCTTGCTAAAAGCTTATAGTTTTTTGAAAAGAAAGTAAAAAGAGGTGGTTAACAAACCACCTCTTTTTGTTTAATCGCTTCAATAAACGGAGTAAGTTTTTCAATGTTCACGTGATCCATGACAACGATTTTGTGCCAATTCACTTGATGGTGGTTGTCAGGAACCAAATGGTATTTTTTCGCAATTTCTTGTATTGAATTACATGCATGAAGAGTTACAATATTCGAGAAGGGATTGCGGTAATAACGAATATTTAATTCTTCTAAAGCATCACACAACCAATCGGTTCTTTTTTGTAAGACGAAAATTTTCTCGAACCAACCGTATGGTCCGTAAGTATTTAAAATCAACCAAACGGCAATGGCATTCGCTCCAGATCGACTGCCAATCAAAGTAGCATCTTCTCCTTCCACATAAGAAGCTGCAGAGGTGTTTGCGTATTTCATGAAATTTTTACGAATCAAGAAAATACCTGTTCCATAGGGTGCTTGAGCCATTTTATGGGCGTCTAATGTTACTGAATTGACTTCTGGGTTTGCAAAATTCAAATCGTTGGCTTCGTTTGAAAAGGGATAGTAAAATCCGCCATAAGCTCCGTCTACGTGTATTTTGTAGGGTACATTTTCAGATTTTAAAACTTCTAAATACACATCAATGGAATCGACAGATCCAAACATAGTAGTCATCATGTTACATACGACAATGAAATGATTTTTACCTTCATGAATTGCTTGTTTAATCGTTTCTGAGACGAAAGCGTTGGTGATTTCTCGATCTTCATTTACTCGTGTTTTATAAATCGAAATCCCAAGAATTCCTGCGGCTTTGTCCATGGAATAATGGCTATCTTCAGAGCAAATCAACGCAATCTGATCATTGTTGCAATGGGCAAATTGATTGAAATAGTTACGATAAATCCAAATCGCTTGAAAATTTGCTTCCGTTCCTCCTGAGGCGATGTATCCATCAAAATTCTCATTTCCTCCTTTTAGGATGTCTTTGGCGCAAATATCAATGACTTCCCGCTCAATTTGATGTGTTCCCTTGAAGAAGTTTTCTGAATTCCCGGTGGTATGACAGCCAATGTGATTAGGATTAGCAACCAATGTCTTTAAAAAAGGAGCATTATGCAGACGTGTATCTTCTTGCGAAAAAACGCGTTCATCCAAATGAGAAGCGGGCACACCCAAAAGCACCTCATCTTTAAAATTTACATTTTCTGAAAGTTTTTGATCAATGTATTGATTCATTTCTTGTGAGGACCATTTTTTCCAAGTCATATGTTTTTGTTTTAATGTTCTGCAAAATTACATGCAGAAGGCAAGTAGAAAAAAGGATTAAAATCAGTTTTTCTTAATTTTTTCGAATTTGTATTTTTTATTTTTAAAAGTGTAAATTTGCATCATGCAAGACGGTTATAAACACAAGGGACTACGTAAAAAGTTAATTCAAGAACTCAGAGAAAAAGGAATTCAAGATGAAAAAATCTTAGCTGCTTTTGATGCGGTACCTCGTCATTTCTTTTTAGACCTAGCATTTACCGAACAAGCTTACACGAACATGGCTTTTCAAATCGGAGCAGGTCAGACCATTTCTCATCCTTATACAGTTGCTTTTCAAACCGATTTATTACAAGTAAAAAAAGGAGATAAAATTCTTGAAATCGGAACTGGCTCTGGGTTTCAGACCTCTATTTTGTGCGCGTTGGGTGCCAAAGTTTTTTCCATCGAACGTCAGAAGGAACTTTTTCTCAAAGCTAAATCGATCATCCATCATTTTAATTTTAATCCAAAATTGGTTTTTGGTGATGGCTACAAAGGTTTGCCTAATTTTGCTCCCTTCGATAAGGTCATCATTACATGTGGAGCCCCGGAGATACCTGAAGCTTTATTGAATCAGATGAAAATAGGAGGGGTGATGGTAATTCCAATTGGTGAAGGAGAAAAACAATTGATGAAAAGAATCACCAAGGTGGCTGAACATGAATTTAATACTGAAGAATTTGGTGTTTTTAGTTTTGTTCCGATGTTAGAGAATAAAACCGGACATTAATTTAATTCATAAGCCCCAATGTCAGGTGGGTTATTTCTACCCATTCCTAAAATATCTAAACTAACAGAAGTGCTGAATCCAGCTGCATTAAGCGGAGAATTTGCTGGGAATTTGTAATTCGATTCTGAAATGTTGGTAAATAGTGGGTTTGCATTCCAAATGGTATTAAGAAAAATAGAACTCGTACTTGGCGAATCCATTTTAATGACATTGTTTTTCAAATTAAAGTTGAGCGTTACCCCACCTGTAGCAAGGGTGTCGAATGCAATTTCCCCAGACTGATTCCCATAGATTACCGAATTCGTAATCGATCCCTCATTGATCGAGGCGACCGTGGTAATCGAAGTGTTAGGGTTGTAATAAAAATTTGAAATACCCACGGCAGGTGTTTGGTTTGATCCATTTTGATAACCTAATAGGTGACAATGGTTCATGTTAAAATCACCACCCTCTAGTACGAATAAAGCATGATAACCATTTTTACTAATGATGCAATTTTCTGCCTTAACTTTTGCCCCTGAGTAAATGAATAAACCATAACTGGCACAGTTTTCGATCTTGCTGTTGGTTAAAGTAAGCGTGTATCCTGTTTGAGATGCGTCTCTAGAGTATAAATGAATTCCAGAAGTACCATTTTTGATATTTACATAGTTTAATTGAGAAGGTCTTGCCTCGTAAAAATAAATACCATAATATTGACCTGTGACATCGCTATACATGGATTCTAAACGATCTCCCTGTAGGGTGATTTCATTGCCAAGCGAACCGTTCATATTCAGCGTTCCTTTATAGTTAATCAATTGCGCGTTTTTATGCAGATAAATATTAGTTCCTCCAGGAATAGTTAATGTTTCGGCAGAATCAACAGCAGCATAACCATAGATCACATGAGGTTTGTCGTTTTGCCAAGTGCCTGAGTTAAGATCTTTGTAATGAAAATAGGCATCTTGTCCCCAAACTGCTAATTTAACGTATTGATCTTTTCCATTGGTTCTAAAGCGAATGGAATCTTCAATAATCAAGGGTAACGTCCCGTTATTCACTTGCAAGGTAACGTCTACAAACACATACAACGAATCCTTTTTATCGAGCACGGTTTCACCAAATTGAAGGCCACTTATTCCGTCGACATTAATCCGAAAAGGCGAATTTGATCCCCCCATCAATTGAATGGATTCGATTTTTATTTTCGAATTTTGTGTATTGTAGATTTTAAATTGTTTGGTTGTAGATCCAATGGTGGTGAAAATGGTGTCAAATACTATCGTATCGTTTGAGAAACTTAAGTTACTGCTTGAGAAAAAATCCTTTTTTTTACAGCTTGTTTGGGATAAGCCAATGATCAGTAATGTCAACCAGAAAAATATGTGCTTTTTTTGAGTCAAAAATTCAATTTTAATTACCAAAGATAACGAATGTTTAAGAAAGTTATTTTAATTTTGTAAAAAATTGAGCATATTTAAAAAAGATTACTTAAATTTGCACTCCAAATACAGAATAATAAGAATAATTACATAAAAATGAGAAAAGATATACACCCAGAAGATTACAGATTAGTTGTATTCAAAGATATGTCAAACGACTATGCTTTTTTGTGTCCTTCATGTGCAAATACAGCAGATACAATTACTTGGGAAGATGGTAATGAATACCCTTTAGTAAAATTGGATATTTCACACAAATCTCATCCATTCTTTACTGGAATCGCTCAGTTCGTGGATACTGCTGGTCGTATCGATAAATTTAAAAACCGTTACGGAAAACACATGCAAAAATAATTTGCAGATAAACATATTAAAGCCTCCAATTTTGGGGGCTTTTTTTGTATTTTTATGTTCGATATGGTGTTATGAAAAAATTCTTAGTTGTTTTTTTCTTGTTTTTGATATGTCCTTTTCTGGGCAATGCACAAAGTAGATCGATGTCGAAAGCTTATGAAGCTTTGCGCATTTACAACTATTTTGAGGCGAAGCGTTTGTTTGAGAAAAAAATCAAAAAGGAACCCGTTTTAGCGAGTTATGGTTTGTCTGTCATCTATTTAAGAACTGATAATCCTTTTCATCAGTTAGATTCAGCATACAAGTACATATTATTGGCGGAGTCCAATTATCCAAAAGCGAGTGAAAAACAAATCCAAGCGATGCAAAAATTGGGTGTGAATCAAGTTCAACTATTAAGTACGAAAATGGAGTTGAGTTCTCAATGGTATGTTACTCGTTGCGTTCCAAATTCAGTTGCCTCTTACCAATATTTCATGGATGCTAATCCTTGGGCTTATGAATATTCAAAAGCTGAACATATTCGTGATTCACTGGCTTTCGATTTGGTCAAACAAATTGATTCTTCCAAATACTATTTAAATTACCTTCAAACCTATCCAAATAGTTACTTGAGTGCCACGGCGAAATCCTTTTACGATTTACTGTATTATCAAGAAAAAACTACAAATGATTTGATTGAAGAATATGTAGAATATATCTGGGAATTACCTGAAGGAACCTATGCTGTGAATGCTGAAAAACGAATTTATGAATTAGCAACAGTCAATAACACGTTGAAAGAATATGAAGAGTTTTTAACCTTGTTTCCTAATAATCGATTTGGATCTGATGCTTGGCGTAAACTCTATCAAATTTACATGGCTGATTATTCCGTAGAACGTTTAGAATCGTTTAAGATAAAATACCCTAAATACCCATTTTTCGAAGAATTAGAGCAGGAGCAGGCCTTGGCAAGGCAAGCGTGGTACCCATTTAAAAAAGGAAATCTTTTTGGTTTTATGGATCAAGAGGGTAGAGAAGTCGTTCCTGCTATTTATGAATCGGTTAATTTTTTCAAAGAGGGCTTGGCTTTAGTCATGTCCCGAAATAAATATGGTTACATTGATAAAAATAAATCAGTGATCATTCCATTTGTGTATGATTCTGGAACCGATTTCGAAAATGGTAGAGCAATTGTTGAACAGGATGGTAAGTATGGATTGATTGACCGAAATGGCACCTTAATTGTTAATGTTGAAATGGAAGATTTGGGCGCTTTGTCCAATAATCGCTTTTTTGCCAAAAAAGACAGTTTATATGGGTATTATTCAAAAAACGGGGATTTAGCAATTCCTTTTCAGTACCAAGAAGCCTTTTCTTTTGGTCAATTGGCTATCGTTTCGAAACAGGATTATTTTGGAGCGATTGATACCAGTGGAAATATAAAAGTACCTTTTGATTATGAGGGTTTAACCAATTTCTCGAATAACCTTTTCATCTTTGAAAAAGAGGGGGTGTACGGTCTGGTATCTTCATCGAATGAGTGGGTTGTCCCGCCGAAATACGATTACATCGGTAGCCTTCACAGTAATCGAGCGATTGTGATTTTAAATGATAAATTGGGTTACATCGACGAAACGGGTTATGAAATTATTGCCTGTAAATACGAGAAGTTTGCGAATTATCCTTTGAACGGTCGGTTCTATGAGTTGTATGCCAAAGTCAAATTCAAAGATAAATATGGAATCATTGATCTTAATGGGAAATTAATTGTCCCAACGACCTATGCCGATTTAGGTAGACCGATTACGCCTGTATCTTTTAACAAAGGGAAGTTATGGGGCTATATCAATCTTCAAAATAAAGTAGTTCAAAAACCACTTTATGAGTATGCAGAAAGTTTTATCAACCAAACGGCGATTGTTTCATCGGCCGGTAAATATGGATTGGTTAATCTGAAAAACGAAAAAATTATTCCTTTAGAATACGATAATGTGCTTCGAATCGATACGGATTATTTTCAAGTGGAAAAAGACGGTAAGTTTGGTGTTTTTTCCAGAGATGGTTTTGTTTTGGCTGAATTAAAATACCAACAAATTCAAATGCTTGATAAAGATTTAGTAATTTTATATGCTGAAGATTCGGTAGAATATTTGTATCTTGAAGAGAGAAAGTGGGTGAAATTGAAAAATGAATGAATCGAATTGTAGATAAAATAGAAAAATATAAACATGCCATTATTGCTACCATAGGAGTATATGTTGTGCTTTTCATGTACCTACAAATGGATACCTACACCCAATTGTACCCAATTGTTCCGTTTCACGAAGGAGCTTATGTGGAAGAACCTGAAGTAGAGGTAAAGCCAGAAAATATTGAGGTTCCAGCTGATTTTGAGCAAGGAGAGGTGAAAAATATGGCGCGTGATGTCAACGATGATCGTAAAAAATCGAACCAAGACTATTACCAGAACAAAAGTGCCAAAGAAATTGAGGACGATATTCAACGCGATATTGAAGCGACGAAAGCATCAACCGGTGGAGAGGAAAAGAGAAAGGCAATTTTAGAAGAAATGGCCAAACGCAAAGAAAATCAATCTAAAAATACCAATGAAGCCAAAGTTACCAAAACGCAAGGGGGAAATACGGCTTTTAAAGGGAATGTGATGGTGGATTGGTCTTTGACAGGAAGAGATCCTTTTCAAAAAAACAATTGGTGGGTGAGAAATCCAGGTTACACTTGCGGTTACGGTTCAAGTGGTAGGGTGACTGTGAAAATTAAAGTCAATAAAAACGGAACTGTTACGGATGCCGTTTATGATCCCTCTCGAACATCTGGTGCAAATGGTTGTATGATTGAACAAGCTGAAAATTATGCAAAAAAATCCAGGTTCGACTTTTCATCTAATGCCCCTGCCTCTCAAGAAGGTGTCATTGTTTATACCTTTGTATCTCAGTAATGAAAAATAGATTAAGAGCGTGGATGCCCAATTTTGTATTGGGTTGGTATCGTAAATGGAAAAAGAAACGCGTCAATCAAGAACTTCAGCAGCAAAAATCAAAAGGTGCGATTTGGTTGAAGAATGATTTCGTTACACAATTAAAAAACATAGGTATTGTTGAAGGGGATGTGCTACTCGTTCATTCCAGTCTTTCTAAAATTGGTTATGTGGATGGTGGGGCGCAAACGATTATAGATGCGCTGCTTGAAGCTGTGGGTGAAAAGGGACATCTGCTCATGCCAAATTCTCCTAATGATAGTTTTCAATTGGATTATATTCAAAAAAATCCTGTTTTTGATGTACTTCATTCACCTTCGAAATTGGGTAAAATTACAGAAACATTTCGATTGATGCCTCAAGCAATGCGAAGTGAGAGTCCTACAGAACCTGTATCGTGTATAGGACCAAATGCTGCGTATTTCGTTGGGACTCATTTCGGAAATGAAACCCCTTACAATCAAAATAGTCCCTTTTATAAAGTAGCGAAAGCGAAAGGAAAAATTCTTTACATTGGAGTAACCTTGGATAATGCCGGTACTAGCTTGCATGTATTGGAGGATTTGGTTGATTCGTTCATGTTTCCTGTTTATTATCCAGAAACCTTTTCCGTTCAGGTGATTGATGCGCAAGGAAAGGTGAAAGAGATGAAAACAAAGGTGCATAATCCTGAACAATCTAAATTAAGGAAGTGTGACGAATTACTGCCTTTATTTGAACGCGAACAAGCCATGAAAAGGGTGAAATTCGGAAATGCAGAAACCATACTCTTTGATGCTTATACCATGCTTGAGGTCATGCTTAAAGCATACGAAAAAGATCAAGTAACGATGTACACTCCAAATGGAATTAAGTGATTTACTTTTATTAATTTTACGCCATGATGACAGATTGGAAAACCATTAAAAATTACGAAGATATTACCTTTAAATACCGAGAAGGTGTGGCTAGGATTGCTTTTAATCGTCCAGAGGTTAGAAATGCCTTTCGACCTAAAACAGTTGATGAAATACTAGACGCCTTGATCATTTGTCATGAATCTCAAGAAATTGGTGTGGTCTTGATCAGCGGTGAAGGTCCGTCGAAAAAAGATGGTGGATGGGCTTTTTGTTCCGGAGGAGATCAAAGGGTTCGGTCCACAACGGGCTACAAAGGTTTAGATGGCGTCAATAAATTTAATATTTTGGATGTTCAACGTCAAATTCGATTTATGAATAAGGTGGTGATTGCCGTTGTTCCCGGTTGGGCAGTTGGTGGTGGACATAGTTTACATGTGGTTTGTGACCTGACTTTAGCGAGTAAAGAACATGCTGTGTTTAAACAAACGGATGTTGATGTGGCTAGTGTTGACGGTGGATTTGGTTCGGCTTATTTGGCTAGACAAGTAGGACAAAAACGAGCGCGAGAAATCTTTTTTCTAGGAAAATCGTATTCGGCTCAAGAAGCCTTTGAAATGGGAATGGTGAATGCTGTTGTGCCTCATGATCAATTAGAGGAGGAGGCATTTAATTGGGCACAAGAAATTTTAACTAAAAGTCCTACGGCGATTAAAATGTCGAAATTTGCATTTAACTTGATCGATGATGGATTGGTTGGACAACAAATTTATGCAGGGGAGGCGACTCGCTTGTTATATATGACCGATGAAGCGGTAGAGGGTAGAAATGCCTTTTTAGAGAAACGAAAGAGAGATTTTTCTAAATTTCCTAAATTTCCATGATCTTGTTTCGTCGTTACATCGTACTCGTACTAGGAGGAGTTCTTCTATTTTTTACTTCTTTTGAAGCGAAGAAAATTAGAAATGATAAAAGCTCCACCTATTTAACCGAAAATGTGATTGTTTTAGTGATTGATGGACCCCGCTTTACAGAAACTTTTGGCGATACCTCCTATCAATATATTCCGCATTTAGCAAAGGATTTAGCTCCTCAAGGTGTTCTGGTTAAAAGTTTTTGGAATAACGGTCCTACGTATACGAACGCCGGACATACTGCCATTACTACCGGAAATTATCAGCGCATAAGTAATGTTGGTTTTGAACATCCTAAAAAACCATCGATGTTTCAATACTACAATAAAACATATGCAGATTTAAAAGCGAGTACTTATGTGATCGCCAGTAAAGGGAAGTTGAACATCTTAGGTAATACCAAACAAAAAGCATGGAAAAATCAATTTTTACCCACGACATATTGTGGTCCAAATGGACATGGGTTGGGGTACGAGTCGGATGTGAAGACCTGGCTGGCTGCTAAAACCATTTTGAAAGAAAAACATCCAAAATTAACCTTGATCAATTTGTTGGAGGTGGATGTTAGAGGACATGAAGTCAATTGGTTAGGGTATTTGCAAGGGATTAAAAATACGGATTCTTTAGCCTTTGAGCTTTGGGATTTCATTCAAACCGATTCTATTTATCGAGATAAAACAACGCTCATCATCACCAACGATCACGGTCGACATTCAAAAGGAAAACGAAGTGGGTATGTAAATCATGGCTGTCGTTGTGAGGGATGTAAGCATATTTATTTAGTGGCTTTAGGTCCAGATTTTAAAAAAGGTTCCATTTCAAAAATGAAATACGAACAATTGGATATCAGTAAAACCATTGCAGAACTTTTACAATTTCAGATGCCAACTTCAAAAGGGAAGGTGATGTGGGATTTGTTCGAAAATCCGAATCTTAAACAACAATCTCCTTGATCAAATTCTACCGTAATTTATATCAACAGCCTCGAATTTTCGGTTTAGATATACTTCGTTTTTTTGCCATTTTCTTTGTCTTATTAGGACATAGCAAAATTTTATTACCTCCATCAATGGATTCTTTTGTCAATCCTTTGTTATTAGATGGTGTTGCAATATTTTTTGTATTAAGTGGTTTCTTAATTGGAGGAATTTTGATTAAAACCTTACAGGAAAAGCAAATGAGTGGACCTGTTTTGCTCGATTTTTGGAAAAGAAGATGGTTGAGAACGATTCCGGTTTACTTTATTGTATTAATTTTTGTATTGATATTTGGCTTGTTTTTGAAGCCAGAAAGAATTCCAGAATCATGGTATAAATATTTTCTTTTCATTCAAAATTTAGGGACCAACCAGCCTTTGTTTTTTTCAGAATCATGGAGTTTAAGTATTGAGGAATGGTTTTATTTGATTACCCCAATACTGCTTGCGCTATTTATTTTTGCGACTAAAAATCTAAAAAGATCATTAGTGTTGGTGATTGTTCTAGTGATTATCGCGGTAATCATTTTGCGATATTACCTCTATTATACTCATGATTTTCAAGATTTTTTAACTGTTGATTTTACCGTAATGCGTCGTGTTTTTTCCCGATTAGATGCGCTGATGATTGGAGTTTTTGCGGCTTTTATTAAAGTATACTACCCAAAAAGGTGGAATAACTTAACCCATGTAATTTTTTTAGTGATCGGTGTTCTTGGTCTGTATGCCATCAAATACTTTAATGAAGATGTATTAGATGCCCAAACGATTGTATGGTCCCCGTTTTTAAAGTCGATAGCTGTTTTTATGATGTTACCTTACTTGTCAAGTGTAAAAAAGCCCCGCTATTCTTGGATGCATGTTTTCACCCATTTAAGTTTAATTTCATATTCCATGTACCTCATCAATCGAACCATTGTGATCGACATTTTGATCAAATTTGGAATTTTCGGTGTATTGCGTTCCAATTATGTTATTCCTGAAAACTGGTGGTTTTATTACCTATTGTTTTGGCTATTTACCATCGCCATTTCTTCACTAATGTATCAATGGATTGAAGTTCCTTTTTTGAAGTTAAGAAATTGGAAGCGCGTTAAGGGTGAATAGATTGTAACCAAGATTCCAGCTTCAAATAAACATCATCTCTTACCTCTTTTTTAGATAAAATCAAATCGTGCATGGCGTTCGGAATACTTATGATGCTGCAATTCCCTACTATTTTTTTTGCTTCTCGTTCAATATCTGTTACGGATAAAACGGCATCACCACTCAGTAATGCATCTGTCCAAACTTTAGATTGGACGGAATGATCGGAATGCATCACTAAAACGGGTTTGTCAATCTTTAATCCTTTGAAAACTTCTAAATGTCCTTGATGAATGGCATTGAACCACCCATAATTTAAAGGCGGAGAAACATTGGGTTTCCATGCTTCATTAAACTCCCATTCTCCATGGTTTTTTTTATTGATACTTTCTCCATACAATCCCAAACCTTCTCGTTTAAAAAGTTTATTTGGCTTTTTCTTTCCTTTTTTCGCCACCAAGGGTAGCATTATTTTTTTCATCCATGGTGCAATGTTGAAATCAAAAAACGGACTATTCAGAAAAAGCGCTTGAAATTGATCCGATTGAGGGTGGTGATGGGCATACAAAGCAGCGATTAATCCACCAGTTGAATGTCCGTTGACAAGGGTGTAAATAGCACCTTCAGCTTGAATAATTTTGAGTGCAGTATCGATATCCGCATCGTATTCATTCAGATTTCTCACATTATTTAACTTTTGATGAGAACGGTAAGATCTGCCGTATTTCCTCAAATCAATGGCATAAAAACGATAGCCCATTTGCGCATAATGTTCGGCTAATTCGCTTTGGAAAAAATAATCATTAAAACCATGAATGTAAAGGACAGCCTTTCTGGATTTAGGTTGATTTTTTAAACGAATTAAGGTGCAAACGACTTCACCTTCGTAATCGTTGGGTTGTTGAATTGTTGTTTGTTCAAAATTTGGACCCAATAGGTCTTTTTGGTAATTCAATTGGCCTTGGCAAAATCCAATCCAACATACGAGGGGTAAAAGAAAATACTTCATAGTATAAAAGTAAATCATTTATGGAAAAAATGAAAGGTATGATGACAAACTTCTTCAAGCTCAACAGGAAGTTTTTGTTGGCTGTAGGGATGAACCGCTCCAAAGGTGTGATTTGCGCCAGATATGGTTATCAGATTCGTTTTGGTCCATTCTGCAATTTTTTGACCTTCAGTGATCGATACAGCCTCATCTTGAGATCCGTGAATGACTAGAGTAGGTGTTTTTGAATTTCGACAGGCTTCTTCAATTTGTAAAACCGCCTTATTCTCCTGAAAATCGAGGTATTGTGCGTAAGAAATTTTCAAATCTTGCTGTGTTCGGCTATTATGTTGAAGGCGATATCCTATTTTCTTCCATTGTTCTAACGTTTCATTTTTAGGAAATCGGTCTGCAATGGATGATATTCCTGCCCATGAGGCAATTTTTTGAAATCCACCTAATTTTTCAGCCAATAATACATTTCCACCTCCTCTGGAATGTCCAATTGCAAAATACTTAGCATTTGGAAATTGATTTCGAATTTTGGCACTAATGGACAATAAATCGGTCAATTCATAACTGTAGCGGTTTTCAGCAAAGGACTCTAAATCAACAAATTCAGTTGGGTTTTTAAGGCTAGTTCCATTGTGGGTATGGTTGAAAAGCAGGAAGGCATATCCCTGAGAAAGAAAATACTTAGCCACTAAATGCCAAGCTCCCCAGTCTTTAAAACCCATAAAGCCATGATTGAATATGATGATGTTTTCAGGTTGGTTTTCAGGTAGATAGAAATCATACAGAGCTTCCTTATTATTTGCTCCTCGATAGATTTGGTTTTTTAATACAATTTCTTTCATATTCAAAGATAATATTTATCAAATTCATTATCTTTACATCTTTGATAAAACATGAGATTTTTAATCGTTACATTACTTTTTTTATGGGCTACATCTTGTTCGTCAGGATATGGTAATAAATTGGAAAGCGATGAATTGGTTATATTTTACGAAAATCAACAAGATGAATTAATCGCAAGAGCTTTAGGTCATTTTTGGAAGGAAGAAGGCTTAATTGGTGAACGGCAACAAACGTTACGATTGTTTTTGAATAAAGTAAACTATCGCATTCAATTGATTCAATCTCCTGAATTTCAAAAAGATCCAATATCCTTTGAAGAACAGCAGTTGTTGATTGCTTTACTGAACAAAATGGATACGCTTGTTTTTGAAAACCGTAAGGGTTCTTTTGAAATTTGCAATGATCATTTTGAAATTAAACATTTAATTCAAGAATAAATGAAAATATCGGCATCTATTTATAGCGACAAAAAAAGACCTTTAAAAGAGGTAATTGAAGATCTAGATGCGCATGGAGTTGAATTGTTACATGTAGATTGCAACGATGATTTAGCCGTTTTTGAAGATATCAAAGCCATTCGAAATTGGACAAATATTCCGATTGATTTGCATATCATCACAGAGCATCCTGAAAAATATTACGATTATTTGCGTCAAACACCAGTAGAGTACGTGACTTTCCAATATGAGGATTTAAAATCACCTTTGGAAATTCCTAACGACATTAGCGGAAAGAAAGGCTTGGCGATTATAACCCCAACATCAATCGATGTATTTGAGGATTATCCTCATTTTGATTTCCTATTGGTTATGGCTACCATTCCTGGTCAAAGTGGTGGAGTTTTTGATCAAGTCAACTTTTCCAAAATCAGACAATTTAAACGGAAATATCCGTCAAAGACCGTACATGTCGATGGTGGTGTAAATGGAGAAGTTTCCTTTATTCTCCGAAATATGGGGGTTTATGCTTCTGTCTCGGGGTCTTATTTATTTAATGCGCCATCCATTGGGCATGCGCTGATGAACCTTACGAATCGAAATATTGAATCGCATTTTGTTGTAAAAGATTTTATGATTCCAAAAGAGGAATGTCCCATTTTGTCTGAATCGCAATTAAATATCGAATCTGTTTTAACATCCATTGATCAAGGAGCGTTGGGTTTTTCCATCGTCGTGGATCAAGATCAAATGTTTAAAGGGATTATTTCGAATGCGGATGTCAGAAAAGCCATGATAAAGGCCTTACCTGACTTAAATGCATTGAATCCTTTAGAAATGTTGAATCGAAAACCTTTATTGATCTATGAGGATCAAACGGTTGAGGAAATGTTAATGACCATCAAACAAAGTCCCATTCCCATCATGTATTTACCTGTAATCAGCAGAGATAAATCAGCAGTAGGCGTGGTCAATTTTATGAATTTAGTGAAAGGAGAATTATGATTTTACACTTAAAAGAAAACATCAGTAGTCAAGAAGCGGCACAAATTGCTGAAAAAATTAAAGCATTTCATATTGATAAAGGTCAATTGCAAATTTTGGTAACAGGTTCAGGAACAAAAGAAGTTCCTGCTGAAATTTTAGGTCAAGTTGCTGAATCGTTTGTATTTGCAAATGATATTCAATTGGCTTCAAAAAAATACCAATCTGAAAAGCGAGCGGTTACCATTGGAGGAGTAACCATCGGTGGAGACACGAGAAATACTTTGTTGATTGGTGGACCTTGTTCGGTGGAATCAGAGGAACAAATTACCGAATCGGCTGAATTGTTGGTGCGTTTGGGTCTTTCTACCTTGCGAGGAGGATGTTATAAACCACGAACTAGTCCCTATTCATTTCAAGGCATGGGTTTGGATGGGTTGAAACTTTTAGCTAAAATGCGAGATCAATATGGTTTGAATGTAATTACGGAGGCTCGGGATGCTACGCATATTGATGAAATAATCGAATATTCGGATGTGATTCAAGTAGGTGCGAAGGCCATGTATGACCAAGGGATTTTGAGAGCTTGTGCGAAAACCCAGAAACCGGTATTGATTAAAAGAGGATTTGGAACAACCCTTCAGGAATTTGTGCAAGCGGCAGAGTTTGTGATGGCTGGAGGGAATTTTAATGTCATCTTATGCGAACGTGGATTGCGAACTTTTGAAACAGCCACCCGATTTACCTTAGATTTATGCGGAGTTGCTTGGTTGCAAGAGCACACGAACTTGCCAATCATTTTAGACCCTTCACATGCAATGGGCTATGCTTATGGTATTCCTAATTTAGCAAAAGCATGTGTTGCTATGGGGATTGATGGATTATTAATTGAAGCGCATCGCAACCCGTTAGTGGCTAAATCAGATGCTTCTCAACAATTAACTCATCCTCAATTTGAAAGTTTATTGAACGAATTGAAACCAGTAGCCAATGCCGTTGGTTATCAAATGATTTAGTATGTATTTGGAGCAAAATTTAAAAGGGATTTGTAAAAAAAACGGAATCGATTTTGAAGATTTTTTATCGGATCTTGAAGTGGATCATGTAAATGAAATCACCTTGTTTGACCTAGAAGCAATTGCAGAAGAGTATGAATATGATATGCAAGCCCTTTTGTTTCAAGCGATTTATCCCGTTGAACCTTGGTTGAAGAAAGCAAAAGCAATTCGCCTATTGGTGTTAGATGTTGATGGGGTCATGACTGATGGCGGTATGTATTTTACCGAAAATGGCGATCAAATCAAAAAATACAATACCAAGGATGGTATGGCCATTCGTCAACTTACGAAGGAAGGATTTCCTATTGCTATCATTTCTTCCGGTTTTACGAATCATGTTGTACAAGAACGAGCAAAAATGCTTGAAATTAAATATTGTTATGTAGGTAGAGAGGAAAAAATCACCATCTTGAAAAACTATTGCGAAGAATTGGGAATTTCCTTAAAGGAAGTAGCCATGATCGGGGATGACATCAATGATTTGAAAGTTTTTGAGGAAATAGGCTTACGGGTTTGTCCGAAAGATGCTGTTTCCAAAGTAAAAAGTAAAGCAGACATTATTTTGAAGAGTAAAGGCGGAGAAGGTTGTGTGCGTGAGTTTATTGACGAGTATTTGAGACCATAATATTAGATTTAAAAAATAATGAAAATAGGAATAATTAGAGAGGGTAAGGTGCCACCAGATTTTAGAGTACCGTTGACCCCTTCACAGTGCAAAAAAGTGGAGACAATTTTTCCAAATGTTAAGGTGATTGTTCAAAACAGTCCGATTCGCATTTTTAAAGATGAAGAATATCGTGCGCAAGGCATTCAAGTGCAAGAGGATCTGTCCGAATGCGACATTTTGATGGGGGTGAAGGAGGTGAATATTTCCGATTTAATTCCTAACAAGAAGTATTTGTTCTTTTCACATACGATTAAAAAACAACCGTATAATCGAAATTTATTGAGAGCTATTCTTGAGAAGAAGATTCAAATGATTGATTATGAGGTCTTAAAAGATAAGAATAACAAGCGGTTGATTGGGTTTGGTCGTTACGCAGGAATTGTTGGGGCGTATAATGGTTTATTGGGCATTGGCCTAAAAACCGGATTGTACTCCATTAAGCGAGCGAGCGAATGTCATGATCGCAAGGAATTGGAAGAGGAGTTGAAGAAAATTAAACTTCCTTCAAATTTTAAAATCATTTTAACAGGATATGGAAGAGTAGGACATGGAGCTCGTGAAATTATCGATTTATTAGACATTAAAGAGGTTAGTCCAGACGAAATTGTAGCGAATGATTATAATCAGCCTGTTTTTGCTCATTTAGAATTGGAAGATTACTACAAAGCTAAAGATGGAAGTGAATTCGATAAGAAAGTATTTTATGCCCATCCTGAATTGTTTAAATCCAATATGAAACGCTTTTTAAATAAGGTGGATTTTTACATTCCTTGTCATTTTTGGTCTAATAAATCACCGTTCATCATGACAAGGGAAGATTTGAAGATCGAGGATTTACGTTTGAAGTATGTCGCTGATGTTTCTTGCGATATCGACGGACCAATCGGCTGCACCATTCGACCTTCTAAGGTAGCAAGTCCTTTTTATGGTTACAACCCGAAAACAGAATCGGAAGACGATTTTCAAAAAGAAGGCAATATTATGGTCATGGCGGTTGATAATTTACCGTGTGAATTACCGCGCGACGCCTCTGAAGATTTTGGTTCAGAATTAATGAAATATATTTTACCTGCTTTACTGGGAGAAGATAAAGATCAAATCATTGCACGAGGAAGTGAAACGGATTTGACGGGTCAATTAACCAAGGAATTTTCTTATTTAAAAGCATATGTAGCAGGAAACGAATAATTAGGTATATGGAAAAAGGGGATAAAAAAATTATTAAGGGTTGGATCATGTATGATTGGGCCAATTCGGTGTACAATTTAGTGATTTCATCAGCTATTTTCCCAATTTTTTACGATGGAGTTACTAAAGCAGCCTATTCGGAGAAATTAGGCGTTGCGGTCAAAGATCTTCCAGTGAATACCACTATTTTGGTGGATTTCTTTGGTTTTTCAATGTCTTCTTCCGTGCTTTATTCTTATGTATTAAGTGCATCCTTTTTAGTGGTCTCTTTTTTATCTCCTCTTTTATCTGGAATAGCTGATTTTTCAGGGAAAAAGAAAATGTTCATGCGTTTCTTCAATTATTTGGGTGTGGTCTCTTGTTTTTCCTTGTATTTCTTTGATGTCGATCACTTGGAGTGGGGTATGGTTTCTGTATTTTTTGCCAGTATTGGATTTTGGAACAGTTTAGTGTTTTACAATGCCTTTCTGCCTGAAATTGCCAAGAAAAAAGATCACGATCGCATTTCCGCAAAGGGTTATAGTATGGGGTATTTTGGGTCCATGACCTTATTGATCATTTGTTTGGTGTTAATCAAAGTGTTTCATCAGGATCCACGTTGGAGTTTTGTTCTTGTGGGAGTTTGGTGGATCGGATTCAGTCAAATTACCTATCGTGTTTTACCCAATAATGTGCACAATAAACCAAAGGAAAAAGGCATTATTTGGAAAGGGTTTAATGAACTTCGATTGGTTTTCAAGGAATTTATGAAGACGCAACGTCTTAAGCGCTACCTGTACGCTTTTTTCTTTTTTAACACCGGAGTTCAAACCGTGATGTTGATGGCAACTATTTTTGCCAATAAAGAAGTGAAATGGCCCAATAACGATGGCAGTACTGGATTGATTATTTCGATTCTTTTGATTCAAATTTTGGGTGCATTGGGCGCTTTCTTGATGTCTCGATTATCGCGAAAATGGCGTAACATTCCCACCTTAATTTTAGCCGTAAGTATTTGGATCTTGATTTGTATCGGTGCGATGTTGGTAGAAACTCCGGTTGAATTTTATTGTTTAGCGGCTTCTGTTGGAATTGTCATGGGTGGAGTACAAGCCCTCGCAAGATCGACTTATTCGAAATTAATTCCAAACACGACAGATAATGCAAGTTATTTTTCGTTTTACGACGTTACCGAAAAAATTGGAATCGTCATCGGTACTTTTTTCTTCGGGTTCATTGAGTTTGCGACAGGTTCCATTCGTTTTTCAGTGCTTTCTGTAGCCGCATTTTTCATTATTGGTCTGATTTTACTTTTATTAATACCTAAAAAAGAAGTTGTAAACTAGATGAAAGTTTTATTATCTCCAGCAAAAAGTATTCGATCGACATCTCTTGAAGGAAATTTTCCTTTTACAGCGCCTTTTTTCCTTAATGATGCTGAAAAATTAATGGGAAAAATGAAAAAATTGTCGGCTAAAAAAATCATGGACATCATGCATGTTTCTCAAGAAATTGCGGAATTGAATGTAGAGCGCAATCAAGCATGGTCTGTTGAAAATCATGAAAAATCCACCGATACTCCCATTACTAGTTTTTCAGGTGAAGTATATCGCGGTTTTGATTTTGAATCTTTAGCGATTTCACAGTATAACAGACTGCAAGATACAGTTCGCATTTTATCGGGTTTGTATGGTGTTTTAAAACCCTTTGATCGCATGCAATCGTATCGATTAGAAATGGGGACAAAATGGGAGATTACTCCAAAGATTAAAAACAATTATCTTTTTTGGAAAGACAAGCCGACGAATTTTTTAAAAAATGAATTACAGTCCGATGAACTGGTTGTGAATTTAGCTTCTACTGAATACAGTAAAGTTATCCAGTTTAAATCGATAAAAAATAAAGTAATCACGCCTGTTTTTAAAGATTTTAGAAATGGAAAATTGAGTGTGGTGATGATGTTTGCGAAACATGCTAGGGGAGAGATGGCGCGATGGATTGTGGATCAACATATTCAGCATGAAGAGGAACTAAAATTATTTCAAGGAGGCGGCTATCAATGGGATGCAATTAATTCTACCGAAACTGAGTGGGTTTTTATCCGTTAATTTGTATCTTTCTCTGAAATTAATCGAAATTCATGCGCGCGATAAAATATTCACTCCGTCTTATCCTTAAATTTATTATTGGATTTATTGTATTCATTA
>JALRIV010000229.1 GCA_023255275.1 Crocinitomicaceae bacterium | reverse complement strand
AGAACTAAAAACAAAAATCGGCAGAGTCAAACAGCAAAATACTGTACAGGGTATGATGTTTGCAAAATGTAAAGTTTCGGTATATGGATTAGATTTCAAAAATAAAGATGATGGCTTTGAAGGTAAAATAACTGCAAATGGTGAGAAATTTGATAGTGACGGAGCAACTTGCGCTCATAAAACTTTACCTTTTAACACAATTGTGGAATTTTGGAATCCTACATGGGGCGATAAATATGATCCAGCTAAAGCTGTCAGAGCAAGAATAAATGATCGTGGACCTTACAAGAATAATGCAGATTTTGATTTAACTAGAAACTTAATCTCTCGATTGGGTCAGGGATATGGTGTCTATGACATGATGTACAGAATAGTTAGATAAGCACCGTATTAATTTCTAGCTCGAAGTGCAATAATAAAATATAAATAATTTTATTAAAGCCCCACTATGAAAAACTTACCAAACGTCGATTTAGCTCTTATAGACTGTGCAAACCCAGAGAAAGCTCTAGCAGTGATAAATCATTGCAGTAAAATGTTCAACTTTGGTAACACTAAGCTATTTACACATGTTGATCTAGATGTTCCAGATCATATACAATTAATAAAAATTGATAATATTAATACTATAGAAAAATATAG
>JALRIV010000228.1 GCA_023255275.1 Crocinitomicaceae bacterium | reverse complement strand
ATAGTAGTTTTGTCTTTTTGATCATTGAAACTAATTCTGTTACCTATCCACTTCACAGTACAAAAATAAACGAAAAAAGCCCCGCTTTTCAGCGAGGCTTTTAATTTCAAAAATATAGCTTACGATTTTAATAGTTCCAGAGATCGTGTTCCCAATTACGAATACTTTCTTTAACTCTTTCAGCCTCATAAAGTGCTTCTACACCAAACTTGTAGTCTTCAATCTCACGATCAAATTTATCAGATACCTTGTAAATAGTAGCCGTATATTTGCGTTTCCAGAAAAGGTCGTCAAAAGACATCCATTGTGCATCATTCTTGTCGTTGTATACGTAGTAGTTGACAAGCACATTGCGGAGTTCATCGAAATAGAGCCAGAAAAGTTCGCGTTCTACAGACTGTCCTTGAAAATTAATAGCTGATTTTGGACCAACTACTTGTTTTTCACCGTTATTAATCATTACGACAGTTTTAAGTGCACCAATTGGAGTATCCTTCTCCTCTGCAAAACTAACTACAGGAGCAATAGCTATGATTCGTTTATCCAAAATAGATCGTTCTTTGTCAAAATACCAATCCTCTTTGACATAATAGGCAATAATTGATTCAGAAGCAATAAAAATCGTTGTCGGAATCTCCATTAAGTCTTCACCCGATT
>JALRIV010000227.1 GCA_023255275.1 Crocinitomicaceae bacterium | reverse complement strand
GCTCCATTCCAGTCGCGCACTTTAATCTCATACTTCTCGCTATCGCGATATTCCTCTTTGCCTTCTGCAATCGGAATGTGTTCGTATAGTTCGTAACCGGCATACATTCCCCACGACGGAGTCATGGTGGCGGCAAGGACTGCGCGAAGTGCGAAGACTGCAGGATTACCGTTTTGAAGATGGAAAGGCAAGATATCTGGAGTGTTGACCCAGAAGTTAGGTCTAAAAAAAGCGCTGGTATCTTGTGAAACTTCGCGACCATATTCGGTTAACTCGGTTTTGCTAGTGCGCCATGTGAAATAGGTATATGACTGGTGGAATCCGGCTTTGCCAAGTGCATGCATCATCGCCGGCTTGGTAAATGCTTCTGCAAGAAATACGACATCTGGGCTTTCTTTATTAATTACCGACATTACTTCTTGCCAGAAGTGAACCGGCTTAGTGTGGGGATTATCAACGCGAAAAATATTTATGCCTTTAGAAACCCAGAATCGAATAATGCGCAGTACTTCTGCAAGTATTCCGGAGTAATCATTATCGAAGTTGATGGGATAGATATCTTGATATTTCTTTGGTGGATTTTCAGCGTATGCGATAGAGCCATCAGGGCGAGTCGTAAACCACTGTGGATTAGATTTCACCCACGGATGATCGGGTGATGCTTGCAAAG
>JALRIV010000226.1 GCA_023255275.1 Crocinitomicaceae bacterium | reverse complement strand
GAAAAAAATGTTTTAGGAATGATGCCCCACCCTGAAAGAATGATTGATAAGTACTTATCTGGTGAAGACGGGTCACTTTTTTTTAACAACCTTCTTAATAATATTAAATGATTGTAAACGAACAAGTAGCTATAGATCACGGTCTTAAAAAAGAAGAATATAAAAAGATATGTGAACTTTTAAATAGAACTCCTAATATTACTGAACTTGGAATATTTTCTGCAATGTGGAATGAACATTGCTCTTATAAATCTTCAAGACTGCACCTAAAAAAACTTCCAACTAAAGGAAAACAAGTAATTCAAGGTCCTGGTGAAAATGCTGGTGTGATCGATATTGGAGATGATGATGCAATTGTATTTAAAATAGAAAGTCATAATCATCCATCATTTATTGAACCTTATCAAGGAGCTGCAACTGGTGTTGGTGGGATAATGAGGGATGTTTTTACAATGGGTGCAAGACCTATTGCTAATTTAAATTCAATTCACTTTGGTTCCCCTCAACATAAAAAAACAAAAAATTTATTAAGAGGTGTTGTTCATGGAATTGGTGGCTACGGCAATTGTATGGGTATCCCAACTATTGCTGGTCAAACCAGTTTTGACAGCTCTTATAACGGTAATATTTTAGTAAATGCAATGACTTTGGGTTTGGTTAAAAAAGATAAA
>JALRIV010000225.1 GCA_023255275.1 Crocinitomicaceae bacterium | reverse complement strand
AAGAATTTTTCCGCGAATAGGAAGCACTGCTTGGTATTTTGAATCGCGTCCACCTTTGGTAGAGCCACCAGCGGAATCACCTTCAACAATATAAAGTTCGCATTTTTCAGGATCGGTCCATTGGCAATCTGCTAATTTTCCTGGCATACCGCGACCCTCTAATAAACCTTTACGGTTTCGAGATAAATCTCGCGCTTTACGGGCTGCTACACGCGCTGCCGCCGCATCAATACTCTTTCGAACAATGTCTTTGCCTTCAGCTGGATTCTTCTCAAACCATTCAGTTAAAGCTTCATTAACGCATTTTTGAGTGAAAGTTTTAGCTTCGGTATTTCCTAATTTTGTTTTGGTTTGTCCTTCAAATTGCGGTTCCGAAATTTTGATAGAAACAATCGCAGTTAGTCCTTCGCGGATGTCTTCTCCGGTTAAACGATCTTCTTTTTTGCGAATAAATCCCCAGTCTTCGCCAAATTTATTGACTACCGAAGTTAGTGCTGTGCGGAATCCTTCTTCGTGAGTACCACCTTCGTGTGTATTAATTGCATTTGCGAAGGTAAATACAGATTCAGAGAATCCAGCGTTCCATTGCATCGCAATTTCTAAAGATATTTTTCGTTTTTTGTCTTCTTGTTCCAAATCAATAATGGATTTATGAAGTTCGCCTCGCGTTGAATT
>JALRIV010000224.1 GCA_023255275.1 Crocinitomicaceae bacterium | reverse complement strand
CAATGATTCTCCTTTCCATTTTCCAGGATGAATAGATCCTCCGTACACCATAATAGAAGGGCGATTTACCCTACCCATAGCCATTAAGGATCCTGGCATATTTTTATCACAACCTGGAACAGCAATCATGGCATCATACCATTGCGCTCCCATAACTGCTTCAATAGAATCAGCAATAATATCTCTTGACACTAATGAAAAACGCATTCCATCATTTCCATTAGAAATACCGTCACTTACTCCAATAGTATTAAAAATCAATCCCACTAAATCAGCATCCCAAACTCCCGCTTTAATTTCTTTAGCCAAATCATTCAAGTGCATGTTACAGGTATTTCCGTCATATCCCATGCTCACAATTCCAACCTGCGCTTTTTTAAGATCTTCTTCAGTTAATCCAATTCCGTACAACATCGCTTGAGAAGCGGGTTGTGTTTCGTCCTGAGTGATTATCTTACTGTATTTATTTAATTCCATTACACAATTATTTTTTTACTTTTTTACAAAAAAAAACCTTCCAATTTATTTGGAAGGTTCTAAATATTCTTTTAGTTATATTTATACCATTCCCTCTTCATTTGTGTTTACCACAATGACATTAATAATTGAAGAAAAAATAGTAGCGCTTTTCATAGTTATTTATTTTGAGCAAAAGTATAAAAACTAATACAACCCAAAAAACTATTC
>JALRIV010000223.1 GCA_023255275.1 Crocinitomicaceae bacterium | reverse complement strand
AGATCAACACGAGACATTACATTTTTATATTCATGCACACCTTTACCCTGTTTACCCATAAAGCCTGTGGCATGGCAATCATCATGGTGCACCATCGCCCCAAATTCATCCGCTAAGTCACAAATCTCATCGAGCTTGGCAATGGTACCGTCCATTGAGAATACGCCGTCGGTGGTAATAAGAATTCGACGTGCTTTATTCAGCTTGGCCTCTTCGAGCTTGGCACGGAGGTCTTCCATGTTGTTATTTTTATAACGATAGCGTTGTGCTTTACACAGACGGACTCCATCAATAATGGACGCATGATTCAGTTCATCAGAGATGATGGCATCTTGGTCATTGAGAATAGTCTCAAATAATCCTGCATTGGCATCAAAACAGGCTGCATAAAGAATAGTGTCTTCAGTACCTAAAAATTTTGATACTTCTGTCTCAAGTTGCTTATGCAAAGTCTGGGTACCACAGATAAATCTGACGGATGCTACCCCAAAGCCCCAACGGTCTAAACTTTGTTTGGCCGCTTGAATAATTTCTGCATTATTAGCCAAACCTAAGTAGTTGTTCGCACACATATTAATGACAGAACTTCCGTCTTGGAGTGTGATCTTACTTTTTTGGTCGGAATCAATAAAACGTTCATTTTTCCACAAACCAGAATCCTTGATTTCTTGAAGGTCGGTTTGGAAAG
>JALRIV010000222.1 GCA_023255275.1 Crocinitomicaceae bacterium | reverse complement strand
AGGTAGGCTGTTGATACTACTTTTTCTGAGACATCTTCCCATAGTAGATCATAAAACTCTTCGTAGGTTAGCTCTTGAAAATCGGAATAAGTAAAGTCTTTTACTGACATAATTTTGTGTGTATTGGTTTATTTGCAAAATTACAAAAAAGATTTGAAAAAAACAAATAAGTTAAAGAAATAATTAACAAATTTGGAAATCTAAATTATTATTTGTAACTTTGCAAAAAAGTTTTTGATATTTTATTTTTTTTATTGAAATATTAGTTGTAACTTTGCAAAAAATAACTATAATGGCGTGTGGCTATCTGAAAAGATTCACGCTGAGGTACCAGTACCAATGCTAAATGGAAGAGGACATTACTGTTTGTAATGGAGACCGCCAGAGCATGGCTAGTTAAGGTTCTAGCCAATAGCGTGGATTTACAGTAAAAAAGGGTAATACCAATTCTTAAATTACTGTAACATAGATTACAGTAAATAAAAAAACTGTAATTTACTGTAAAATAATTACAAATATGTTTTGTAGTCTAATATATTATTTGTAACTTTGCAAAAAATATTAATATGTATAAGTTAAGAGACTACCAAAGTACTTCTGTAGTAAAAGGACTAGAGATTTTAAATAGTGATAAAGCAAGACGTGAGTTATTGGTTTTACCAACAGGTGCCGGTAAATCTATTGTTATC
>JALRIV010000221.1 GCA_023255275.1 Crocinitomicaceae bacterium | reverse complement strand
AACTTGATGTTTGTAACACAACTAATGGTGGTGTCACCTGTGATGCTTACATTACGTCTGGTGGTAGTAATTACTACATTATTAAAAATGCACCAGTTCCTGTTGGTGGTTCACTACAGATTATTGCAGGGCAGAAGATCGTTTTGTCCAATGGAGACTCGCTAAATGTTGTATCTAGCGTTGCAACATCACTGGACGTTATCGCTTCGATTCTTGAGGACGTATAAAAATGGCGATTCAAAAAGGACCAAGTGGAATACTAGGCACTAGTATTGAAGCTGGTGAAATTACTGATGGATCTATAACTGCAGCTAAACTTGCTTCTGGTTCAGTAACAACTGCAAAACTAGATTCATCTTTAGATGTTACTGGTACTATTAATGGCTTCACCCCCACCGTGTCTAACATGGCTGGCAGGAACCGCATCATCAACGGCAACTTTGATATTTGGCAACGTGGGACATCTTTTAGTAACCCTAATAATACATATACAGCGGATAGGTTTCTAGTTGTTCCGGGTGGTGGTACTACTGGGGATACAGTATCACGACAATCGTTCACAGCGGGTCAAACAGATGTACCTAATGAGCCGAGCTACTTTTTACGTTTTAGTATTGGTGGAACTTCTGCCAATAGAGTAATGCACCACAGAGTAGAAGATGTACGCACTTTTGCTGGTCAAACCTGCACATTA
>JALRIV010000220.1 GCA_023255275.1 Crocinitomicaceae bacterium | reverse complement strand
CGATAAGCCCGTGTTGTACTTGTGTAACGTAGACGAGAGCTCTGCGAAGACCGGAAATGCCCACGTCGAAGCAGTACAATTGATGGCAGCGGAAGAGGGTGCGGGATGTATTCACATTGCTGTGAGTACTGAATCTGATATCGCCGAACTCGAAACATACGAGGAGAAGCAGATGTTCTTGGAGGAATTGGGCCTAGAAGATGCCGGTGTGAATCGCGTGATTCGCGCGGCGTATGAATTGCTCAATTTGCAGACCTATTTTACCGCCGGTGTGAAGGAAGTTCGCGCTTGGACCATCAAGAAAGGCATGACTGCTCCACAAGCGGCAGGAGTTATTCACAGCGATTTCGAAAAAGGATTCATTCGTGCTGAGGTCATCAGCTATTCAGATTACGACCAATTAGGCAGCGAAAGCGCTGTAAAAGAGGCAGGTAAGATGCGCGTCGAAGGGAAGGAATACATCGTTCATGACGGCGATGTAATGCACTTCCGTTTCAATGTGTAAAACCTGTGCATAGATTCGGCTTGTACACCGCGTAAAATCGGGCACCTCTTGTTAAATTGGATTCTTTGAATTCCAAGAAATTTTATGGCACAAGAGGCACAATATACCGAGGATAATATCCGGTCGTTAGAGTGGGACGAGCACATCCGTCTACGCCCGGGGATGTACATTGGAAAATTGGGTGACGGAAAGAG
>JALRIV010000021.1 GCA_023255275.1 Crocinitomicaceae bacterium | reverse complement strand
GATCATCTGCAATTTTTTTCAAGTGAGCATACGTTTTGTTTTTTCGGCTGATCCGATATAAACACCAAGCACGACTAAAATTTAATCCGTCAAGATGAACTAATTTTCCATCGGTTCGGTCGATTACTTTTCCGGGTTCTAATTTGAATTCTGGATTAGAAAGTTCCGGATAGAAATCTTCTAACCAATGTCTGAACTTTTTTGGGGTCAGGATTCGTTCCATGATTTCTATCTCTTCTAAAGAAGGTGAAAGAAAATCATAACCGCTGGGTTCGTATTGGAATGGAGTATTTTTGTCCTTTTCGAAAAAGCGAAGGGCGTGTTTTTTAATGCTTTTTAAAAGTTTTTTTTGACCGGTATAGGCTGCGTAATCGTATGCGAAGGTAAAACCAAATGCAGTATTGATGTGATCTCCTGTGCGAATGGGATAAACCAGTTTTGGTAAAAAATCGATGTAACCCTGACAAATAAAATCGGATAGTGGTCTGAGGTTGTTTGCCCAATTTTTAGCATCTTCATCTTCCCAAGTTTCTAATTCCAATTGTAACTTTAAGATCCAATTCCAACCGTAAGTTCGCTCAAACGATTGGTTATATTTGGTTTTAAAAAAGGCTAATTCCGTTTCAATATTTGCTTTTGTCAGTTGTTGATTCAATTTGGCTCTTATTTCCTCCCTGTGTTTTATTTGAGGAAATTCTTTTAATAAAGTGACCAATAACCAATGTCCGTGAACCGATGAATGCCAATCAAAACAGCCGTAAAATGCTGGGTGAAGTTGTTTCGGATTCTTGAGTTCTTCAGCATCATTAAGCACTTGACCTAATTTGTTGGGGTATTCTTGTTGTAAACATTTGAGGGGTAAAGTGGCCAATCGATTGGCTTGCTCAGTGTTCAAGAGGAGGGATGCTTTTTGAGAGGTATTAGGGTTTGAATCGCTACAACCTTGAAGCAGCAACCCTGAAAACCAAATACAGATCAAAAACGAAATCCTCATTTTATAAATATAATTACTTTTCTACAAAACGAGTAAAAAAAAACAGTGAAGATTTCGCTTCACTGTTTTAATCATATTACTTCATTTTAAATTTTCCATTTGAATAAAGTATTCCGTGCTTTTTTTGGGAGATGACTTCATTTTTTAATTCATTTTCTGGATTAAAATCAATGATCTGTTTATCCAAGATAATCGATTTTTGATTGGGGATTTCTATGGTGATATATACCTCTTGATCCCTCATTTTATCGCTAACAGGAAATTGATACTTGCTTGATACCCAAAGCGAGTCTCCAGTCAAATTCATTTGATGTTGAATTCTTGTAGCTTTGTCTATTGCTTTTCGATGCGAAAGTCCATGTGCACTGAAATATTGATGGATGTGAAATAAACTATCTTTGGAAGGAATAAACTCAAAGTGAATGCCATGATTCGTGATTTGATCACCTTCAATAGAGATTACACCAAACTTTCCATCACTGACAACATGGGGTTCTAATGAACTAGTCGTTTCCTGAATGATCTGTAATTGATTTGCTGAGGATGTCAGCACTTGATTTTCAATTTCACCTTCAATCGCGAAATCTCTTCCTGTTCTTGCGCCCACATATATGCTAATTGCAATTCCGATAGCGCCTAAGAAAATCAACGAAATAATACTCATTTTTGTCCATCTATTTTTCAATTGGAACAATAGGTTAAATCCGGTAATCATAAAAAATAGTATCCAAGAACCAGACATCAGGTAAAAAGCAATCCATAGCCATTGACTATCAGAAGGATTGGACAAGATGATGGATGTAAACTCACTAATGGATAAAAAGCCATTTTCAGTCTGCGCAGGAATCATTTGAAATCCTCCAATGATAAACACGAGAAATGTAATCAGTGAACTGAAACCAATGAACAGTAAGAAGATACCAAATGCTTTCGTGATCAAGTTTCCGATGGAGCGCAAACGATCATACGTTTCACTTTCTGCGAATGTTTTCGCAAACTTTTTTGACGCCTTATTAACGCGCTCTCCGGCTTCCTCTACTTCCGATTTGACGGTCTCCACGGTAATGGGTTTTCCTCTCATTTTCAATCGATCAATGGATGATTTCGCTTTCGGGATGATGATCCACAAAAGGATGTAAAAGGCTACTCCAAATCCTGCTATCATAAACACCAAAATAAAAAGTGCTCTGACAATGACAACATCGATATTCAAATAATTGCTGATTCCCTTACATACTCCTGCAATAACCCCGTGTTTAGGGTCTCGGTACATGCGTCGATCTTCTTTCCAATTGGGTTCTGTTGCTTCTTTTTCAAAGGCTTCATCCTGCTCAATAAAATCAGAAGGATCCCCTAAATTGGCTAAAATTCGATTGACATCTTCCAATTCAACCACTTGTTTTTTGTCGGAAAGCACTTTTGAAAATAATTCAGCAATGCGAATTTCAATATCTTCAAAAATTTCGGCAGCTCCATTTTGATGACCTAAATTTTGTTTGAGTCTTTCAAGGTAGTTTGAAAGGGTTTCGTATGCATCTTCTTCAATTAAGAAGTTGTAACCTTTAATGTTTACAGAAATGGTCTTTTTCATAATCAATTGTTTTCAGTGATTTTTTGTACTGCTTCATGTAATTCCGTCCACGTCGCGTTTAATTCTTCTAGGAATGCTTTACCTATTTTGGTAATGGAATAATACTTTCTAGGCGGACCAGAAGGAGATTCTTCCCATCGATAGGTTAATAATTCCATGTTTTTTAATCGAGTTAAAAGAGGGTATAAAGTTCCTTCTACAACAATCAGTTTTGCTTGTTTCAAAGCTTCCAAAATGTCGGAAGGATAGGCCTCCTTTTTATCGAGAATAGATAAAATGCAAAATTCGAGGATTCCCTTTCGCATTTGTGCTTGTGTATTTTCTAAACTCATAATTAATATTTTATACAAAGATATATATAAAACATTGTATTATGCAATGCATAGTACTATAAAAAAAATGTTAAATTTTGATTTTACTATATTTTAAAAGGGATTCAGAGGGGATAAAAATGCAATAATTTTTTATAAGCAATTTTTAATGCGGGTTTTAGGCCTTCTTTTTCTTGTTTTAGTTGGATGATCGATACGAGTTCGTGTTTCAATTCAGGGTATTTTTCGAGGAGAGGAAAAGTGCAATAGATGGCGTAAACGTGAACGGCTACTTTCTGTTGAGGATCTTGAATCAATCGGATAAGTGTATCCAAATAATCGTCAGCTCGATAAAAGGAGTAGGGTTGAAGGTAAAGAATATTCAATAGGTTTCTTCTAACGGAATGATTTTCACAAAGCAATAAAAAATCAATGATGAGATGTTGGTACTTGACCCAATAGGCAGCATCGGTTTTTTGAATGTGCACCATGAGCCAACTTGCGTATTCTGGTAAAGGGTATGTTAGGTGAGAGAGGCCATAATACAACAATGCCTTCCCTTGTTCAGGCTGATTGATGAACTGTTTTTGGATGTCAACCTTTTTTCGGTCGTGACGAAAGGAATGTATTAGCTCCTCCATGGGTGTTAAAAAAGAAAGGGTGTCGCGATTTTACGGACACCCTTTTCATTTAAAAAGTATGTATTAAGCAGTAACGCCTAGCACTTCAGCCATTTTAGCACCAATTTGTGCAGGAGAATCTACCACGTGAATTCCACATTCTCTCATGATTCTCTTTTTAGCTTCAGCAGTATCATCGGCACCGCCAACAATTGCTCCTGCGTGGCCCATGGTTCTTCCTGCTGGTGCAGTTTCACCTGCAATAAATCCAACCACTGGTTTTTTATTGTTTTCTTTAATCCAACGAGCAGCAATAGCTTCTAAATTACCACCGATTTCACCAATCATGACAATTCCTTCTGTTTCTGGGTCGTTCATTAACAATTCAACCGCTTCTTTAGTCGTTGTTCCAATAATTGGATCTCCACCGATTCCAATTGCAGTGGTGATACCTAATCCTGCTTTTGCAACTTGATCAGCTGCTTCATACGTCAAGGTTCCAGATTTAGAAACAATACCGATTTTTCCTTTTTTGAAAACAAAACCAGGCATAATTCCAACTTTCGCCTCACCTGCAGTAATAATACCTGGGCAGTTAGGACCAATCAATCTACAATCGTAGTTTTTGATATATTCTCTTGCTTGGATCATATCGTTTACAGGAATTCCTTCTGTGATACAAACAATAACTTTAATCCCTCCGTTTGCCGCTTCCATAATTGCATCCGCAGCAAATGCTGGTGGAACAAAAATGATCGTAACATCAGCGCCTGTCTTTGCAACCGCATCTGCAACGGTATTAAATACTGGACGGTCAAGGTGGGTAGATCCTCCTTTACCTGGTGTAACCCCTCCAACAACGTTGGTTCCGTATTCAATCATTTGACCTGCATGGAATGTACCTTCACTTCCTGTGAATCCTTGTACAATAACTTTAGAATTTTTATTAACTAGTACGCTCATTTTTGCGGATATTTGTTTCTTTTTATTTTACGAACCCAAAAGTAAGTTTTTGAATTAGAAATTCATAAGAATTTAGTGTTTTTTTTTAAACGGATTTATTTCACCTCAACGACTTCAATATCAAAGATTAAGATGGAGTGGGGTGGAATGTCGTCCAAATCACGATCTCCATATCCCAGTTGAGGTGGGGCAATTAATTGAGCTTTTCCTCCTGGTTTTAGGTATAACATCATTTCCTTCCAAGCGCCGATCAATTGTTTGATTTCAAAAGTAACGGGTTTGCTTGCTTCATCGAATACGGTTCCGTCTAACAAACGACCTTTATATTTGAAAGAAACGACATCTGTAAATTTAATGAATTCGCCTTCTCCTTCTTTTTCAATGTGGTAATAAAGGCCTGAATTTGTGCGTTCCATTTCTAAATGATGTTTCTTCAGATAGTGCTGAATTTTCACATCAAATTGCTGTAAATCCTTTTCGTTGTAGGTTTTACATGCTGAAAGCGCAAAGGTTAAGAGGGTGAGTATAAAAAATTTTTTCATTTTAAAAAGATTGGGGTGACACGATAGCCTTTATTTTTCAACAATTGAATGAGTCCATTTTTTCCAGATAGATGTCCAGCACCTACAGCAAAAAAGGTGGATGCTTGAGCCATTTCAAGTTGCATTTTTGGAATCCAAGCTTCATTTCTATGGTCTAGTAAATCTTCAGTAAAACCGTCCAAATTGGCGTCCTTGTCATGGATCAATTCGTTAAGGGCTTGAATATCCTGTGCCATGTAATACGTTTGCATCAGTTTGAATAAGCTGTCGTTTTTTGCTACATTCCGGATACTCTCCATAGCCATTTGGGTTTGAAGCTCTCTTGGTATATTTTTAAGGAGTTGCACCTGTGTTTCGATGGATTCTAATCCTCCAATTTTTAACTTATTTTTTTGAGCGAATTCCATAATATACCTATCGTAGGATATTGCATTTGAAAGGTACTTCATCTGGGTAGTCATTTGGCTAAAGGCAAATGGAGGTAGTTTTTCGAAAGTGCGGTTAAATAAGGTTGGACTCATCCCCCAATTTTTTTTAGACCAATCAATGAGCGAATCGTATTGTACTTGAGTAAAGAAATCACGAAAGTAACCTGAATCAAGTTGTAACAACTTTTGGACTTGATCTTCCGCTGGAATTTCCGATAATTCCAAAACGACTTGGTCGCATTTGAGTAACTTTTTTTCCAATAGTTTTGGGAAAGAAAAGTACTCCTTTTCGATGAGGTGTATGGTACCAAAAAGATAACTTACTTTTGATTGTTCACCTTCTATTTTCCATAGTAAGGTGGATGCAAGAGAATCTGGTTGGTCTTGTGCTTGACTCGTAAATTGAAAAAGAAGGTAAACAATAAAAAAAAATCGTTTTAAGCCCATGTTATTTCCGCCAAATAATGATCATCATTTTCATAGATGCGATTTGCTTTAAGGCCTACATTTTTACATGCCTTAAATAAATTATCGAAATCTACATATAACCAATCAAACCAAGGTCCAACTTCCTTCTTATAGGCCATTTGAAATTTGAAATTTCCATAGTATTCTGCATTCAAATCAAACCAGTACCCGCCTTCGTCATCTTCATATAAGTACTTGATATCAGATGAGTCGCAAAGTAAGCTTCCACCTTTCTTTAAAAGGGATTTGGCGTGACTTAAAAAATTCTCTAGGTTTGATAGTTTTCCCGCAATACCCAATCCATTCATTAAGCATAAAATGGTATCGTATTGTTGATTTTTTAAATCGTAAAATGAAATTTGTTCGGCATCAATTTTTTGAGAAAGCATATATTCCACTGCGCCTTTTGAGGTGTCAATGGCTTTCACTTGAAACGATTTTTTCATCAATTCTTTCGCATGTGCTCCTGCTCCAGCTCCCACATCAAGAATTTTACCTTTACATTTAGATAGCGCCAATTGCTCCAATTCCGGCATTTCTTGGTAGGTTCTGAACAACACTTCGATCGGAATAATATCGTCATCGCACAAATCTGAGGATACGATAATATCGTATGGTTTTTTGGTTTCAGAAAACTGTTTAATAGCTAAACCTATTGGGTCTTTCTCTTCTTTCATTAATATTCGTATTCGTCATAACCGGACATATCTTCCGCATTATAATCATCGTTAAATTCATCAAAACCAAATTCATCCTCCTCGTCGAATTCATCTTCATTTTCCGTGCCAAACTGTATATGATCTCCTTCCATTGGTTTTGAATCCTCAGGTGGAGCCATACCAACTTGAAATAAGACTTTTGGCTGTTCTGGTCCTTCTTTTTCGTAACCGATGAGCTCAATTAAGAAAATCCACATGCGCAAGAAATCATACACCAAAATGAATTTTTGATCCGGTTCTTCTAAGAAACTTTTGATGGTGGCGTCTTTCATGACATTTGGAAGGGACGGAGTTTCTTCTTCACCATAGGACAAATCCATTAAACTAATTTCATGACCTTTATCCCAAGAATCATTGGAAACATAAAAGGAAGCCATTTGATTTCCTTCAAAATGAAAGGATTGCATGATTGCCTTGAAAAAGGATTCAAAATGATCCTCATCATGGATTAAAATATCTCTAAAAACTTCTTTTTCGCTATCCGAGTCTAATAAAACTCTAAATTTTAAACCAGCCATTATTCTATTTTATTTCGGGTTATAAGTCAGTCCCATTTCTGTGCCTAATTTAATCATTAATTGGAATGCTTCTTCTTTTTCATTCTGAATTATTCCTTCTAAGATGGCATCTTTTATTTTTACTTTGATGTTTCCTACTTCTTGACATGGTCCAAGTTGAAATGCTTGCATAATTTCTTCACCGCTAACAGGAGGTTGAAAGTTTCGAATTCGATCTTTTTCTTCCACCGTTTTGAGTTTATCGGCTACCAATTTGAAGTTGTTTCTGAATTTCTTGACTTTGAATTCGTTTTTTGAAGTAACATCAGCATTGCAAAGGGTCATCAAATCCTCAATGTCATCCCCTGCTTCGAATAATAACCTTCGAATGGCAGAATCGCTGACTGTTCCTTTTACAAGCGCAATAGGTCTGAGGTGTAAACGCACCAATTTTTGGACATATTTCATTTTATGATCCATTGGCAATTTGAGTCGCTGAAACAGTTTAGGGGTCATTCGCGCTCCAATTTCTTCATGGCCATGAAAGGTCCACCCAACCTCTGGGTCAAATCGCTTGGTGTTTGGTTTTGCGATATCGTGCAAGATGGCAGCCCATCTCAACCACAGGTTATTCGTATGTTGAGAAATATTGTCTAATACTTCCAAGGTGTGGTAGAAATTATCTTTGTGGGATTTACCATCTTTCGTTTCTACCCCCATCAATGCCGTAAATTCTGGGAAAAATTGAGGGAGTAAGTCGGTTGATTGAAGAAGGATAAATCCACGAGAAGGTGTTTTACTCAAAATGATTTTATTCATTTCCTCCATGATTCGCTCCTTAGAAATGATCTTAAGTCGATCAGCATGTGCTTTAATGGCTTGTAGGCTACTGGCTTCAATTTTAAAATCCAACTGGGTAGCAAAACGTATCGCGCGCATCATGCGAAGGGGATCATCGCTGTAGGTGATTCCTGGCTCAAGAGGGGTGCGAATCAATTGTTTTTCAAGATCCTCAATTCCATTAAATGGGTCAATCAATTCACCAAAATTTGCTGGATTCAATGAAATGGCTAACGCATTGATGGTAAAATCTCGCCGCAATTGGTCGTCCTTGATGGTACCATTTTCAACAATTGGATTTCTACTGTCAGCTCGATAGGACTCTTTTCGTGCACCAACAAATTCAACATCTAAGTCTTTATATCGAAAATGCGCTGTACCAAACTTTTTAAATAAGGATACTTTTTTGACTCTCAAAATTTTAGCACTTTTTTCAGCTAAATCTAATCCGTTTCCAACGACCACAATATCAATGTCTTTAGAGGGTCGCTCTAGAATTAAATCTCTTACAAATCCACCAATAACGTAGGCTTCCAAGTTTTCATCTGAAATAACTTGAGAAACGACCTTAAAAACGGGGTGATTTAAATGCTGCTTAAAATTTGAATTCATTGCGGGTGCAAAGATAATGTTTTCAGTACAATGCAACAAAAGATTCAGGGATTGTTTCGCTTCTTTGAAATAAAACCTTTTTAAGCCTCGAAATAAATAGTAAATTTTTTAGTTCGCCAATACATTTTCATTAATTTTGAGCCATCATTATTAAAGTGCAATTAAACATGGAGACGTTGTCCAAAAGAGGAATAGAATTCGACCGATCAGGTTTTTCTGATGAAGAATTGATTGAAATTTATAAAGTTCTGGTTAAACCGAGATTGATTGAGGAGAAGATGCTCATCCTTTTACGCCAAGGTAAAATCACTAAATGGTTCTCAGGATGGGGACAAGAAGGGGTTTCTGTTGGTTGTGCTTATGCCATGGATCGCGATGAATACATTCTACCGATGCACCGAAATTTAGGGGTTTTTACGACAAGAGAAATTCCTTTAACCAAGTTGTTTGCACAATTTCAGGGTAAAATTTCAGGATTCACGAAAGGAAGAGATCGCTCTTTTCACTTTGGAACACAAGAACATAAAATTGTGGGGATGATTTCCCATTTAGGACCCCAACTAGGAATTGCAGATGGTATTGCTTTGGCAGCAAAATTGAAGAAAGAAAAAAAATCTACAATTGTATTTACGGGTGATGGTGGAGCATCTGAAGGTGATTTTCACGAAGCTTTAAACGTAGCATCGGTTTGGGATTTACCTGTAATTTTTGCAGTGGAAAATAACTGTTGGGGGCTGTCAACTCCTTCTGTTGAACAGTTTCGTTGTAAACAATTTATCGATAAAGGAATTGGTTATGGGATGGAGGCTGTTCAAGTGAATGGAAATAATGTCTTAGATGTGATTCGTACCGTTCGTAAAATAAATGAAGATATTCGCGAAAATCCTAAGCCTTATTTATTGGAATTGATGACTTTCAGAATGCGAGGACACGAAGAAGCCTCCGGAACAAAATACTACCCTGAAGGTTTGCAAGATCAATGGGTGGAAAAAGATCCGGTGTTGAATTATGAATTGTATTTGAAAGAAGAGGGTATTTTGTTGGAAAATGATGAAATCGCGATCAAAAGCGCCATTAAATTAGAGATTCAAAATTCATTTGATGAGGCCAATAATGAGCCTAAGATTACCGCCGATTTGAATCGTGAGATGACCGATTTATATGCTCCATTCTCTCAACAGGTCATTGAAGGAAAAGGTGAAACTTCAGAGAAACGTTTTATCGACGCCATTCAAGATGCACTTCGCGAATCGATGAATAAGTATCCTGAATTGGTAATCATGGGACAAGATATTGCAGAATATGGTGGAGCTTTCAAAGTGACGGAAGGATTTGTCAATCAGTTCGGAAAAGATCGTGTACGAAATACGCCAATTTGTGAAAGCGCCATTGTTGGTGCTGGATTAGGATTGTCAATTGCAGGTATGAAAGCCATTGTGGAAATGCAATTTGCAGATTTCGTCACTTGTGGATTTAATCAAATTGTGAATAATTTAGCTAAAATTCATTGGAGATGGGGTCAAAATGCTGATGTGGTGGTGCGTATGCCTACCGGAGCAGGTACTGCAGCTGGACCTTTTCATTCTCAAAGTAATGAAGCTTGGTTTTTTCATACACCGGGATTAAAAATAGTATATGCCTCTTCCGTGTATGATGCAAAAGGATTATTAAATGCGGCTATTGAGGATCCGAATCCTGTTTTAGTGTTTGAGCACAAATATTTGTACCGTAGTTTAAAGGAGGAAATTCCGAACGACTATTACACGGTGGAAATTGGGAAAGCTCGTACAGTGAAAGAAGGCGAGGATGTTACCATTGTCACGTATGGTTTAGGGGTGCATTGGGCGCTTGAAATGGCAGAAAAACATCCACAAATGAGTATCGAAATTTTGGATTTAAGAACATTGTTACCACTCGATCAAAACGCAATTTTTGACGCAGTTCGCAAAACGGGTAAAGTAATTGTGTTGCACGAAGATTGTTTGACAGGTGGAATTGGTGGTGAATTGGTAGCTTTAATCAATGAGCATTGTTTCAATGATTTGGATGCACCGGTGAAAAGAGTTGCTTCTTTGGATACACCCGTGCCATTTGCAGTGCCTTTGGAAGAGCTTTTCTTGCCAAAACAGCGATTAGAAGAAACGCTTTTGGAATTATTCAACTATTAAATTGAACGTTATTGCATAAAAAAATCCGACTGAAACCAGTCGGATTTTTTTGTTTGTATAGTTGGTTTAATGTCCTTTAGCTGCTAAATAACGTTCAGCATCAAGTGCTGCCATACAACCTGTTCCTGCTGCTGTAATCGCTTGGCGATAATTTTTGTCCGCAGCGTCTCCAGCGACAAATACACCAGGAACATTTGTTAAACTTGTACCTGGTTTAGCATATTTGATATATCCCGTCTCATCTAAATCGATGTAATCTTTGAAGATATCTGTGTTTGGCTTGTGTCCAATCGCTACGAAAAATCCAGTTGCTGGAATTGTTTTTTCTTCGCCTGTTTGATTGTTTTTCACCAATGCACCCGTAACTCCTTGATCATCACCAAGTACTTCTAACGTTTCGGTGTTGAATAAAATTTCAATATTCGGTGTATTTTTTACTCGATCAGCCATGATTTTTGAGGCTCTGAAATCATCCTTACGTACCAACATGGTTACTTTGGTGCACAGTTTTGATAAATAATGTGCTTCCTCACATGCGGAATCTCCTGCTCCTACGATGATGGTTTCTTGTCCTCGGTAAAAGAATCCGTCACAAACCGCACAAGCTGAAACACCACCGCCCATTTCCAAATATTTTTGTTCGGAAGGTAAACCTAAATATTTAGCAGATGCTCCCGTAGAGATGATTACCGTATCTGCTTTGATTTCGTGTCCATCTTCAGTCCAAGCTAATAGATTGTTAGCATCAGAGAAATCAACCTTAGTGATGAAGCCATAACGAACATCTGTTTCAAATCTTTTAGCCTGTGCTTCTAATTGAACCATCATTTCAGGACCAGAAATTCCCTCTGGATATCCTGGAAAGTTTTCCACTTCATTGGTAGTTGTCAATTGACCTCCAGGTTGCATGCCTTGGTACAATACCGGTTTCATTTCTGCTCTTGCAGCATAGATTGCTGCGGTATAACCTGCTGGTCCAGATCCTATTATCAAACATTTAATGTTTTCTGCGTTGCTCATATTATTGTGAATTTTGTAGAACAAATTTACACTATTTTTTTTATAAATTTGCGTGACTTCGGTTACCTAAAGTGAATAGGATTTCAACAATAATTAATTATTTCAAAAAAAAACCACAATTTCCTTTCCTTATTCATATAAAGGGAGTAATTTTGTAGCCCAATTTTTCAAGACATTATGATAGACTCCGATTTATACGAAGCGAAAAAACTCTACCCTTTTCAGGAAAAAACAGTGCTTTCCATATTGGATGAACTTGAGAAAAATGGTAAAAATTTCAATCTCTTATTCCAACTCCCTACCGGAGGAGGTAAAACCGTTATTTTTTCCGAAATTGCAAAACGATACATTGAGAAATTTGGGGAGAAAGTATTGATTTTAACCCATCGTATTGAATTGTCGGTTCAAACATCGAAACAGTTGGACGCGATACAAGTGAAAAACAAGGTCATCAATTCGGAGGTTAAAACCATTCCCGATCAACACGAATACCAGTGTTTTATTGCCATGGTGGAAACCTTAAATAATCGTTTGAATGAAAATGAAAACTTTATAGAGAATGTGGGTTTAGTGATTGTCGACGAAGCACATTACAACAGTTTTCGAAAAATATTCCAATTTTACCAAGGCGGAAATATACTTGGAGTTACGGCCACACCTTTGAGTAGTAACCGAACCCTTCCATTAAAAGATAACTACAATAAATTATTGGTGGGTGAAAGCATCGCAAGTCTAATTGAAAGTAAGTACTTATCCGACGCTGACACTTATACCTACGATGTGAGTCTTCATGGACTAAAAATAGGTTCAAACGGAGATTTTACAGTGAATAGTTCGGATGTGGTCTATGGTAATTACTTCATGCAAGAAAAATTACTTTTTGCATATGAGGAAGTTGCTGTAGGTGATAAAACGTTGATTTTTAACTCCGGTATTGAAACTTCTCTTCGTGTGGAAGAAACGTTCAAGAAAAGAGGGATTAATGTACGCCACTTGGATTCGACGTTTAGCGATAAAGATCGAAAAGATGTGTTGAGTTGGTTTAAAAACACCCCTGATGCCGTTTTGACTTCGGTTGGTATTTTAACTACAGGATTTGATGAGCCAACGGTTCAAACGATCATTATCAATCGTGCTACTCGTTCCCTGACTTTGTATCATCAAATGATTGGTCGTGGGTCGCGTATTTTACCTAATAAAAATAAATTCAAAGTTATTGATTTAGGAAATAACGTGAGACGTTTCGGATTTTGGCAAGATTATATCAATTGGCAAGATGCGTTTCGTTTCCCGGATCGATTCTTAGAATCCCAGTTATCAGAGTATGATGATTTGGAATTTGAAGTGGAATTTGAATTTCCAAAAGGAATGGATAAACTCATCAATGTGAAAGCATTGGATGCATTCAATATTCGCGAGGTTTATTACCAATTAATTGACGAGGACCGCAAAGGAAAGGAGGCTGTTGAGTTATCTATGGATAATCATGCCGAAGTCATCAAAGAAGCTGCAACTGATTTTTTCCATGGTTTGGAATTACTGGATTCTTTGCAAGAACATATCGAATACCGTTTGAAGCAATACACGAAGTGCATATCCAAAAGTACTTCGAATTACCTAAAATACTTGATAGAAACCTACAATAGACAATTGCGTCAAAAATTGAGGATGGTTTTGGATGATGAGTAAAATACGCCTCATCCGATTATTGAATTGCTAAGTCAAAATAAAGGGCTTTTAAATTGATGTAAAAATGGTATGGTTAGCATAAAGAATTTCTTATATTTGTCCTTTGAATTAAAAAAGTGGATACTATGGCGGTAAAAACTGCAAATAAACCAACGAAAAACACGAAGAAAGCTTCAGCTTCTCAATCTTCTAAATTCACAAAAGATACCTATGTTAAATGGTACAAAGACATGTTGTTAATTCGAAAGTTCGAAGAGAAAACAGGTCAATTATATATTCAACAAAAATTTGGAGGTTTTTGTCACCTTTACATTGGTCAAGAAGCTATTGTAGCGGGTACAGCAAGTGCTTGTAAGGAAGGTGACAAACACATGACTGCTTATCGCGATCATGCTCATCCAATTGCTTTGGGTACAGATCCTCGAGTGTTGATGGCAGAATTATACGGTCGAAGCACAGGTTGTTCCAAAGGGAAAGGTGGATCTATGCACTTTTTCGATAAATCAAAAGGATTTATGGGAGGACATGGAATTGTAGGTGCCCAAATAGCCATGGGTGCTGGTGTTGCTTTCGCTGAAAAATATGCAGGAACGGATAATGTTGCTTTTGTTTCGATGGGTGATGGTGCGGTTCGTCAAGGTGCTTTACATGAAACCTTTAACATGGCCATGAACTGGAAATTACCTGTAATTTTTATTATTGAAAATAATAATTATGCGATGGGTACTTCCGTAGAAAGAACTACCAATGTAACGGATTTGTCCAAAATTGGTCTTTCTTACGACATGCCTTCAAGAGCCGTAAATGGAATGTCTCCAGAGGCCGTTCATGAAGCGATTGCTGAAGCTGCAGAAAGAGCAAGAAAAGGAGACGGACCTACCTTATTAGATATCCGAACTTATCGTTATAAAGGTCACTCGATGTCTGATCCGCAAAAATACCGTTCAAAGGATGAGGTTGCTGAATGGATGGAACAAGATCCAATTGAACATTGTTTACGTGTGATTAAATAAAACAAGTGGTTGTCTGAAAAAGAAATTCAAGACATCAACGACTGGGTGAAAAAAGAAGTTGAAGAGTCTGTGGAGTTTGCTGAAAACTCTCCTTATCCGGAGCCACACGAGTTATATGAAGATATTTATATGGAGCCAAATTATCCATACATTAAAGAATACTAATCGAATTACAATAATTAGAAAAAATGGCTGAAGTAGTTTATATGCCTAAATTGAGCGATACCATGACGGAAGGTGTGGTCGCTGAATGGACAAAAAAAATTGGTGACAGCGTTTCATCGGGTGAGGTATTAGCTGAAATCGAGACGGATAAAGCGACCATGGAATTTGAATCTTTTTACGATGGTGTACTTTTACACATTGGTGTTGAGAAAGGAAAAGCCGCTCCTGTAAATGCGATATTAGCTATTATTGGAGAAAAGGGAGAGGATATTTCTGCTTTGCTTTCTGCTGCACCAGCTGCGCCTGCTCAAGAGACGGCTCCGGTTCAAGAGGAGGTAAAAACAGTGAATCCTGCGCCAGTAAGTGCTCCAGTTATTGCATCTGTACCAAAAGCAGCAGAACCTATCGTTCAAAATGGAAAAGTCTTTGCTTCGCCATTGGCTAAAAAATTAGCGGATGAAAAAGGTATCAATATTGCTGCTGTTGCAGGAACAGGTGATGGTGGTCGCGTTGTAAAGAGAGATGTTGATCATTACGTACCTTACACCCCAGCCTCAGGAGGAGCAAATTACGCAAGTGCACCGGCAGGAACTGAAAGTTTCGTTGATGAACCGATTTCTCAAATGCGTAAAACGATTGCACGTAGATTAGCTGAAAGTAAATTCACGGCTCCTCATTTTTATCTAACGCTAGATATTGATATGGACCAAGCTATTGCGGCAAGAAAATCATTGAATGCCGATAAAGAATTAAAAATTTCATTCAATGACATGGTAGTGAAAGCTGTGGCTATGTCGTTGAGAAAACACCCTGCTATCAATAGTGCTTGGTTAGGGGATGTCATTCGTCGCAACGAACACGTACACATTGGTGTAGCTGTGGCTGTTGATGAAGGTCTTTTAGTTCCGGTTATTCGATTCGCAGACACAAAAGGATTTAAACAAATCGGAGAGGAAGTAAGAGAATATGCTCGTAAGGCAAAAGATAAAAAATTACAACCATCAGATTGGGAAGGAAATACATTTACCATTTCTAACTTAGGCATGTTTGGTATTGAATCATTTACAGCGATTGTAAATCCACCAGATAGCTGTATTCTTGCTGTGGGTGGTATCAAGGAAGTTCCGGTCGTTAAAAACGGACAAATTGTTCCTGGTAACATCATGAAGGTGACCTTGTCATGTGATCATCGTGTAGTAGATGGAGCTTCAGGAGCAGCATTCCTTCAAACCTTTAAAAGTTATATGGAAAATCCGGTGATGATGCTGGTATAATTCTAATAAATATTAAAAAAGCCTTAAATCACTGATTTAAGGCTTTTTTGTTATCGTATTTTAACGTTAAAGCAAGTTTGAAGTTATTGTTTAGCGAGTTTTCCTGCTTTCCAATCTTGTATTAATTTCGCCCAAGAGTAAGGGTTAAATAAATTGTTTGCTGGTAATTGGTTGTTGCTGTATAATTTCGTGTATGCCATATTTCGAGTGGTTAAATAGGCATTTCCAGCATCACCTTCCAGTCGCGCTGCAGCGAACGCTAAATTTTCACCGGAAAGCTCGCGTTGCGCTCTTCGAATGGCATCATCATAAGGATGCATATCTACAAAGGCACGTGCAAAATCTTCTCTTGATGGCCAAGGATAAACAGTTACAGTGGGTAAATTAAGTGTGTCGTGTTGCAACATGTGTATAATTGAATACCTTTTCTCTGTTAATGTATCTGGAATCACGTACGCCGATGTTTTGTAGCCGATGTAAGAAAAAAACAAGGTGTCGCCCGGCATGGCCACCATCGAGAAAAAACCATAATAATCAGAGATGACTCCTCTACGAATGGTTTTGTCAAAAACCGTGGTGTAGGGAAGTGCGGATAAATCACCTTCGGAAACCACGACGCCTGAAAATTGGATGAGTTTATTAGTGTCGATTTTTACAGGATTGACTTTGTTTTGACCATAACTTGTTAAGAATAGGCAAAGAAAAAATGAGCATAGGCTGAATTTCATAATTGAATTTTAGAATAACTAAAGTTAGTGAAGTTTTTTCAGACTTAACCAATTTATGGAATTTTAACTATTTTTTGACAGACTCCAGAAAAGGATTGTAACACATTAAAGCATGATTTTCAGCAATAATACGGCGATAAATTGAACCATCTGCTCGTTTTTCAAGTTGTACCAATTGATTATGTCTGGAATAACCTCCCCAAAGTTGATGTTTGATCTGATGATTTTGTTCCTCGATGGAAAAGGAAGCGTTCGGTTTTTCACTGCAACGTAATTCTCCATGTAAATAAGTTTCATCCAACCATAAATGCAATTGGTAACTGTGCTCGGTAGGATTAATCACTTGAAAATCTAGATAATTATAAGAAAGCGTTGCTCCAGCCCCAAAGGGTACTTGTCTGTTAACATCCGGAAAGACATCAAAACTGTGTCGATGCCGTTCCGTAATGAGAAGCGGGGAATGTGCGAATAGCCAAAACAATAGGTTGCCTAATTGACATAGTCCGCCACCGATGCCTTTGTCTATTTTTCCCTGGTTTAAAACCAACCCCTCCAAATACCCTTTTCTTTTAGTGGGTTTACCGACTAAATGCCATAGGGAAAATAATTCACCGGGCTTAATTACAACTTGATCCATATGGGCAATGGCCAATTTTAAATTAGTGCGTTTATTTTCTTGTAAATACATATCTACATCTTTCAATGGCCTGAGAATCAAAGATTGGTGCTTAAATACAGGATGCCACGGAAAAAGTGTAGCATGATTTTTTGCCCACTTTTTAGGATGTTTGATGTGTTCAAATTTTCTTTTTTGACAAAAATACCATTTGCCTATTTTCAGTCGTAAATTACTTCTTTTTTCGGGTTTTACGAGTTGATTTTGATGCATTGATGTTACAATTGATCAATCAAAAGTGCTGATTCTTTCTTTTGTTTTTCAGCCTCATTTGTTGCGGTTTTTATTCCGTAAATTAACGAAGAAAGTATGAATAATTTCCAAATGATTCCTGAAAATAAGGTCATTGGATCTGCAAGAGCAAGTAATACATGAATTAAAAGGTAGAAAATAAGTCCACTCACCATTCCGGCTAATGGTTTTTTAATGGATAGAAAGCCTAAGCCGATAAAAACGAAAGCGATGAACCAATCGATAATACCGAATAAAATATGGTGGTATTCAATGACAAATGCCTCTAGAAATCCAGCGAGAATGTAAAGTCCTGCGATGACAAATAAAGCGATTCTTCCACGGTTAAGGTTTTTATTCGTTTCAGATTTTAGTTGTTTGATTTTTCCTTGTTCAATTTCTTTTTCTTTCACGTCCTCCTCGAAAAAGGTACATACGTTTTCAAAATCCGCTTGTTTTTTGGTTAGTCCGCAAACAATTCCTTGATTCGGATCAAAAGCTCTTTTTACACAAATGGCGCAAAATGCTAAGTGTTGTTGTCTTGTCATGGTTTTCAATTTGGGTAAAATTAAAAGATAAATAGCAAACCACAATTGCGAGATTTCCCAGTTTTTAGGAAAAAAACGTGAAAAAATTAAAAAAATGTTAATTTTCAAATTCCTTTTCTTTCTTGAAAAAAAACACTAAATTTGCAAGAATTTATTTTAAAAATAGGTTCATGTCTCTTAAAAATATCACAGAAATTAAAGAAGGGTTAACGTACGATGACGTGCTTTTAGCACCCGCTTATTCAGAGGTTTTACCACGCGATGTTCAGTTAAAAAGTAAGTTCACTAGAAATATTGATGTGAATACCCCAATTGTATCTGCTGCAATGGATACTGTTACTGAAGCAAAATTGGCGATTGCGATAGCGCAGCAAGGTGGGATTGGAGTGATTCATAAAAATATGACAATTCAAGATCAAGCCTTACAAGTTAGAAAAGTAAAGCGTTCTGAAAGTGGAATGATTTTAGATCCTGTAACTTTATTAGAGGATTCTATGGTCAAGGATGCTTTATTTTTAATGAAAGAAAATGGTATTGGAGGAATTCCTGTAGTAGATACAAAAGGAATTTTGAAAGGAATTGTTACCAATCGTGATTTGCGTTTCGAGAAAAACCTGAATCGTGCCATTACTGAGGTCATGACCACCCAAAATTTAGTAACTACTTCAGATGGTACGGATTTGACTACTGCTGAGGATATTTTACAAGAGAAAAAAATCGAAAAATTACCGGTAGTTGATGCAAATTATAAATTAATTGGCTTGATTACTTACCGTGATATCATCAAAGTAAAAGAGCATCCAAAATCGTGTAAAGATGCCTTCGGACGTCTTCGTGTGGCAGCAGCTGTGGGGGTAACCAATGATACTATCGAGCGTGTTTCTGCTTTGGTTGATGCAGGTGTTGATGCGATAGTAATTGATACGGCTCATGGACATACACGTGGGGTAGTTGAGAAATTAAAAGAAGTAAAATTGAAATTCCCTACATTGGATGTTGTTGTTGGAAATATTGCAACTGCTGAGGCTGCAAAATATTTAGTTGAAGCTGGAGCGGATGCAGTTAAAGTAGGAATAGGGCCAGGTTCTATTTGTACGACACGTGTGATTGCTGGTGTTGGAGTTCCTCAATTAACGGCTGTCAACGATGTAGCACAAGCTCTTGAAGGAACCGGTGTTCCAGTGATTGCTGACGGAGGAATTCGTTATACAGGTGATATTGTAAAAGCAATTGCAGCTGGAGCAGATACGATTATGATTGGTTCCATGTTCGCAGGAGTAGAGGAATCACCAGGGGAAACCATTATTTATGAAGGTAGAAAGTTCAAGTCTTACCGAGGAATGGGTTCATTAGAAGCGATGCAGAAAGGTTCCAAAGACCGTTATTTTCAAGATGCTGAAGACGATATTAAAAAGTTGGTTCCAGAAGGAATTTCAGGTCGAGTGCCTTACAAAGGTAACTTGATCGAAGTGATGTACCAGATCATTGGTGGTTTGAGAGCAGGTATGGGCTATTGTGGTGCGCCAACTATCGACCGATTGAAAGGAGCAAAATTTGTTCGCATAACTTCAGCTGGTGTTAGAGAGTCGCATCCACACGATGTTACTATTACTCGTGAAGCACCTAACTATAGTATCAAATAATTTAGTATATTCGGACCTAAAATAATTTAAATTAAAATTGTAAAATGAAACGAATTCTTTTTTTAACTATTGCATGGTTTGGGTTTTCCGTTGCAAATGCACAGAATGATCCTACCTTACTTGAGATAAACCAGAAAAAAGTAAGCAAATCTGAATTTTTACAGATTTATTTAAAGAACAATCCAAATCCTAAATACGATAAGGCTTCTTTAGATGAATATATGGAGCTTTTCAAAAAGTTTAAATTAAAAGTCGCTGCAGCTGAAATGGAAGGGTATGATACC
>JALRIV010000219.1 GCA_023255275.1 Crocinitomicaceae bacterium | reverse complement strand
ATATTAGTTGAGTAAGTTTTTAACTTTTGGATGGAAATAAATTCCATTTATTTACTAGTATCTGTAGTTATCGTGCTTAAATGGACCTTGTGGAGCAACGCTAATATAATCTGCTTGCTCCTTTGATAGTTTTGTAAGTTTAGCTCCCACTTTTTCCAAATGTAAATAAGCAACTTTTTCATCTAAGTGTTTAGGCAAAACATAAACTTTATTTTCATATTTGCTATGATTATTCCAAAGTTCAATTTGAGCAATAACTTGATTAGTAAATGAAGCGCTCATAACAAAGCTTGGATGTCCAGTAGCGCAACCCAAATTAACCAATCTACCTTCAGCAAGTAGAATTATTCTTTTTTTGCTTGGTAATTCAATCTCATGAACTTGGGGTTTGATCTCCGTCCATTTATAATTTTTTAAAGCATCAACTTGAATTTCATTATCGAAATGACCAATGTTACATAAAATGGCTCTATCTTTCATCATTCGCATATGATCAGCTGTAACAATATCTTTGTTGCCAGTGGCAGTAACTACAATATCTGCATCCTTAATTGCCTCATCCATAAGTACTACTTCATAACCTTCCATCGCGGCTTGCAATGCGCAAATAGGATCTGTTTCGGTCACCATAACTCTAGCACCACTTTGTCTTAACGAAGCTGCACTTCCTTTTCCTACATCGCCAAATCCTGCAACAATTG
>JALRIV010000218.1 GCA_023255275.1 Crocinitomicaceae bacterium | reverse complement strand
CTAAAAGAACAAAATTTCGGAAACCTCATAGAGGTAGACTACGTGGTGTAGCAACGCGAGGGAATACTGTGGTCTTTGGTGACTACGGTCTTCAAGCTTTAGAACCTGTTTGGCTTACATCAAGACAGATAGAAGCTACAAGAAGAACTATTACACGTTACGTGAAAAGAGTCGGAAAACTATGGATTAGAGTATTCCCAGATAAATCAATATCTAAAAAACCGCCTGAGACAAGAATGGGAGCAGGTAAGGGGGCACCTGATCATTGGGTAGCTGTAATTAAACCAGGACATATTCTTTTTGAAATGTCTGGTGTCGGACAAGATGTTGCTTATGAAGCAATGAAGAAAGCATCTTACAAGTTGCCGATAAAAACTAAATTTATATCTAAGGGAGGGGCATAACAAATGTCATTTCAAAGTTTTTCAGATTTTAAAGATTTCGATGATGCTAAACTATCAGAGGAAATTGTAACTGCGAAAAAGTCTCTATTTGAGATGCGTCTAAAGAAGGCTACGCGCCAGACGTTTAAACCGCACCTTTTTAAGCATACTAAACGTAAAATAGCTCAACTTATGACTATTGAGAGACAAAGAAAAGAAAATAAAAATTAAGACCTCATAAGAACTATATGCCTATAAAAGAAAGATTAGGAGTGGTTGTTAGTGATAAGATGGATAAAACTATTGTTGTTTCCATTGAAA
>JALRIV010000217.1 GCA_023255275.1 Crocinitomicaceae bacterium | reverse complement strand
CTAAATGATCTCTTGCTATCTTCTCTAACAAGCTCTCTTTCTTCGTTATATTGATCTTCAGAAAGATTAAATATGTTTTCGTAGATATAGTCTGATGAGAATAATTTAGTATCTTTCATTTGGTTTGCAAGATCAATCTTCTCTTTCATAAGAGCGACTTTTTCTTGTTCGAAAATGATAGAAGGAGTAGTTAACTTAATTTCAAAGTTAGTTAAAGACTCTCCGGTAAATCCTTGAGTATATAAGTGAACTAGAGCAATTTTAGTAAGCTCTGATTCTAAGATTCTTTGAATACGTTCTACTGTTCTTGCAAAACGAATATCTTCTGCAGCTAAGGTAGCTTTACCTTGTAAGTCTCCTTCATATCCAAAATATGCTTTTGGAATTTTAAGAGCAGCAAACATTTTAGCTTGTAAGTATTGAACGTCAGTTGTACCGTCGTACTCTAATCCTTTTGTAGTTTCAATACGGGTAGAAGTATCTCCTCCACGAACTGGAAGATAAAAGTCTTCCATCATGTTCTGCATATTGAATTTAAGGTTGTATTGACCATCTGCTCCAACATATGGAGTCTTCTTCATAGAGTTGATAGTCTTCTGCATGAACTGATCTACTTCTGCTGGTGGAATAGAACCAACGTTAATGTAGAACATTCTCTTTTCTGGAGCTCTCATAATACGATGAATTAACATCGCATCTTCCATTAAAGTTACTTGCTT
>JALRIV010000216.1 GCA_023255275.1 Crocinitomicaceae bacterium | reverse complement strand
GTGAAGGCTCTTTCCAGTGCGATGATCAAACCCTCGCAATGCTCGAAGGCGAAGGCCGCGTAATCGCCCGTTATGTAGGCGAAAACCCCAACGGATCACGTAATTTGATCGCTGGAATTACTAATGCCAAGGGCAATGTAGTTGGCCTTATGCCTCACCCAGAGCATGCAATTGATGAGTTAACAGGTCCATCTGCACAAGGACTTGGCTTCTTTACCTCAATCTTGAATGCGATGGTGAAGTAATGGCGCTAGATACAGTTGCGATTGCACAAACAACACCAGATAACTCACAACCATTTGCAGAACTTGGTTTAAAACCCGACGAGTACGCGCGCATCAAGGAGATTCTTGGTCGTCGCCCAACCTCCTCAGAGCTGGCTATGTATTCAGTGATGTGGTCAGAACATTGTTCTTACAAATCTTCAAAGGTTCACCTAAAGCAGTTTGGTGAAAAGGCTCCTAAGTCCGATGCACTTCTCGTTGGTATTGGTGAAAACGCAGGTGTTGTTGATGTTGGTCAGGGTTACGCAGTAACTTTCAAAATCGAATCACACAACCACCCATCATTTGTCGAGCCTTATCAAGGTGCAGCAACCGGTGTTGGTGGAATTGTGCGTGACATTTTGACAATGGGCGCTCGTCCAATTGCAGTTATGGATCCACTTCGTTTTGGTCCAGCTGATGCACCAGATACACGTCGCGTTCTTCCAGGAATTGT
>JALRIV010000215.1 GCA_023255275.1 Crocinitomicaceae bacterium | reverse complement strand
GATCTTTATTGTAATCTTATAAAAGAGACAATTAATGCTGCTAAAAAATCTGCACCTAAAGAAGATAAAAAAGTTAATTTAAAAGGTGAAGAAAAATCTTCTAAAACAATTCAAGAACTGGATAGAGAAAAATTAGAAAATAAATTTTCTAAAGACAGTAAGGAGACTCTAAACTAATGAGTGACATAGAAAAAGTAAAAAAACTTAGAGAATTAACAGGAGCTGGATTTAAAGATTGCAATTTGGCAATAAAAGAATCTGACGGTGATTTAGATAAAGCTATTGAAATTCTTAGAGTTAAAGGAATTTCAAAAGCCTCAAAAAAAATGTCCAGAGATGCAAAGGAAGGGGTTATTGCTGTTACTGAAAATGATAAACAAATTTCATTAATTGAAGTAAACTGTGAAACAGATTTTGTTGCCAAAAATGATGATTTTGTAAATTTTGTAAAAGAGTTAAGTGATTTAAACAATAACGTTAATTCTAATGTAGAGAATTTAAAAAAATCTAAAATGGCAAATGGTCAATCTGTAGAAGAAAATCTTGTTGCGTTAATAGCTAAAATTGGTGAAAAAATTACTATAGGTAAAACAAAAACACTATCTAATGAAGGTACTGTTAGATCAAAGTATTTACATACCATTGTTAAAGATAACCTGGCTAAATTAGCTGTCGCAGTTTCACTTGAGACCAACAATAATTCTGATGAGGTCAAAAATTTTGGTAAACAATTATCAAT
>JALRIV010000214.1 GCA_023255275.1 Crocinitomicaceae bacterium | reverse complement strand
AACTATACTCAATATTTTTACAAAAACAGTTCTGTATCTGCAATACAAATTAATGGTAAATTTACTGTACAAAATGAAAAAGATGGCAAAGTCTGGTTAGCAACTCAACACTTATTAAGAGCATTAGTTAAGATGAGATTTGGAACAGATACTAATGCAGGTAGTCCACCTCCTGTTTGTAGATTAGAAGGATACGGTGATTATCAATTGCGTAATGTTCCTGTTGTAGTTACATCATTTAGATTTGATTTACCTGACTCAGTTGACTATATTCGAGTCAAAGGCAGTTTTGAAAATTCTTTAGTTCCGACTTCTTCTGTATTGTCATTGTCATTGATACCAATGTACAGCAGAAGAGAAATACAAAACTACAGTGTTGATAAATTTATATCAGGCGAATTTACAGGCAAAGGTTATCTATGACAACATATTCTAAAACTAGTCCATATTACTCAACTGAACAAACTGCAAGTTACCTTGATGTTCTTAGTTTAAGATCATTCCCCTCGCAGAAAGATGATATTTTGTTTACAGTGACTGCTCAATACGAAAATCGTCCAGACTTATTGGCATACGATTTATACAACGACACTAATTTATGGTGGGTGTTTGCTGTAAGAAATCGCAGTATAATTAAAGATCCTACTTTTGATCTAGTAGCAGGCATACAGATATATTTGCCTAAACTAGAAACTATTCGTTCTTCGTTAGGGTTATAAAGGATGACTAAACAAACTAC
>JALRIV010000213.1 GCA_023255275.1 Crocinitomicaceae bacterium | reverse complement strand
AGTTGGTTATATAACTTATTCTCCAATTTTAAAAAGAATAGTTGAAGCAACGGAGACAATGTATTTAATGATGAAGAATGTTTTTGAGACACTTAAGTACAGAAGATATGAATGGAAATGTAATAATGGAAATGAAAAATCAAAAAAAGCTGCTTTAAGACTAGGATTTAAATTTGAAGGTTTGTTTAGACAGGCAGGTGTGGTCAAAGGTAGAAATAAAGATACTGCTTGGTTTTCAATTATTGATAAAGAATGGAAAAAATTAAAAAAAGGTTATTTGAGATATTTTTCTAGTAACAATTTAGATAAAAACTTTAATCAAAAGAAAAGTTTGAAATTCATATAGTTATTTTTTACTTCCTTTTAAATTGCTTAATAAAAGTAATGAGTAATTTTAAAAAATATAAGTAAATCAATGAAGTTCTTAAATAATCTAATCAACTTACATAATAGAATTCCGAAGTTGAAAGTAATCAAGAAGTTTCCGAATTTTCTCAATTGCCTTCTGAATTGCTTCCGAATTTGACCTTTAGCGTGATGAACAAAGTGATGAACAATTTCAAAAAACAAAGCAAAATAAGACTTATTGAATTAGTGAATGAGAATGTAATACGGTTCCCCGACCAGAACACTCTAAATACAAAAGTTAAACAAATTAAAAACCCTCAGAAAGAAATTTCTGGGGGTTTTTTATTTAAAATGTTTAAGAAATTTATTATTTAAAAATTTTTTAGAAACAA
>JALRIV010000212.1 GCA_023255275.1 Crocinitomicaceae bacterium | reverse complement strand
AATTAAAGCACAAATGGAAAAAGCAGCTAAAGACTTGGATTTCATGCAAGCAGCGGCCTTCCGAGATGAATTATATATTTTAGATCAACTGTTAAAAGATAAAAAAAATGAACATTAAAACAACGCTTGGACAATTGCATTGGTTAGCAATTTTAGAAGGAATTTCCTACATTTCTTTTGGGCTGACCATGCCCTTAAAATACCTTTACGACATCAAAGGACCTAATTACGTAGTAGGTTTACTGCATGGGGTACTTTTTATTGCCTATTGTTTATGGGTAGTAGTACTTTCCAAAGAACGAAAATTAGGATTTATGATTACTTTTTGGATGTTATTTGCTTCGTTGATACCTTTTGCCACTTTTATGGTAGATGCCAAAATTTTGAAAAAGCTTTACTCAAATGATCGTTCTTCTATTCGTTAACTAAAAGTAACTTTTCATACTACCCTTGGAACATATATCGGTACGCCTGGCTTTCTGTTTCCCCATACCCATAAGGCATGCAGGAGTATGCTACTTTAGCAGTTTGCCACATGAAGGGTGAAAAGGATATAACAGAAGTGGTGGATTTCATAGTACATAAAGATATAAATTACAGGAATTCAACGAAGTTGTTTTCGTTTTTTTTCATGATGCTGAACGTTCAAACCAATTACAACTCCTCAACAAGCGACAACAAGCAAATCTTTTTGCAGTCATTGTTTAATTATCGGAGATACTTTTACAGATCATTTAAATCC
>JALRIV010000211.1 GCA_023255275.1 Crocinitomicaceae bacterium | reverse complement strand
TGAAAGCGCAATGGCTATTGCTATGGCTCAAGAAGGCGGAATTGGAGTGCTTCATAAGAATATGACTATTGAACAACAAGCGGCTAAAGTGCGTAAAGTAAAACGTGCAGAGTCTGGGATGATTATTGATCCGGTTACTTTACCATTGACTTCTACTGTAGCTGATGCTAAAAATGCAATGAAAGAATTCGGAATTGGTGGAATCCCAATTGTAGACGAACATAAAATCTTAAAAGGAATTGTTACCAATCGTGATTTGCGTTTTGAAAAAAATGGAGCGCGTCCTATCGTTGAGGTAATGACTTCTCAAAACTTAATTACAGTTGCCGAAGGTACTTCGTTAGAACAAGCAGAAGTAGTTTTGCAAGGAAACAAAATCGAAAAATTACCAGTGGTTAACGCTAAAAATGAATTAGTAGGTTTAATCACTTTTAGAGATATTACTAAATTAACTCAAAAACCTATTGCTAATAAAGACGTTTACGGACGTTTGCGCGTTGCTGCTGCAATTGGAGTTACGGGAGATGCAGTTCAAAGAGCAGAAGCTTTGGTTAAAGCTGGAGTAGATGCTATTATTATAGATACGGCTCACGGACATACGCAAGGTGTGGTGAATGTGTTGAAAGAAGTAAAAGCTAAATTTCCTCAAATTGATGTGATTGTTGGAAACATTGCTACGCCAGAAGCAGCTAAATATTTAGTTGAAAATGGTGCTGATGGAGTAAAAGTAGGAATTGGACCGGGTT
>JALRIV010000210.1 GCA_023255275.1 Crocinitomicaceae bacterium | reverse complement strand
CATCTGAGTCTAGGACTTTACAATGCCCTAGTGGCTATGATGGTCAAATTACTGAAACGAGGATAAGCTCATGCCCAGATCCATATGGCACAGCAGTATGGAGCGATTGGTTAGAATCGCAGAATACATGCACTCAAAGCACAACAGATCCAGTCAGTCCAATATCAGTAACGAGCCCTACAAACCCTGTCACATCCACAGCAATAGAATCTGTAACTGTGCCACAGATAGATGTACCGCAGACGACTAATCCTGCAGAGCCTACCATAGAATCAATCGTCCAAGAAGAACTGGGTGATTCTACTGATAAAGTCGAGACCAGCACTAGCGATAAGACTGATAGCACCAAAGAAGTAAAAGAAAATAAACAAGATGGGGACAAAAAACAGTCTAAAGATAATGTAGACAATGTCGTTGATGATCGCAAAGAAATTGTTCATGGATTTGGTCTTGTCCTTTCATTAGAAATATTAAATAAACCGATGGAGTTTTATCAGCCTCCACTTGCTGATATGTTTAGTATAACACAGGAGTTCCCAATACATGCAGATACCAGAGAGTTTCAACTTGACCTTCTCAAAAGGAACGATATCGAAGATTATTATTATTCTCTTTCCGATAGTACTTGGGAGCGGATACGCAGGGGTGACATTTTACAATAAAATGTTAAAGACAATTGAAGCAACTGGTAAGTTCAAGATTATTGAGGACGATATTCACACACTCAAATTAACTGTTGACGGTATCAAAGAAAG
>JALRIV010000020.1 GCA_023255275.1 Crocinitomicaceae bacterium | reverse complement strand
AAATCGAAAATGGACATGCAGATAAAGCAAACAATTTATTGAAAAATGCGCCGCATACGGCAGATTGCATCATCAATCAAAATTGGAATTATCCATACACGCCACAAGAAGCGGTTTATCCAGTAGATTATTTGAAAGACTTTAAATATTGGGTTCCCGTTAGAAGAGTGGATAATGCATTTGGAGATCGTAATTTGATTTGCGCTTGTCCAAGCATCGAAAGTTATATGGTGACTGAATAATTCAAATTCATTCATAAAATTTAAAACCCTCTGTTGATTGAACAGAGGTTTTTTTTTACACATAAAAAAAGCTGCCCTTTCGAACAGCTTTACAACATTTTATACGATAAATCTACGCTAATTTAAATGTGCTTTGAATAATGTGTGGATACAAATGGTTGAATTCTTTCAGACACCAATCCTTTAATTTATTCAATTCATCTAAATCTTTGATCCATAGAATTGCTTTCTTCAATTCCTTTTGAAAAAGATACGCGTCAAAGCTTACCCTTTTCAGAATTTTCTGGCTTAGTTCTAGCATAGTTTTAAATTTAGTTCTTACAATATAAGAAAAAAAATGAATACCAACTACCTTACTGAATTTTTTGTTTAATGACTTGATAAATTTCTTGGGTGGTTTTATCCCTTACATAAATGAGTAAATGCACATTACTTAAATCGGTATATTGCGTAGGAATTTTAAAACTATAATTGACGTAATATTTTCCATTTTGCAACATATCGCTGGTCAAGGTACGTCCCCAAGTTTTTCCATCAATAGTTTGACGCAATACATCACGATGCACATAGGTGGCATTATGACTATTATCACCCATTTTTTGATCTCCCACAATGGAATCTTCAATAAAATAAACCACCATCGCTAAGTCATTGGCAAGCGCTGGATCTTTTTTCTCAACTTCCGTATGCAAGAATAAGCCATTTGTTGAAGGATAATAATTGATCGCCGATTGAATATCAACTTTCAAACTATTGGTCGTCATGACAGAACTTACTAAAGACGTCCAATTCGTTGGCGATTGAAAAATCGTTCCATTGTAATTGACTCTGGAAATCGGACCTCTGGGATTACCTGAAAAACCCCCATCATTTACCCCAAAATAATTTCCAATTTCTAAGCCTTCTGAACAAGTCCAATCGGTAGGATAATCGGGTAGTGTAACGCTTTGAAAATCTCCAATTCCTGTAGGTCCTGCATGGATGGTAGCAATAAATACACGGTTTGGATTTGCATTGTGTAAATCGTGCGCTACAACAGCTGCAGCAGGACAATACGTACATTTGTGACCTGTAAAATCTTCAATCAAAACATTACGGTTGGTGTTGGTATTTACCCCAAACGTTGGCCATTCATTGGCTATATAATCGGACCAAGCACCAGGATACAACGTAGAATCCAATTCCGATGATTCTGCCGGTGGAAAAGGATTAGAAACCTTATCACATGAGTTAAAACTTAACAGTAAACTAAGTACTCCAACTATCGCTATATATTTTTTCATGATTAAAAACTTTGGGTGTAAGAAAATGTTAAACCGTTGGATGCAGGAACGAATCTACATACTCCTCCAACGCAAAATAAACCTGCACGTTGCCTTCCATAAGAAACAGTAAATCGAGCTGCCTCACGAATATAACCTACCGAAGCAATTGGATAATGCGTTCGATTTGCTTTTACCGGGTTTCCGTAATTGTATTGTTCCATCACCGAGAAAAACCAATTGGGAGATATATTGTACTCTACAACTAATGTCGCCCAATCCCCTTTATCCCGTCCAGGTCCTTTTGCAGTGACTAATCCTTGTAATTCCACCCGCATAGAATTTTTTGGATTGAACTTATAACCCAATTCAATGACCCCAATGTTGGCATTGATAATGCCCTTTGCATCATTTGAAATTTTAGCCACATCATTATTTAAACTGATGTTAAAATAAGAAACAATCATACTGAATTTCTTATTGAATTTTCGAGTAATGTTCGCGTTGATATCTTGCCAATATAAGTTGTTGCTTTTATCAAACAGTCTCCCTTCATACGTCACCCCTGTTGAATCTAAAGGATTAATTCCTGCGGTGTGGTGAATCGGTGCAAAGGTGGAGGAATAATTGACATTGATCGACATCCCATATTTACCTCCTAGCTTAGAACCTTTTTTGAAGGTATAAAGCACTTCTCCTTGGAAAGCAACTTCTCCAGTGGGTTGAGTAGCATATGGATATAAAGAAGCCACCAAATTGTAACTGTGGGTTTTATTCAATGCCGGTAAATAGTTGATGAAAACATCTTGTAAATCCTTGTTTCGATCAGAACGATAAGACATATTATCAACCGATTTCGCTGACAATAATATGCCTAAGCCTTTTCTAGTATATCCTAAGTTGATCAAAGCAGCTTGTCCACGATTATAAATAAATTGGTTGTCCAACGAAGGATCTTGTCCCTTCAACATGTATTCACCTTCTAGAGTAAACCCTTTATAAGCCAACTTAGCACGACCTCCATATGTTGCCGTATTTTGAGGCAAAATCAACAAGTCGTTGTCATCTTTTTGGTATTTACTCACAAACGAACCTCCTATAGTAATATCCAAGTTTTTATCTGCCAATGATTTAAACAACTCTTTTATATGAATTTCCCCATCAATTCCGCGCACAATTCCCTCTCCATGAATGATGCGACCGCCCTGAAAAGATAAACGCTGATAACCGTAAACCCCTTTCAGCACAACTCCTTTTGCCGGCTTCACTTTTAATCGAACACCGTCCAACATGTTGTCGTATCCCAGAGCTCGATCCTCATAAGCACGCAAGGCTAATCCAGAACCAAATTGTTCATAAAATGACCCCAACGTGACATCCACGAAATCATTTTCATAACCGATATACCGCATCCCAATTCCCGTGCCATCAAAACGATTTGGATACCCTTGTATACGAGGTAAATACGACTCAACTCTAAGTCCCGCTTTGATGTGGCCATTGGTATAAAAAAGATTCATATAGGTATTCAACAAGCCTTTCGAATCGGGTTGATTGGCTCCGATAACAGAATCTTTATTCAAATATTGAAAAGTACTTTCGATGTTACCTGTGAAGGTCCCCTCTTTCAGCTGAGCAAATTGATAGGTAGAAACGAAGGAGAAAAGGCAAAAGATTAGGTTTTTTTGCATGATGGATGCGAATAATTTTATTTAATTTTTAAAATCTCTTGGTACAAATTTTCTTCATCACCAGGAGCATAATTATTATGAGAATAAACGATATTTCCTTCTTTGTCAATCAAAAAAGTATGCGGAACATTGTTAACACCCATAGCCCGCTTAAAGTCACCGTTAGTATCCATTAACACAAGGTATTCCCAACCTTTACCGTTCACATAAAGTGGAACCGAGTTCTTTGTTTTTTCGTCGTCTATCGATACGGCTACCAATTGAACGCCAGTTTCCTCTTGCCAATCCGCATATAATTCATCAATAGCATTTAACTCTTTTTTACAAGGTGCACACCAAGTCGCCCAAAAACTGATAACTACAGGCCCTTCGAAGCCCAATTTACCGGTATCGACAGAATTACCTTCCATATCTTTTAATTGAACAGATGGTAATTTTTTAAGATCTAGAGATTTTGTGTGCTCTTCTTGAGCAACAACAACGAAGTTAAGCATGAAGGCTAAAGCGAAAATAAAATAGTTTTTCATAGTTTAAAATAAATAGTTTTACAAGTCATATCAAATACCTTGCCAATCAAAAATAAGGATTTAGGGTGTATTACGATCGTTATTTATTTCGGCAACCTTGAATTCCTAAAAAGTTATTTTTGATGTATTTTCCTTTAAATTAAAGAAAAGTCAGTCCTTTCCTTATATTTCTAACTTTTACTTTTTGTTAAATTTATTAAAATATTTTACGATTAATAGGCTAAATATTGTATATTTGGTAAAATTGAACTTTTATACATTACTTCAATATGAATAAACTTATACTTTTATTAGGCCTTTCAATTGTACTAACAGCCCAAGCTCAGGTTTCTATTACAGTGACAGGTTCATCTACTGATATTTCAGGTGCTACCCACATGGTTAGTACCACTCCAGACCAAGAAGCAGTTGTAGATTTACTGTTTCATAACAATACAGGTCTTGACCAATCTTGGAAAATTACCCGATTACATGTGACCATGCCTAACGGATGGACTAACTATGTATGTTGGGGGCTTGAGGGAGGTTTAGGAAACTGCTACGGTGCTAACGCAAATACTTCTTGGGTAACTCCAGATGCGTTCACCATTCCAACAGGACAAGCAGGACTGGGAACCATGCACATCAATCCTAACAGCAACTCAGGAATTGCTAAAATTCGTTATTACATCACCAAAGGCTCTAGCTTCATGGATTCAGTTGACGTAGAGGTAAGTTCTACTTTAGGGATCAAAGAAGTGAAACAAGAAGTTACCTTATCTATTATGCCAAACCCAGTTTCTGAAATGTTGACCATCAATTACTCTGGAACAGATGCGGCGCAAGTTAAAGTAATGGACGTACTAGGAAATGTGGTCTACAAAGATCAAATGATTCAACAAAAGAAAATTGATGTTTCTGACTTTAAAAGTGGCGTATATTTTGTCATCATTGACGGTGCAGGAATAAAACCAATCAGCAGAAAATTAGTGGTTAGACATTAATTTTTTTAAAATAATAGCGAGAAAGACTGCCAATGGCGGTCTTTTTTTTTATTTTTGATTACATGAAACGAAATTTACCTGATATCTACCATATTGCTTTGCATGCGGCAAAATCTGCTTCAGAGAAGATTATGGAAGTTTATCAGGAACCTTTTCAAACGGAATTGAAATATGATGGATCTCCCGTTACTTTGGCTGATGTGAGTTCTAGCAAAATCATCCGCGACCTTTTATCTAAAACCAATATTCCTATCACCGATGAAGAAAGCGAGGAAACTCCTTTCGAAATCAGAAAAAACTGGACAGAATCTTGGTGTGTTGATCCGTTAGATGGAACCAAAGAATTCGTTAAAAAAAATGGTGAATTTGTCGTTAACATTGCCCATATTCGGGGAATGGAAAGTGTATTTGGAATCATTGCACATCCCGTTTCGGAACAAATCTTATTAGGTGGTATTGAATTCGGTGCCTATCTTATCCATTTCAAAGATTTGGATACTCCAGAAAACTGGCATGCGCTTTCTCCACCTTCTCAATTGAATTCTCCACTGATCATGGCTTGTTCAAGATCCCATCATTCTGGACCAGTACTACAATTGATCCATGAAATTAAGGAGTCGGTTGAAACGATTGAATTTGTAAAAAAAGGGTCGGCCTTGAAATTCTTTGATCTTGCTGCCGGGAAAGCCGACTTTTACCCTCGTTTCGCACCTACCATGGAATGGGACATTGCAGCTGGGCATGCTATTTTGAAAGCTTTAGGAGGAGAGGTTACCCACGCAACTACCGGTTTACCATTACAGTACAACAAAGCCAATTTGTTGAATCCATATTTTGTTGCTAAAACGAATAAATTCCACGAAAAATGGTGAAATGGCTACTATTTTCTATCGCTTTGGTATTTGGGTTCTTCTTGAAGGCACAAAACAATACGCTTTTCATGGCGTCTTTTTACAAAGACCATCTGAATCAACCCAGTTATTTGTTGGAATATCAGCCTAGCAACTTTCTGCCGATTTCTGAAAATGACCTTCCACTCACAAAAAAAATAGCGGATTCAAGTATCCAATATTATGATTTTACAGAAACCCTTTTCAAAAAACACCTCATCGAGGTAAGACATAAAGATTATACCCTAAATATTTCACCCATTTTTAATTTTGCCATGGGTAAAGAATTTAACGACACGGTTAAAAGACGATTATTTCAAAATTCAAGGGGAGCATACATTGACGGAACCATCGGCAAACAATTTTCATTTTTTACCTATTTCGTGGAAAACCAAGCTCGTTTTGCAACCTATCAACGCGAATTCTATTTATCAAACGGAGAATTTTATCCGCAAAATTCAGATTCGAGCTACCAACGTCAAAACGCTGTCATTTTAGGAGGAGGAAGAACAAAACCTTTTAAAATTGATGCTTTTGATTACGCCTACGCGGTTGGGAATTTTGTCTACACCCCTTTTCGATTTTTGAAAATTATGGCTGGGAATAATCCTCGCTTTGTCGGGACGGGCTACCGATCAATGTTGTTGGCCGATAACAGTCACGTTGCACCATACTTTAGAATCGACTGGAAAATCAATTCAAAATGGAGTTATACCTACGATCGAGCTAGGCTTTTGAATTTAATGCGTAGGCCTTACCATTCAACTCCAGAGGCTATGTATGAAACCAAATTAATGGGTACATATTACTTGAGTTATCAGGCAAGCAAACGATTTAAAATAAGTCTCTTTGAAGGAGCTATCTGGTCTAAAGGTGATTCCATTTCTCAAATTAAAACAAATCCGCTTTTCTTTAATCCAGTGCCCATCCTCAATCATTTTTTAGTCAAACAAAATAAATATTACGCGGTAACTGGAATAGATCTTTCTATGATTATTGGAAAACAATGGTTGACTTATACGCAATTTGCTTCTGGAAATTTCGAAGAAAATCAATTTGCATGGCAATTGGGAACACGTTGGTATCCAAGTCAGCGGCAAAAAAATATGATGTTGCAATTGGAATATAATGGGGCCACTGAAAACATGTACCAATCGGAAAATGCGCGAATCAACTACAGTCATTCCAATTTAGCGATGGCTCATCCCAAAGGAAACGGATTTCAAGAGGTGCTTTTAAGGGCTAATTATGAATGGAAAAGATGTTATGTAAATCTTCAGTTCAATCAATATTTTTCGAACCATTTCCAACAAAACGCGCTTTCTCCAGTGCAAGAAATATCTTTAAAAAAGAAATTATCCATTTTTTATCAGCAATCCGAAATTGGTTACCGCTTTAATCGCAAAATGAATTTTTGTGTTTTTGTTCAAAGTGTCTATCGCAATGGAAATGATTTAGGATACCCAGCCACATTTACACTTTCCGGTGGAATAAAAACTGCTATTTTTAATACGTATCAAGACTTTTGAAATACTTACTTACATATCTCTTAATTACCGTTTACTGGGCTGTTTGGTCTCAAGGCCAAATTTCGTATCTATATGAAGCCTTACCAACCGATAGTATTTCCCTAAAATCTATTGATGACCATACCAGTATTTTGCCAAGCATTCGACAATCACAGGTAATCAATTCCCCGAAAAATGACTCCACAAAAAATAGGTTTGAAATTGGCGGCTTAATCGACGGAGCATTAGGATTTCATAAAAACACTTGGGGGAAATCAGGATTAGGATTTCACATCAGTAGCGAATTGAATAAAAAATGGTTTTTTAGATTCATGGCCTTGCAATCCATAGGCTCTAGTGATTCTAACTTTATGCCCAAAAGCGCTTTTCAATATGCAGATAAATCAAATGATTACTTTACCGATTTAAGAGCTCGTGTTGGATATACTCCCAATTCCTTTTTCCATTTCCAAGTTGGTTTAGACCAACATTTTATCGGAGAAGGGAGTCGATCCTTGTTTTTAAGTGATTATGGAAAACCATTCCCTTACGGACAAATTCGTGTAAAATTTTGGCGAGTGGAATATATGGTCCTTTATCAATTTTTAGGTGAAAAAATCAATTCACAATTTCAACACAAAAATGCCACCACCCATTATGTTAGTTTTAATGCAACGAAATGGTTAAATATTGGCGTTTTTGAAAGTGTAGTCTTCCAGCCCAAAGACACCTTATTTAATCGAGGATATGAAGTAGAATATTTAAATCCTGTGATCTTATTCCGACCGCAAGAATATGGCTTAGGCTCTTCAGATAATGTTTTGATGGGAATATCAATTGCCGCAAAATACCGAAAAAACACTTTTTATACCCAATTGCTATTGGATGAATTTTTACTAAAGGAAATCAGAAGTCGTTCCAAATGGTGGGCAAATAAATATGGGGTGCAATTGGGTTGGAAGAATTACCATCAATTTGAAAAGGTAAAATCTTTTCATCGAATCGAAATGAACTTGGTAAGACCTTATACTTATGCTCACATCAGTGGAGCTCAAAACTATGGACATTTGCATAATCCTTTAGCTCATCCGTATGGTTCGAGTTTTACAGAATTGGCTTTAGAGTCAAAATGGACTTGGAAAAAATTTACGTTTAAATTGTTTGCGAATTACTTCCTACAAGGCGGTTCAAAAGACAGTTTAAATTATGGTAATAACATCTATGCAAGTTATGTAAATTGGCCCAGTGAATTCGGAAACAAAATTGGTCAAGGCGCTGGTTTCAATGGAGTTAAAACTTATATCAGTGCTGCATGGAATATTTTTCCCTATCAACGATGGCAAATTTTTCTTGAAAATCATTTGATGTTCACTACCCTATCGAAGAATTTGACTTATATGCCTGTGATCGGAATTAGAAGTCAACTTTGGAATGACTATAGAAACTATTAAAGGGAAAGACATTAAGCCTCCCCCTTTATAGCTGCATGGTAGGTTAGGTGTGGTTAATTTTAAATTCCAATGATGTGCTGTACTTCTACTTCAGTAATATTTCTTTTTTGTCCATTGGGATTAAGATAAGTGCGATTAACCAACTTTCCATGAACGGCAATTTTCTTTCCTTGAACGCCATAGGTCTCTATAAATTCGGCTAAATTTCCCCATGCAAAAAGTCGATGCCATTCCCATCCGGTCTTAATTTTGCCATCATTTGCTCGGTAATTTTTCTCTGTAGCAATATTTAAACGTGCTACCTTATTTCCGTTCTCAAATTTGGTAATTTTTGGAGTGCTTTTGATGTCTCCAATTAAAGTGATATGATTTGATAATTGTAACATATGTCTTAGATTTAATTAAAGAATAATGATGTCATTTGCTTCTACCTCTACTTGCGTTTTTTTAGCGCCCTGAGCACTGTAAAAATGGGTGACTAATTTCCCTTCCACGGCCACTTGCATTCCTTTTTCGCATAATTCCTCGAGCACCTTTACCCATTTTCCCCATGCCGAAATGCGATGCCATTGACTTTTAGATTTCACATTCCCCGTTTCGTCAAGGTATTGTTCTTTTGTTGTTAAAGTAAACTGTGCGATGCGTTTACCGTTTTCAAGTTGAATGATCTTTGGATCTGAACTTAGTTTGCCAATTAAATTTACGTGATTCATAATTTTTCAGTTTATAAGGGTCGGCCGGAACCGACCCTGTGGTTAGGTTAGATTAGGATGCTTTCTTTTCGGTTACTTTGCGCTCAACTATTAAAAAATCTTGCGCTTCAATGATTGTTGCAGTTCTTTTTTCTCCTGCTTTTGTTTCGAAAGTTTGATAAGTGATTTTTCCTTCGAGTACTATTTCTTGACCTTTCGATAATTCGTGAGCCGCTTTCTCTGCTAATTTACCCCACATGATGATCGTGTGCCATTCTGTTTGTTCCACCCATGTACCCTTTTTATCTTTATAGGCACTGCTCGTCGCTAGGGTAAATCGTGTTTTTTGACTCCCATTGTCAAATTTTGTAAATTCAGGCATTACCCCTAATCTTCCCATCAAACTTACTTTGTTTTTTAAATTGTTCATGTTGTGTGTTTTAATTGTTTGATCACATTGTTTTTGTCCTCTGAACCCAGTTGTTGAATTCGACAATGCAAAGTTGAGTCGACTTGAAAATTTTATTCGACTATTAACCGTTTACATTCGAATATTTTTCGTTTGTAAATGATTATAATCGTTTTTATTGTTGATTTTCTGCAAGTTATATTAATAGATACTTTCAATTTTTTTTCGTGATTTTTTGCGTAATTTTGTAAAAAAAGAAATGTTCACAGGAATAATTGAATCATTAGGTCTAGTCAAAAAGGTCATCCAAGAAGACAGTAACCTCCATTTAGTGGTCGAAAGTCCAATTAGTGCTTTGCTTAAAATTGATCAAAGTATAGCCCACAACGGAATTTGTTTAACGGTGGTAGCGGTAGAAGGAGATACGCATACCGTAACAGCGATTGATGAAACCATCAAGAAAACAAATCTTGGAACCTGGAAAGTTGGAAGTAAACTAAATTTAGAGCGTTGCATGCAAATGAACGGACGTTTGGATGGACATATTGTTCAAGGACATGTGGATCAAATTGGAAAAGTGGTCAACATCCAAAATGCCGATGGAAGTTGGATTTACACGATTGCCTACGAAGGAAATGCAGTAACGGTCGAGAAAGGTTCAATTACCATTAATGGCACGAGTTTAACGGTCGTTGATTCCACCTCGAATTCCTTTTCCGTACATATTATTCCGTATACCTATGAGCACACGAATTTCCATACCCTTCAGGTGGGCGATCAAGTAAACTTAGAATTTGATATTATTGGAAAATATGTTGCCAAATTAATGGGCAAGTAACCTTTACTTTAGGTAAGTTGTTATTTTTTCCGGCTTTGTGATGGATGCAAATCGCTTCACGGGTTTTCCTTCTGGATTAATCAAAAATTTTGTGAAATTCCATTTGATGTTATTCCCCAAAAATCCGGGCAATGCTTTTTTTAGATAGGTGTATAAAGGCGATGCATGAGGTCCGTTCACATCAATTTTTGAAAACATCGGGAAACTCACACCATAGTTTAACATACACCCCTCTTGAATAGACTTTTCGTCTCCAGGCTCTTGATTTCCAAATTGATTACATGGAAAACCCAATATGACCAATTGGTCCGAATATTTTTGATACAATGCTTCTAAACCTTTGAACTGAGGCGTAAAACCACACTTACTAGCGGTGTTGACTACTAAAATCCATTTACCTTGATATATAGATAAATCGATTTCTATGCCTTGGATATTTTTAACCTTAAAATCGTAGATGTTCATGATGTTTTTAAGAAGAACAAGAAAAACTTAAAATAGTTTTACCCTTTCCTCCATTTTTTCAAAATGCGCTTGGATAAATGTTTTCTTAATTTTTTCATCACACCATCGCGATCCGATACATTACCGCATTTTATCAAATCACTTCCTAAAATAACGCCATTGCGATAGAAGGTGAATTCAAAGGTAACTGAAGTGGCTTCCTCTCTATAAATCGGAAAAATATTCCCTTCCCCTAATTCGGTCTCAAGACCCTCTTGGTGGTTTGAACGTTTATAATTGCGGTCATACCCTCGTATTGAAACAATGACATAGGTGTCAATTCCTTTCGATCTTAAAAGATTGGTTAATGAATCCTTACTTAAATCTTGCGGATTTTCTCCATATTTTAAAAAATTCAAAGAAGGCTTTGCTTTAATTCCACACTGATCGAAAACTTCGGTGACATTGATTTCAACTGAATAGCGATCCTCTGTTTTTTCCAATTGACCGATAACCAATGCATTTCTCAATTTAAACTGAGGTTTTTGTGTCCAAGCTTGAAGACTTAACGAAAATAGGATAAGAAAGATGATGTATTTCATATGGCTAAATTAAGGGAATAAGCATTGCTTTGCAACTATTATTAAAATATCTCTTTGGCGATGCTTTTCACTTGGTTGGAATTTGACATCGTGTAATAATGAATACACGGAACCTGATGAGCTGCCAATTCTTTTGATTGAGCAATACCCCACTCCGTTCCAACTTGTTCCACTTGTAAATTGGTTTTACATTTTAATAATTCCTTAGATAGCGCCTCAGGGAAATCAATATGGAAAAATTTAGGTAAAAATGAAATGTGATTAAGCGACTTAATCGGTTTTAATCCCGGTATAATAGGTACTTGGATGCCAATTTTTCGACAAGCATCTACAAAATCAAAATATTTTTGGTTATCGAAAAACATCTGAGTCACAATATACTCAGCACCGGCATCTACTTTTTCTTTTAAGTAATGTAAATCGGTCGCTAAATTCATCGCCTCAAAATGCTTTTCTGGGTAACCTGCTACACCTGTACAAAAGTTTGTAGGTTCCATTTGAATATCTTCCATCAAATAGTTGCCCTTATTCATTTCTTGAATTTGTTTCACTAAATCTACAGCGTGCTCATGTCCATCGGTATGTGGACGAAAAATCGTTTCCGTTTTAATGGAATCGCCTCGCAATGCCAATACATTATCGATGCCTAAAAATTGCAAATCGATCAATGCATTTTCCGTCTCTTCTTTGCTAAACCCCCCACAAATTAAATGAGGAACTGCATCCACGTGATACTTATGCATGATCGCTGTACAAATACCAACCGTACCGGGTCTTTTGCGCATAGACATTTTTTCAAGCAAGCCATTTTCGCGTTCCTTGTAAATGTATTCTTCACGATGGTAAGTAACATTGACAAACTTAGGTTTGAACTCCATCAAAGGGTCAATTCCTTCGTAAATCGATGCAATACTTTTTCCTTTTAAAGGAGGCAATATTTCAAAAGAGAATAAAGTTTTTTTTGCGGCTTGAAGATGTTCGGTTACTTTCATTTTATTTAATTGAATTCAAAATTAGGATTTCTGTTTCAATTTCTTTCGCATTGGATAAGATATTATGAATATTCCTAAAAAAATCATACACATGTAAGCCATTTTTAACCAAGTAATGCTTCCAGAATAATCCTCACTCCATTCTAAATAAGCGAACAAGTACGCGAAAAGAATCACTAAAACGGGCTGTAAATAGATGTAAGAACTTGAAATGGTAGGACTTAGGTATTTCAATCCATACATGGTGAGCAAATAGGTGAAGAAGGTAACCCCAATGATGACATAAGCTATTTTTAACCACATGTATCCATCGATAATTGAAAATTGCGTTTGAGTCAATTCGACCAAAGTAGGGGGAAATAAAGCCACACCGATGGTTCCAAAAGTGAACACATACGTAATCACGGTTATCGGTTTATATTTCACCATTAAGGGTTTTACAATTACTAAATAAACACCATAACTCACGGCATTGATAAATAAAAATAAATCGCCTAGGGATGAATCACCAATACTTTTACCAGAAAGGGTGAGCAATGCAGCCCCCAATGTGCCGAGAAATACACCGAGCAACTTCCTGTTGGTGATGCGCTCCTTCAAAATAAAAAACGACAAAATCACCACTATGATGGGATTCAAAGTCATGATGATTCCTGAATTGATGGATGAAGATAAATTCAATCCATGAAAGAAAAAAAGTTGATTGATGGTCACTCCAAACAAGCCGCAGAGTGCGATTAAAGCCATGTCTTTACGTTTTACGCGTTCCTTAATGAAGAAGAACTGAATGATCCAAAACAAAAGAGTTGCACCCATTGCTCTGAAAAAAATAAACACGTTTGGCGTTAAAATGAAAGGCATGATGCCTTTAGCGATAACATGACTGGCACCATACAAGGTGTTCACCATAAAAAGCGCTAAATGGGCACTGAATATTTTCTTCATGAACGAATGGATTCCATTTTGGATTTTGCTTGTTCGACTGTTTCTTTGGAATTTCCGATAAAAACCTCATCGTCGATCAGAATGAAAGGTCTTTTTAAATAGGTGTATTCTTGCAACATTAAATCCCTAAAATCTCCCTCCTTTAAAGTTTTCGCGCGCTCGCCAAGCAATTTATATTTTTGCGATTTTTTAGAAAATATCGCTTCGTAACTGCCTACTTTAGATTTTATCGCATCCAAATCATCAGCTGAAATGGCTTGTTCCTTGATGTTTATGATTTCAAAATCGGATGTGGGATCTATTGTTTTCAATATGCGCACACAAGTTGAACAGGTTTTTAGAGTATAGATTCTTCTCATGGCGTTTATTTTTTTTCCATTTTTTTAAGGTAGACACGATAGGTCAGCAAAGCGGGAAATCCAGCAATAAATAGGACGGCTAATAATATACCTTGCTTGTGAAGATAAAATGTTTTAACATATTCCAAATCTCCTTTTTCATAACCTAGGCCTAAAAAATAGGATAAACTTAGAGGCGCGTCCACGGTTAATTCACTTAATCCTTCTTGGTAAACAATGGCTCCAGGGAACAAATTAATCGGAAAAAGACACAGAGGTAGCGCAATGATGAAGGCAGAAATTAAAAACAATAAAATCGGCTTTTCAAATATAATTCTCATGGATATTTTGATTTGATTCACAAAGTTAATGTTTAAATTTACAACAATGGAAAAGAAATTAGGCTATTTATGCGGTAGTTGGAGTTGGGGTGGTTTAGAAATGAATCATCTTCGAAATGCCTTATGGATGAAAGAACGCCGTCATCAAGTCTTTGCCATTTGTTTCGAAAATAGTCCCTTCCATCAGAATGCAGTGGCTTGGGGAATTCCAACCCTTTTGATTCCACCCCATAAAAAATACTACGATTTTAAAAAAGGTCGTTTACTAGTGGATTTATTGCGCGAACATGACATCAGTCATTTGTTGATTCGTTCTACCTATGACATGAGTATTGCAGCATTTGCAAAATGGAAACTAAAGAACAACCTGCATGTGAGTTACTTTATGGAAATGCAATTTGGGGTTTCTAAAACGAATTTCTTACATACCCTTCGTTTTCGATTTATCGATTTATGGTCTTGTCCCTTACCTTACCTGAAAACTCAAGTGGAAACAATGACCCGTTTCGATCGAGCTAAAATTGTTGAAATTCCTTCTGGACTGGACTTACAGGCCTTTGAAAATTTACCGGATCGGTATGTAATCCGTCAGTCTTTAGGACTTCCAGAGACTCCATTTCTCTTTGGTATCATCGGACGTTTTGATCCAGGAAAAGGACAATTATTACTATTAGAAGCGAAAAAAAGAATTGCAAATCCGAACATTCATTTGGTTTTTCTGGGAGAACCGACCAAAAATGAAGGAGATGATTATTTTCAAGCCATGAAAAAAATGATTGCTGAAAATCATTGGGAACATGAAGTGCATCTCCTGCCTTTTCGTAAAGAAATTGCGCCATTTTATAAAGCGATCGATGTTTTTGTTATGGCTTCAAAAGCAGAAACTTTTGGAATGGTGACCATTGAATCTTTTGCAGCCGGCACCCCTGTTTTAGGAAGTAACGCAGCAGGAACAAAAGCCTTACTTCAAAATTCAGCTTGTGGAATGACTTTTGAACCGCTAAATGTAGAAGATTTAGCTGCAAAAATGTTAGCTATCCAATCAAAAACAAATTTCAATACTGCCGAAATAAAAAGAGAGGCTGCTCGTTTTAATCACCACTTAGTTTGCGAAATGGTGGAAAAACACTTACAACTATTATGAATTTATATTCAAATAAACAAAAATGGAAAATAGCCTTGTTGCTGGTGGCCATCGTTTTGGTCGGACTTTCCTTATTTGTTTCCAATAATATTGTCAGTAAAGTTTCGGATCGTGAAAAACAAAAGGCTACTCAATGGGCTGATGCGATTAAAAAGAAACTTGAACTCGTTCAATTGACTACCTCGATTTTTAAACAGCTGAGGGAAAAAGAACGCCAAGAAATGAATGTTTGGGTAAGTGCAACAAAAGAATTATCCAAGCCAAGTCCTTTAGACCAAATTCCGGATTTTAGTTTTCCGTTATCCATCATCGAACAAAATAAGGATATTCCTGTCATCTTGTTAGAGGGTGAAAAAAATGTATCCGGAAGTGTAAATCTAGATTTCGATACGAGTTATTTTCGCAAAATTAATCCAAATTATACGAAAAAAGAGTTAAATCACTTGTTTGAAGATAGTTTAATCGCCTTGGCAAAAGTATGGAGATTAAAAAACGAGCCCTTTACCGTTGAAGTTTACGAAGGGTTATTCATGACCTATGTATACGATGACTCCAAAGAAATTGCGCAGCTTGAACGAGAAAAAGACTCCATTTTAAATGATTTCAATCAAGAATTGATCAACAACACTGATATGGTCCCTGTCGTTTTAGTGGAGGATGCTTCGCAAAAAATTATTGGAAGTAATTTACCAGCAGTTCAATTGGATTCAGTACATTTAAAAACAACATTGAATCAACTGAAAAAGGAAAACAAACCCATCCAAATTAATTTTAACGATGGGAAATCCTATTCATTGTATTTCGATGATAGTCCGGAGTTAAAACGATTGGTTTATTTTCCCTACATTCAATTCATTATCATTGGCTTATTTATCATCATCGGTTACATTATTTTTAGCACTTTCAGAAAAGCAGAGCAAAATCAAGTTTGGGCAGGAATGGCGAAAGAAACAGCTCACCAATTAGGCACACCCATTTCATCGTTAATGGCATGGGTAGAATTGTTAAAAGCCAAAGATTACGACACCATGGTTACCCAAGAAATGGAGAAAGACATTTATCGATTAACCAAGGTAACCGAACGTTTTTCAAAAATTGGTTCCGGAGCAAAATTAGAGCCAGGCAACTTGTACTTAACGGTAAAAGGGGTTATCGATTACTTAAAATCCAGAATTTCAGATAAAATTGAAATTCATATCACCGGTGAAACCGAAATCGAATGCGCACACAATGCACCTTTGATGGAATGGGTGATCGAAAACATTACGAAAAATGCCATTGATGCAATGGAAAACACGGGAACGCTAACCATTACCTTGTCACAAGCGCCAGAATGGGCACACATCGACATTAAAGATACCGGAAAAGGATTACTTCCTAATCAATTTAAATCCATTTTTAAACCCGGTTTCACAACCAAAAAAAGAGGATGGGGATTGGGCTTGTCGCTGGTGAGAAGAATCGTTAAAGATTACCACAAGGGTAAAGTTTTCGTGAAAGAATCCGTAATCAACGAAGGAACCACTTTTCGAATTAGTATTCCGTTGTAAATGGTTGAGTGGTATTAACGGATTAATCATGCAACTTTTCCTCATTATTTTAGTCTTTACTTTAATAAAACCATTATTGATGAAAAATATCCAAACCTACCTCGTATTCCTTTTTTTAGGAATTTCCATGTTACTTCCTTTGAATTCTTGTAAGAAGAATAAAAATTGTAAAGAATCCAACAACAGCGAAGCGGGCAGCGATGACAGTCATAATTTTGGTCAGAATTGCATGACATGTCATTACAGTGAAGGAAAAGGGGAAGGCTGTTTCAATGCGGCTGGTAGTGTATACAATGCAAACTTCACGGTGCCATTAGTTTCAGGAACTGTAAAGTTCTACACGGGTCCAAATGGAACAGGAGCCCTAAAATATACCATTCCGATTGATGCTAAAGGAAATTTTCACCGCACGGATGAGTTTGATTATTCTGGACTTTACCCGGCAATCGTGACTTCAAATGGTACTAAATACATGTCAAGCTCACTCACCTCTGGTGCTTGTAATTCTTGTCATGGAAACAGTACGAGCAGTTTGTACGGACTTTAATTAATCCAATACAACAGTTTGATACAAACTTGGAATTTCGATGTTCCAATGGTATTGATCCATCAGTTTAACTCGAAAGGCATCCGATGCTTGTCGTTCTCCATGAACGATAAAGACCTTTTTTGGTGCCTCTTGAAGTTCGTTGACCCAATTCAATAAATCGGATTGGTCTCCATGTGCTGATAAACCGGTAATGCTTCCAATTTCAGCGCGTACTTTGAAAAACTTACCATACATTTTAACTTCATGGCATCCATCTAACATTTGCCTACCACGGGTACCTTCAGCTTGGAAACCAACCAATAAAATGGTGCTATTTTCGTCGCCAATATATTTAGCCAAGTACGATAAAACCCTTCCGCCGGTAGCCATTCCACTGGCAGCAACCACAATTTTAGGCACATCCGAAGCAACTACCTTTTTACTTGCTCCATGATCGCCCACCATTTTGAAGGTGCTAAAAATGGCCGCGCATTCTTGATGGGATAATTGATGAAAATCGTGAAATTTTTGAAACAAATGCACCATATCGGTAGCCATCGGAGAATCCATAATTAAAGGGACTTCTGGCAAACGGTTTTGCATTTTCAATTGGTATAAATAATACATCAATACCTGTGCTCTTTCTACTGCAAAAGCAGGAATGATGATGGTGCCTCCTTTTTCGATAGTCGAATTAATTTTTTCTTCCAAATAAGCTAACGTGTCCTGCTTTTGATGCAAACGATCTCCATACGTACTTTCGATAAATAAATAATCGGCTTGTTTCGGTTTTAAAGGGACACGAAGCATGACATCTTTCTCTTGTCCGATATCGCCTGAAAAGACCAATACTTGATCATTCACTTTCACCTCAATGAAAGTAGAGCCTAAAATATGTCCATTCAACTGAAAACGAACCTCGAAATCGTCAGCGACCTGTACCCATTTTTCCAAAGGAGCGTTTTGAAATAAGGGTAATGTTTTCGCGACATCGTCAAGCGTATATAAAGGCTTCGCAATTTCATGTTTTGAATAGCCATGTTGATTTGCTCGCTCTGCATCCTCCTCCTGAATTTTTGCAGAGTCTGCAATGATGATTTTTGCAATTTCCACGGTTGCTGCAGAACCATAGATCATGCCTTTGAATCCTAATTTTACTAACCTCGGCAAGTATCCGCAATGGTCTAAATGGCCATGCGTTAATACAATCGCATCAATCGTAGCAACATCGATGGGTGGATTTTGCCAATTTAAATTTCGCAATTCCTTTAATCCTTGAAATAAACCACAATCGACTAAAATGCGTTGGTCTTGATTTTCAATTAGGTACTTGGATCCGGTAACTGTTCCAGCAGCCCCCAAAAACGTCACTTGTAATTTATTTTTTTCCATGATTTTCTTCAGTTAAATGTAAGCATTCATTCATAATTCGATGACGTCTTTCTTGTGTTAAACTTAAATTTCGCAATACCCTCGTGTTGGATAATAGTTCTTGAACTAAAATGATATCCTTACTCATTAAAAGGGCTTTTTCATCAGAGGAAATGGTAGTTAAACAAGTAATTGGATATATTTTAAGCCGATCTAAACGATCATTTAAGCCATTATTCTTTGGGTAATTCCAAGCCACAAGATGCAATTTTGAACATGTGGCATATTGGATAGCATCTTCGGTGAAACCGGTATTGGTGTAAATCCAAGATTCATATTCTTTTTGAATCCCTTGTTGACGTGCAAAAGCGACCAAATCATTAAACCGGGAATGAATGTATAAAGGTACTTTCACATCGCAATTGACATCTCGTTTGTTGTGGTACTTACATTCAATATACTGTATCCTATTTTCTTTTTGAGCGACTACATCCACTTCGTGGTTCACACAAATACCATTTAAAATTTGACTTGTTTGGGTTCTAAAGTCTTCTTTATCCAGTACTTTTGAAACTAATTTTTCGAAAGGATAACCAGATGGTCCCATTTCCATGATGGCCTTTTTCAAACTATACCTAGCGGCTAAACCTTCTGAGTGTTCGCGCAAGTATTGAGAAACCCAACGATAAATCATGGTGGTATTCATCCCCTCGTTTAAATGAGGTTTTAGTTCCTCCCATAATTCATTCATAAGGTCAAACGATACGCCTGATTTTTCGAGAGATAAAAAGAGTTTTCTTTTGGAAAAAGATTCTTTTTTACCGTTGGATTTATGGATATGGAATGGAGACAATTCTATCAAATTATATTCCCCTAAAGATAAGGATAATTAGTCCTCGTGTTCCGGTTTTGATGGTTTATTTCTATATTTTTCCCACCATTTGATTAAAATTTCATTGATGGAAAAGTTCGACTGTATACTTTCACCAACTGCGGACAAGGCACCTGAAACCAAGTTTTTCGGTTTCAATTCATCTAACGTATTGGAGAATTGTTTTTTGACTTTGAGGAATTGTAAATCCTTCTGCAGTTTTGCAATTTCAATCTCTTGATTTAAATCCTCAAAATTTTCAAAATGTTTTTTCATAGTTAATCCTTCTGATGGTAAAAAACATCTGTAAAATGCTTCAATATACTTTTTCTAAACAGTTTCTTCCTGAAAATAAAAAGTAGAATAAACACCATTAAATACAAACCGCCAATGAACAAGAAGCCAAGTGCATTATCCCCCCAATGTTCTCCCAAATCGAAAGCAACACCGATGGATAGGAAAAGAAATGCCATGCTGATAATCAATGTAAAGAGCGTGATTTTAATGATGCTTAATACAGATTTTGCTACATATTTCAAGGCAAGGAGCTTGTAATACTCCTTTTGAGCATCGATATAATCTTTCACATCATCTTCTAAATGATGAAAATTATCTTTTAGGGGTTCAAATGCCATTGGTTAAGATTTACTTTTTAAAGCCGCCAATTTGCGCTCCAATTCTTCGATAAGTTCTTGGGTGTGATCATGCGCTTTATTGTTGAGATCTTTGGCAGAAGCGGTTCCTTGTTCCAGATGAGAAACCAAGTTGTCCATTAAACCTTGTACTTTATCTTTCCACTCTTCTTTTTCGTCTTCAAAAGACTGCACAATTTTTTTTCGAGTATTACTTCCCTTATCGGGAGCAAATAATACACCTAGTCCAAAACCAATTAATGAACCTAATATAAATGAACTTGTTTTTCCTTCTGACATAAAACTGTGATTAAGTATATTAAAATTAAAGCTTTTTCCATTAAAAACAAAATCTTTAATGTAAACCTGCATAATTGGTTAACTCTGGGCCATAAAAAAGTCCAAGCTTTCACCTGGACTTTTAATACATTAAAAATGATTACAATTTGAACGTGATCCCAAATTGCATGTTAGCGATTGCATAACCACCATTCGCTTCTGCGTAAATGGCTAATTTTGGTTTCACATAATATCTAATTCCGGTAAACACATTAGGTCAACCAATCGATGGTAAAGGACCAATCGGTGGGGAATTATACGAAATGCCTTTGGAAAGAAAAGCGCCAGGAGTTGTATTCCGTCAACCAGTAACAGAACCATTACAAACAGGAGTAAAAGCAGTTGATGCAATGATCCCAGTAGGTCGTGGACAACGTGAGTTGGTTATTGGTGACCGTCAAACAGGAAAATCAACTGTTTGTATTGACACTATCTTAAATCAAAAAGAATTTTACGATGCAGGAAAACCTGTATTTTGTATCTATGTTGCTATTGGACAAAAAGCTTCTACTGTTGCAGGAATTGCAAAAATGTTAGAAGAAAAAGGAGCTATGGCGTATACGATTATCGTTGCGGCTAATGCTTCTGATCCTGCTCCAATGCAAGTATATGCTCCAATGGCAGGTGCTGCAATTGGGGAATATTTCAGAGACTCTGGTCGTCCAGCTTTAATTGTTTATGATGATTTATCTAAACAAGCGGTGGCGTATCGTGAGGTATCTCTTTTATTAAGAAG
>JALRIV010000209.1 GCA_023255275.1 Crocinitomicaceae bacterium | reverse complement strand
AACCTAAACCCTTCATCTTTATAGTAAATCTTATTAATATTGAGATATGAACTAAGTTTATTTAATTCAATCAAAGGTGTTGGTTTATATGTTTCCCAATTTTCAATAGTTGTAACGGCCTCTGTAATGAGATCTTCTTCTAGGTTATGAAAAATATTATCTTTATTTAAATTGTATTTGTTATTAAGAACAAAGTTTGAAATTGAATAACTCTTATTATCTAAAATCTTATGCATTAACTGATAAACTATTTATACATTCTATAAACAAAAATGATACTTTTACTTGTAGAATTAAACTTTATGCTAATATAAATTCAACTCAATTAACAACTTTTTATAATGGAAGAAGAAATTAAAAACAAAAAAACATTACTTCAATTTTGGGAGGAGCAAATGAAACATTCCTCAACTTCAAGTAATTATTTTTTTAGAAAATCTCCATCCCATTATCACATGATGTTACTTGTTATGTCGGCCTATAAGCTAAATGAAAAATTATCAGTTGAGGCATTAAAAACAAGATTGTTCAAAACTTCTAGACCTAAATCAGCAATAATGATCAATGAAGCTTGTGAAAAAGGTTTTTTTAAACTTATAAAAAACTCTTCAGATCAGAGAATTAAAAACATAATACCTTCAGACTCATTTTTGAAAGAATTTGAGGATTATCTAAACACTCTTAAAAACATTGAATACTAAATAACGTATACTTTTTATATATATTTTATATTAATATTAAAAATAATATCTTTGTT
>JALRIV010000208.1 GCA_023255275.1 Crocinitomicaceae bacterium | reverse complement strand
GTTATTTAAAAATTCTTAATTCAGAGAAGCAATTATTAAAAGTTTTAAAAGATGAGTTAATTGAAATTAAAGATAATTTTGCTACTCCTCGTAAAACCGAAATTCAAAAACATGATTTAGAAGAAGTCGATACCGAAGACTTAATTGTCGAAGAAGACGTTGTGGTTACAGTGTCTCATCAAGGATATATCAAGCGTGTTCTCAAATCCTCCTATAAAGTTCAAAAAAGAGGTGGTAAGGGTAAAAATGCTATGACAACGAGAGATGAAGATTTCCTCGAACAGGTATTCGCGGCAACAACAAGAGATACAATTCTTTTCTTCACTTCTGTTGGTAAAGTGTATTCGATGAAAGCTTACGAACTTCCCCCTGGTACGCCCACATCCAGAGGTAAGGCGATAGTAAATTTAATCCCTATTTCTAAAAATGAAAAAATTTCCTCTATTCTCACATTGCCAAAAGATATCGGTGATTTTGAAAATTATAATTTAGTTTTTGCCACAAGTTTAGGAAATATCAGAAAAAATAAATTAAAAGATGTGGCGATGAGTGGTGCACGCAAACTTGCCCGTACTGGAAAAGCTGCGATCAAACTCAAAACGGGTGATCGTCTAATTGGTGTCATTTCTGTTATCGAAAATGATGATGTTCAGTTAGCTACTACTAACGGTAAATCTATTCGTTTTGCCACTAAAGATTTAAGAGAGTTCTCAGGTCTTGGTTCTGCCGGTGTAAGAGGAATTAAATTGGCAAAAGAT
>JALRIV010000207.1 GCA_023255275.1 Crocinitomicaceae bacterium | reverse complement strand
CTTATGGACTACTTACAACTACTCAATTCAATATGAAAAAAGATTTAGGTAAGGATATGTTTACCGATGTTAAATTGATGTATGATAGCGGTTTAAATGCTGAATTGTCTATTGGGTACAAAGTAATGCAACGTGACCAAAAAAATAAAAGTATTATCACCGAATATAAGTTGATGGAGTATTCTTTTTTATCTTCTTGGGGAGCAAATGAATTGAGTACTGTACAAGGTATTAAGAGTATTAAATCTACTTACGGTATTTTAGAACTTATTGAAAAATCATATAATTTGAATTATTCCGACAATAGATTAAGACAAATTGAAACTATATTAAAATCACTTACTGATGAGCCGTCAGAAACTGACACTTTGAATGATAAGCCGATTATTTTAGACACATTAAAATCATTCAAACTTTAACATTTAAACAAAAATGGAAGCAAACGAAATCAAAGCGGCTTTAGATGGAATTAAAAGCCAAGTAGAAACAAAAACTGCTGAACAATCAGCAGAAGTAAAAGGATTAATCGAAGCTTTAGAGGCTAAAATGGAATCTAAACAAAACGAATCAATGGATTCATTAAAAGCTGATTTAAAAGCAATTCAAGAACATGCAGATAAACTTGATTTAAAACTTCAAGAGAAAAACGCAGAACCTAAAGCAGGTGAAGATGCTTTAGTGAAAGCTGTAAAAGACAATTTCAACGAAATTAAAGAAGTTCGCAAAGGAAACGCTATTCAAGTAAAAGCTGTTGGCGATATGACTTTA